>JAYUCP010000153.1:0-13920 GCA_043740245.1 Acidobacteriota bacterium | reverse complement strand
CGATCACGTAATCTTCGGGCTCGTCCTGTTGCAACATACGCCACATCGCCTCGACAAACTCAGGCGCAAAGCCCCAATCGCGTTTGGCGTCGAGGTTGCCCAGATAAAGCTTGTCCTGCAAACCGAGCTTGATTGCGGCCGCCGCGCGCGTGACTTTGCGCGTCACAAAGGTTTCTCCGCGCCTCGGCGATTCGTGATTGAAGAGGATGCCGTTGCAGGCATATAGGCCATAGCTCTCGCGGTAATTGACCGTGATCCAGTAAGCATAAAGCTTGGCGACGGCATAAGGGCTGCGCGGATAGAACGGCGTGCGCTCGGTCTGCGGCACCTCCTGCACTTTGCCGTAAAGCTCAGACGAGGAGGCTTGATAAAAGCGCGTCTTGTTCAAACCGGTCTCGCGGATCGCTTCGAGCAAGCGCAGCGTACCCAGCGCGCCGACTTCCGCTGTGTATTCGGGAATGTCGAAGCTGACGCGCACGTGCGATTGCGCGCCCAGGTTATAAATCTCATCCGGCGCGACATCGCGCAAAATCTTGTTGAGCGAACTGGCGTCGTTCAGGTCGCCGTAAACCAGATGCAAACGCCGCCCCAATTCATGCGGGTCTTGATAGATGTGGTCAATGCGGCCGGTGTTGAAGGAACTCGAACGGCGCATGATGCCGTATACTTCATAGCCTTTGCCCAACAGCAACTCAGTCAAATAGCTGCCGTCCTGTCCGGTGATGCCGGTGATCAATGCTTTTTTTGCCATAGCTTTCGTGGTGTTGTCCTTGGTGTTTGGAATGCGCTCAGAGCCTACACGCCGGTACGCGGCATTTCAATTTCAAATTGCAATTTGCAAGCGCCCGATGCTAGCTTCGCCGCCATGCCAATCAAACTCATCGCGCTCGACATTGACGGCACGCTGCTCACCTATCGCAGCGAACTCACGCCGCGCACCCGCGCCGCCATCAGCGCCGCGCAAGCCCAAGGCGTCAAGGTCGCACTGGTCACGGGCCGCCGCTTCGGTTCGGCGCATCAACTGATTCAGGAATTGCAATTGGACGTGCTGCTGATCTCGCACAACGGCGCGCTGACCAAAGACGTGACGACGCTGGCGACGCTCGGCTATCACCCGCTCAATGTCGAAGTCGCACAACAGGTACTGCACGCCGGGCGCGCATTCGGCGCGGATGCCATCTGTTGCGACGACCCGCACGGCCACGGCGTGATGGTGCTCGAAGGCATTTCGGCCAACAACCGCGCGCTGCACCGTTACCTGGAAAAGTACTGGCACGCCGTGCGCGAGGTCGAAGACCTGCTCGCCTACCTCGATCACGATCCGATTCAGATGATGTTTTCGGGACGCTGCGATCCGCTTGACGCCTTTGCCGAACAGTTACAAACGGCGCTGGGCGACCGGATTCAGCTTTTCAAAACGCGCTACCGTGCGATTGATCTGACGATTTTGGATGCGCTCAGCCACACCGCTTCCAAAGGCGACAGCCTGGCCGAGATTGCCGCACAACACGGCTTCGTGCCGGAAGAAGTGCTGGCCATCGGCGACAATTTCAACGACCTGACGATGCTGCGTTACGCGGGCACCGGCATCGTGATGGGCAATGCCGAAGACGAACTGAAAGCAATGGGCTTTGAAGTGACCGACACCAACGAAGCCGACGGCGTCGCCAAAGCCATCGAAAAACACGTGCTTTCATAACACGCCGCCCAATCGTCATAGCGCCGCGTGCGTGCTAGGATGGCGCGCCTTTCACGGGCAACACCCCACATTCCAGGTTAGCGCGCTCGTCTTGCCCCGGCAGGACGGCTTGACGCTGTCACCAAACACCCGCGATGCGACTGCCCGCGATGCGACTATTCGAAGCGCCATCTTTCACCGATGAGTTCGGCCCCGTTGACGGCGACATACACGCCGCCGCCGCCGCGCTGTTGCCGCAAGCTGAACGCCGGGCCGCTCAAGCGCTGGGCGACCCGGCGTTGGGCCAACGTCTGTTGATGAAGGCCTGCGCGCTGGTCACGCGCCGCCGCGCTGAAACTGAGATCGCCAACCTACCCGCGTACCTGTACCGCGTCTGGCAACGCTTGCTGCTCGCTGAACTGGAAAAACAAAACGGCCACCGCCGTCTCGAAGCGTCTATCGCCGCCGCTGCCGCGCCCCCGCAACATTCCGCCGCCGAACTCGAGCGCCGGATTCTGCTGCAACAAATCATTCACCACATGGATGATTGGACGCGGCGCGTTTTTGAATACCAGGCGCTCGGTTTCACCTACGACGAGATTGCCGCCGAACTGGGCGGCAACGGCCACACCATCCGGGTCAAATATGACCGGCAAATCAAGGCGCTGGCGCAACGCTTGAACCGCAGTGGCGATTGACGCCGCCGCAGATATACGCAGAGTCACGCGGATTAACTGAAGCCTGTGCGTAAAAGAAATGCCAACAAAGTAGAGGAAATAGATACGCGGATGCAGCGGATCAACGCGGATCAACCCGAAAAAGAATCTGCGGAAATCCGCTACATCCGCGTATCTATTCACTTGTCGAATTACGCACACGCTTCGATTAACTGGCTTGGTTCCGGTGAGCAGCGTTTGTCCGCGACAATCTGCGGCGCCATACTTTTTTCAGAATACTGTGCGCTTCTGCCCCGCTCACCCCGTCATGTGTGTGGGCGCAGGAGAAACCGATGAACAAATCGCCCGACAATCCAACTCCGGTGAATGGCGCAGGCGAGGGACAGGGTATGGAGCATCAACCAAGCGCATGGCAGCCCGAAACGTTGCACGAACTGGCGCGCGCGTATTTCGGCAATGACTTCCCCAATCCTGACCGGCTCGCCTGCCCCGACCGCGCCAGCCTGCTGGCTGCGGCTCAAACGGGCGGCTTGCCCGCTGACACCTTGCGCGCGCACCTGTTCGGCTGTTCCGCCTGCTTTACGGAATACCAGACAGCGTTGGCCGCGCGTCACGCTCTCGTCCCAGCCATTGCGGGCCCGGCCACGCCCAGCTTTTGGCTGGCTTGGCCCGCCAAAGTGCGCGCCGCCTTTACGATTCACCCCGGCCTCGCTTGGGCCACCGTAGCCGCGCTGTTCCTGACCTTCGGTTTGTTCACCTGGACGCGCTGGCGCAACAACACGCGGCCTGCTGTCAACACACCAACCCTCACGCAAACGCAGACTCCCGCCAATCCCCCGCCCCCTGCACTAGCCGAATCGCCTGCCCCAGCGCCGCCACATTCAACCACCCTCGCAAGCACAATAGTGGGCATAGACCTAAATGAATACGTCGCCCTGCGCGATGCCGCCGAAGCTGGCAGCCAGGGAAAACCCGCGCTCAAGCTGACGCCTGTGCCAACTCAATTCCGCCTGCGCTTGCCCGAAGGGAGTTTGGCGGGCGCGTACACTGTGCGTTTACTGGATGAACGTGACCAACCGGTCGTCACGACAAATGCAACGAGCCGCGACGGACAGCGGTTGAATGCGACGTTGGATTTGCAGGGCGTGGCGGCGCAGCGTTATCGGCTGGAAGTGCAACATCCGGGCGCGCCGCCTGTGTTGTGTCCGGTGCGGGTGAGCGCCAGGAATAATTAATATTGGCAAGGTCCCGCCTGCGACAAACACGCCTGTCTTGGCCGCACTGTCTGTATCCCCTATAATCGCCCCGTCCCAAGCGTTGAACTGCAAGGAGCGAATCAATGACCATCAATGAAGTCATGCATGACATCCACGCGCTCGAAGCCTGCCTTCGGATAAAGTTTGTCGCCTGCGTTCGGCAAATCGCCGCTGCTTGCGGTAAGATATTTTTGGACTACGAAAAAGGAGTTATGGCTGATGGCTACGATTACGCTCGAAGTACCCGACGAACTGGCGGAACAATTCAAGATACCACCTGCGCACCTGCCTGCCTTGATTCGAGAAGCCGTCGAAGCCACGTCTTCAAAACCAACGAAAACACCAGCAGCCTCGCCCTCGCTTTATCAAGAGATCGTCAGCTTTCTGACCGCTGACCCGGCGTTGGAACAAGTGGCTGAATTCAAAATCTCCGCTCCGGCCCAGGAACGGCTGGAAGAACTCCTCGACAAAAATCGCGAAGCAGGTTTGACGCCGGAAGAGAAAACGCAGTTGGAAAAATACCTGCACTTCCGGCACGTCATGATTCTGCTCAAAGCCAGCGCCCGTCGCGTACTCAATCAACAGCCGCAATAACGCTTTCCCGCCACCGCCATGGCTCGCATCCATATTCCCAACCAGTTGCGCAGGCTTGTGGTAGAGCGAGCCAACGAGCGTTGTGAATACTGCCTGATTCATCAAGACGACGCGCCGGATACCCATCAGATAGATCACATCATCGCCATCCGTCACGGCGGGCACGGCGGGCAAACGATCAGCGAAAACCTTGCCTGCGCCTGTTCGCTTTGCAACCACTTCAAGGGAACTGATTTTGGCACGATTGATCCGACCAGCGGCGTAGTGAAACTGCTCTTCAACCCGCGCGCACAACGATGGCAGGATCATTTTGCCTTGCGTGGCGCCAGCGTCGTCGGCTTGACGCCCATTGGCGAGACGACCATAAAGCTGTTGCATCTGAACGATGATGACCGTTTGTTAGAACGCGAAGTGCTGATCGCGGAGAACCGTTATCCGCAGTGATAGACGAATATGGCTGCGAAGTGCGGCGCGGAGAAGAACGCCTCTACTGGTACGACTCACAACAGCACCCAAACGACCCAACGCTTGCCAGCACGCACCCGCATCACAAACACCTCCCGCCCGACATCAACCATCATCGTCTGCCTGCTCCCGGCTTGAGCTTCACGCAACCCAACCTGCCGTTTCTGAGCGCGGAAATTGAACGGGACTTGTTGAACGTGCCTGCTGCTTGACCGGCCAATCCGCCGCGTTTGCCAGCCGTCAAACTTTTCTGAAGATTTTTTTTCGCCGCGCATGTGCGGTTTGGCCGCGCTCATCCCCTCATGTGCATGGGCGAGGAAAAAACGAGACACCAACCGGCTCCATCATGACCTTGCCAAGCGCGTCTGCCACGACCGTGCGAGCTTGAGTTCACTGGCTCAAGCTGACTGTTTACCTGACGGCGTATTGTGTGCCTTATCGTTCGGCTGTTCTAGCTGCTATGGCGACCTTGTTGATCGTCACATTGCTAGAATTGGGTCGAGTTTTAACGCCCCAAATCATCTACTCAAACCTACAAGAAATCGAGAAAAGGAGATTTCCAATATGAGTTGGCGAATCGTTGATGTAAGCCCCAATGATCCAATCGGTGGCTTGGCTGCTGACATCGCCCGTATGGCGGGTGCCTCTGATGCTCAACAGATCAAAGTTTACACGATTGAATTCGAGGATACTGGTGAAACAAGAAAAGTCATTGCGATGGATGAGTACGAGTTAGGCTCAAAAATATCGAGGGGTGACTTTTACGATTAGCTCGTGAACCGATCTCACTGCACAAGGATGAAAGATGAATGGGCCAGCACTCGAAGACAATCTCTTCAAAGGTTGCACAATTCTTGGAGCTATCCTTGGAATAATCGTTGGTTTCTCCGTAGGCGTTGTTGGCGGAGCCATTTTATAACTTGGCTGGTAACGCTACTGCTGCCGGGGGCGTCGGCTTTCTTCTTGGCGTAGCATTGTTAATTGGCGGGTTAGTCAAGAAAAAGAACTGAGAAGTACCTCGCTAGATCAACTACTCAAATTTATTAGGAATGTCCATGATGACTAAAAAAAACATTTGCAATTTGACGCTTATTGCCTTGCTCGTTGGCATGACCACGATGTGTGGACAGCAATCCAATGTCCCATCCGATTCGTCTCATTCATCTTCGCCAACTACTACCTCAAATCCCACATCTTCAACTAACGAAGTGCGTCAAAAAGCGCAAGACATAATACAAGGAAAACACGCACAGGAAACCCAGGTAGGATTTACGTTTGGCTTGCTGTATGACACGCGATGTTCGAAATTACCTAACATCGGCAATTCGAACTTACAAGACAGATTATTGAACGTTCTTTACCAGCAAGGCTACCTAACTATGGAAGAGGAATGGTCAAAAATCCCATTAAGATTTTCAACTTTGAGTTGTCAAGTAGGGCTAACTAAAGAAGGGTTGAAACAGATAGATCAAGGCTGGCTCTCTCTGCGGATGGAGGAAACAGACAAGAGTGACATCTTAAGAGGAACAGTTGCACATCAGAGGTTCGAGGTCGTGGACGTATCTGTAGATGAAAGTGCTAAGGTAGCGATCGCCATTTGCCAATCACTATTCGAACTTACAGCTTTAGGACGCAAGATGTTTGAGGACGGCTCATTTAATCATCAACGTAATCAGTTTCGATTGCTGCTACGAAAGTATGAAGGTGGCTGGCGAGAGGAATGATTGAGCTAATCCTTATTGAGGTCAGTATCATCAATTTCTATTGGAGGCAAAAGGCGCGATATGAAAATAATGGCAATGGTTGTTTTCACAATTTCACTTGCTGCGATAGCTAGCTTGGTGCTATTAGCTCAGGATACACGTCCGACCCTTAAACGTAAGCCCTCAACCCAATCAGAGCTATCTGGCAATCTTTTCCCAAGTAAAATTCAAGGAATATTCGCAGCAAATCAATATGGGAAGGACAAGGGCCAATACTTCTTAAATGACCAAGGGCGGCTGCTTGATACATCATATTATGGGCATTACGGATTAGCCTCTTATAAAGGTCAAAGTCAGAGTTCTGACTTTCCTATTTTTCAATATGACGCTGGCGAACAAGCTACATTTAGCGCTTCCGATGGCCTTCTCAAACTTCCTTGCTTCGCGTGCCCAACAGATCCTTTGATAAAAAGAATTCAGAAAGAAGAAGAGCACGTTTATGGCCGCTATTCTTCTGGTAATCAAGCTGCCCTCGAGTTGAGATCAGATATGAAATTTTCTTGGCTGTTTAATAAACGCTCAACCTCTGGTGACTATGAAGTTTTTGGTGATTATGTAGTTATTAAGCTCACGGAAGCGTTTACTTTAGGGTGTCCTGACGGTAGCTGCAATCCTATTAGCTCTAATACGATAGTCTTTAATCAGGGTCAGAATCTTGAACTTTTTTGTGTTTTCGGTCCAAGGGAAGCTCAGAGATTGATTTTGAGAAAATCTTCCACTCCAAATCAGCAGTTTGCAGCTAACCAAGAAGATAGGTATGCCACGGAGAAAGTCAGATCAAAATTCAACGTAGAGTCATTTAGAGGTCACATTGTAAGCTACCTTTTGAAACAAGAATTTAGGAACCCTAAAATAACCTTTTACAATACTGACTTTAAGGATGATGGGGTGACTGCTACTACAGTAATAGTGTTTTCGTTTGATAAGTGTCGGTCGATCAAAAGAGTTAGAGGGGCAATAATGGATTGTTCCGAAAGAGGCATTCTCCGAGGATATGCTGTTTATGAATATCGGCAAGAGATATGGGAATTTTCAAAAGTCGGCGGTATTTCGAAATAATGAATAGCCTTGCATAAGCGCCAGCGGAAACAACGCACTTATGATTTTCGGTTTTAGCCCAACCAGCAAACTTCGGGTAGCAGGATTAAGAGGGCCTTCTCTAGCTCATTCTCAAGGACGAATGGTGTTGCTACAATCGTCTAAGATCGCAACGAGTGATTGCCAATTGGATGTTCAACCACCTGAGCCGTTTTTCGGCAGTTTCGAGTGGGGTTTACTATCCCTTGTCTCAATAGCGACAAGGCTTCTGGGAGCACTTATGAGAATACGAAGTTTTGCCATCGCGATTGCAACCATGCTAGCTATACTTAGTTCCGGCTTCTGGCTGGTGGCACGCGCCCACAAAGCGACGCAGGCCGTATCAAGAAACGCCTCAGCGACCTCAGCGACACAAGAAATCTCTTCGGCGAACACTCATCCCAACTCAACGATAGCTGTTCCGTTGCAGGTCCCTTCATTGGTGGCTGATTATCAATTTCGGGATTCATTGAGCAGTTCGACCAACAACCCGCCCGCTTTGACGAACCTTGGCAATAACACCTTTGAAGGCGCCACCGTGGATGACTCGCTGCGCCGTACCTTGCACTTCGATCAGAATAACGGCGTGGCCTTTACACCGACGACGGGACTTGTCCCGAGTCAGAGCTACACCGTGGTGTTGCTGTTTGCGTTCACGGACGTAACTAGCTACCGACGTATTCTCGATTTCAAGAATGGCACCAACGAATCCGGCTTGTATAACCTCGACGGACGCTTGAGCTTTCACTTGTCACCTTTCAACGATGTCGTTAGCAACAATGTGACAATTACGCCGAGTGCTTTCGTGCAAGTAGTGTTGACGCGTGAGTCGGCGGGTAACGTGAGCGGTTATGTCAACGGCGTGCGTCAATTTAGTTTCACGGATTCAGCTAATAATGCAGCGATTGATTTCAGCAACACACTGCGTTTTTTCCGTACCCACACCGGCAGCAATTCAGCGTCGGCAGGTTCGGTTGTACGTCTGCGGCTCTACAACGCTGCTCTTTCAGGCAGCCAGATTGCAGCCTTAGATCGCTTGCCGAATCAACAAACCGGCTGTCCGAGTGTCAGTTACCTGAATCCAGCGAGTGGTGTGCCCGGCAACAGCTTTAATATTAATGGGGCTGGACTGGCTGGTATTACAGGAGTGAAGTTCCCTAATAACATTACTGCGCAATTCACCGTCAATAACGATGCCCAACTTACTGTTACGGTACCAAACGGCGCTGCCACTGGCACGCTCACGCTCAGTAAACCCAATTGTGGCAACGTGCAAACTTCGGCAGTCTTTGCCATATCCAACATTTCGTCACCGCCACTCGTGACCGATTATCAGTTTAGCGACTCACTGAGTAGCGTCATTAACAGTCCACCTGCTTTGACCAATCTCGGCAATAACACCTTCGAGAATGTGACAATTGATGACTCGCTGCGCCGTGGCTTGCGCTTTGATCGGAACGATGGCCTCGCGCTCTTTTCTACGGACGGGGTGGTCTCCAACCAAGCTTACTCAGTGGTATTGCTGTTTACCTTTAACGAGACAAGCGGCGCTCGTCGTATCCTTGATTTCAAAAACGGCACCAATGAATCTGGCCTGTACATCTCCGATGGACGCTTGAACTTTCACTTGTCTCCGTTTAACGACATCACCGGTAATAACGTAACAATTACGCCGAACACTTTTGTGCAAGTGGTTTTCACACGCAACGCGGCTGGCAATGTAAATGGCTATGTCAATGGTGTTCAGCAGTTCGCTTTTGCTGATTCAGCTAATGCCGCGTTGATCGAAGCGAATACGTTGCGCTTTTTTCGCACCCACGTGACCAGTGTCAGCAACTCATCTTCAGCAGGCCGGATTGTGCGGCTGCGTCTTTATGGTGTGGCGCTTTCAAGCAATGAGGTCGCCGCGTTAGACCGGTTGCCGCCACCACCGCCAGTGGCAATCGTTTCCGCTGCCAGTTTCACGGGAGCTATGATTGCGAGTGAATCTATCGCCGCTGCCTTCGGGACCGCGCTCGCTACGTGTACTCAAACCGCCACTGCGCGGCCTTTGCCTACTTCACTCTGCGGGACAACGGTCAAGGTCAAAGACAGTTTAGGAGTCGAACGCTTAGCTCCGCTCTTCTTCGTCGCGCCACCGCAAATTAACTTCCAAATTCCACCGGGTACAGCCATCGGCACAGCGCAAGTAACCGTCACTAACGGTAACGGACTAATCTCAGTTGGGACGGCACCAATCGTTTTAGTCGCTCCTGGTCTATTTACAGCCAATGCTAATGGGCAAGGCGTAGCGGCAGCCGTTGCACTGCGAGTTAAGGCGGGCGGTGCGCAAACTTTTGAATTGATAGCGCGTCTTGATACTACGATAAATCGGTTTGTCACCACACCAATAGACCTTGGCCCATTAGGTGAGCAGGTATTTCTGATTTTATACGGTACGGGCATCAGGTTCCGCAGCACGTTATCCACTGTGACGGTTAAGATTGGCGGCGTGGATGCGCCTGTCTCCTTTGCCCAAGCTCAAGGCAGTTTAATCGGGCTTGATCAAATCAACGCGTTGATTCCGCGGAGCTTGATTGGTCGGGGTGAAGTGGATGTAACATTGACTGTAGAAGGGAAAGCTGCCAATACAGTGCGGGTGAACATCAAGTGAAGAATGGGGAAAAGCCGGTTGACACTAGATAAGGCAAAAGTTGGCCGTTCGTTGTTGGTTCTCTGTCTGCTCATTGCGCTCAGCGCCACAGCGAGGCCGCACGCCAACGCATCAGCACACACACATCAACCACAAGACAATCAAGCAGAAGTTCGAAAAGTCGAGTTGAATCACACCATCGCCCGCCCGCTCGCTCCGGGGCAAGGCCATTACTACGAGATCGCGTTGGTCAAAGGCCAGTATCTGCAAATCAGCGCGTCCAGCGAACAACTTTGGTTGAGTCTGGGCTTGGCGCTGGAAAGTGATAAGCCAGTGGCGGGCGATGGCGGATTCAAAGGGCCATCCAAAGTGAGCGTTTCGCTGATTGCGCCAGAGACAGCCAACTACCGAATCAATCTCAGCGCCAATGGCAAGACTGCGCCGGGCGAATACCAACTGCTCGTCACACTGCCGCAAACCCCTCCGCCGGATTTCTTCGCGCGCGCCAGAGCGCAGCGACTCCTGGCTGACTTGAACGCGCTTTATTACCAGCAACGCAACAAAGAAGCTTTTTTGAAGATGCCAGAAATTGGCGAAGAAGCGGCACGCCTGTTTGGGCAACTCGACATGCTGAAGATGCAGACGGAGGCCCTTAATCTGGTCGCGGAGGCGTGGCGGCTGTTGGGTGAGCACGCGAAAGCCCGCGAAGCTTTTGAGCGCACGCTGCAAGTCAGCCGCGCGCTCGGCTATCACTTCAAGATCGCCGAAGTACTGACGTTCATCGGTATGTGCCGCTATCAACTCAGCGATTACCGGCCCGCCATTGAAGCTTATCGGGAAGCCTTGCCAATGTGGGAGTTGGTGATCGCCGAAGGCAATCTCGCTTTCAACATGTCCGGCTGGACGTTGACGCAACTTGGCTATGCGCAGTTGGCGTTGGGCGAAATGCAGCAGGCGCGTGAAGCTTTCGAGCAAGCGCTACCGCTTTACCTGCGGTATTACGATCAAGGCGGCAGAATTGGGAATGCCACGAAAGAATGGCACACCGGCACAGCCTTCGCCCTGCGCGGTATCGGGCGTATTCACTCGTTGACAGGCGAAAAGCAGGCGGCGCTGGATGCGCTGAACGAATCCATTGAACATTACAAAGGCGCTGGCGATGACTATTACGCACCGCTGTTGCTGAACGAGATGGGTGAGGCCTACGCGTCGTTGGGCGAGCGCGGGCAGGCGTTGGCGCTGTATGAAGACGCGCTGCGGTTGGAGCACCGGATGGGCAGCCGCGCGACCGAGGCGCAGACCTTGTATCTGATCGGGCAGTTGCAGCAGGCGGCGGCCAATGAACCCGAAGGCGGGCTTAACGGTGCATTGGGCGAATTGGACAAGGCCGAAGCGCAGTTCCGGCGGGCGCTCGACATACGGCGCGCGCTTGGCGAGCGGTGCGGCACGGCGGCGGCGCTCAACAGTCTGGGCGAAGTGCAGGCCCGGCGCGGCGAAACGCGGCAGGCGTTGCAAACATTCGAGGAGGCGTTGGGCATTCAACGCGAGATTGGCGACCGTTACGGCGAAGGCGTTGCGCTCAACAATCTGGGCGCGGCTTGGGCGGCGTTGGGCGAAGCCGGGCGCGCGCGCGAGTTGTTGCAAGAGGCGCTGGCGTTGCGTCGCACGTTGAATGATCGTGATGGCGAGGCGCAGACGCTCTATCAATTGGCGCGCTTGACGGCGCAATCCAAAGAGAAATCTGGCGGGCAGTTAAACGAAGCGCGCGCGTTGATCGAGGCGGCGTTGGAATTGACCGAACAGATTCGCGCGGGCGTGCTCAGTCAGGAATTGCGCGCTTCGTATTTGGGCACGGTCGGTGATTACTACGAGTTTTACACTGAGTTGCTGATGCGTATGCACGAGCGCGCGCCGCAGGCCGGACAGCAGTCCTCCGGGTATCAGGCTGAGGCCTTGCGCGCGGCGGAGATGGCGCGGGCGCGCAGCCTGTTGGAATTGCTGGCCGAGGCGCAAGTAGACATTCGCACGGGCGCGCCGCCCGACTTGCTGGCGCGCGAACGCGAGTTGCGGCAACGCCTCAGTGCCAAGGCCGAATTTCAACTGCGCTTGCAAACGGGCTTGTTGCCAGTGGGGCCGCATACGCCGGAACAGCGCGCGACGCTGGCCCACGAGTTACAAACGCTCAACACCGAGTATCAAGACGTGCGCGCCCGTTTGCGCGCGGCCAGTCCGCGTTTTGCCGCGTTGACGCAACCGCAGCCGCTAGAGGCGACAGCCATTCAACAATTGCTCGATGACGACACGGCGCTGCTCGAATACGCGCTGGGCGCGGAGCGCAGCTTTTTGTGGCTGGTCACACGCGCGCAAGTGACGAGCTACGTGCTGCCGCCGCGCACTGAAATCAATGCGGCGGCGCGGCGCGTTTACGCTGCGCTGACGGCGCGCAATCAATCCATTCCCAGTGAAACGGCGGCGCAACGGCGCGCGCGCATTGCACGGGCGGATGCTGAATTCCCCCAAGCGGCCCATGCGCTCAGCCAGATAGTGCTGGCCCTTGTCGCCGGGCAACTCGGTCACAAGCGGTTGCTGATCGTGGCGCAAGAGGCGTTGCTATTCGTGCCGTTCGCGGCGCTGCCGCTGCCAAGGGATGAAGGCGGAAGGATGAAGGATGAAAAACGGCGTTTGCTTCATCCCTCATCCCTCCGCCTTCATCCTTTGATCGAGGCGCACGAGATCGTTTATTTGCCGTCGGCCTCGACACTGGCGCTGTTGCGGATGGAGCATCCGCAGCGGCAGACCGAATTGAAAGAAGTCGCGGTGCTGGCCGACCCGGTGTTTAGCGCCGATGATGTGCGGCTGGCGGGCGTGGCGCACGCGCTCAACACACACGATCAAGCGCCCGCGCGCGCTGAACGTCTGTTTAGTTGGCAGCGGGCCTTGCGCGATTTCAGTGCGGGCGAGGCGGCGGGCGTGCGCGTCAGCCGCTTGCCGGGCACGCGCTGGGAAGCCGAACACATCACGGCCTTGGTCGCGCCAGCACAGCAAATGCGCGCGCTCGATTTCGCGGCCAATCGGGCGCTGGCGACGGGCGCGGAGTTGAATCAGTACCGCATCGTGCATTTCGCAACGCACGCGTTGATCAACACGACGCATCCGGCACTGTCGGGCATCGTCCTATCGCTGGTGGATGAACAGGGCCGTCCGCAGGATGGTTTCTTGCCGGCGGCGGATATTTTCAATCTGAGTTTTTCGGCGCGGCTGGTGGTGCTGAGCGCCTGCCAAACCGGCTTGGGCAAAACAGTGCGCGGCGAAGGGTTGGTCGGGATGGTGCAAAGTTTTTTGTACGCCGGAGCTTCATCGGTGGCCGTCAGCCTGTGGTCGCAACAAGATCAGGCGACAGCAGAATTGATGGATAAACTTTACCGGCGTTTGCTGGGCGCACAACGTTTGACACCCGCAGCAGCCTTGCGCGCGGCGCAGCTTGAAATGCTGAACAGCGGACGCTGGCCGTCGCCGTATTTTTGGGCGGGCTTCACGCTGCAAGGCGAATGGCGCTAAATCAAACCAACCGGGATTGGCACACGCAGATTCGACTGTGCGCATCGGCTACAAGCGTTCAGAGTACCGCCTTCAGGCGGCAGCGCGCCGCAGGCGCGTCGTTGGGGCGCTGCGCGCCCACGCCGCCTGAAGATACCGTCTTAAAAGTCAAGCGGTAGTACCAGGATTTTTTTCAAAAAGTGCCGGCTTGTAGCTCAAGCAGCACAAGCGTGATTGGCGT
>JAYUCP010000152.1:0-13927 GCA_043740245.1 Acidobacteriota bacterium | reverse complement strand
ACCGCAGCATCGTGGATTTCATTGACGGCAAGTATTCATACCTGAACGAACGGCTCGCGCGGTTTTATGGCGTGCCCGGCGTCACAGGCGCTGAGTTCCGGCGCGTGCCGCTGACCAATCAACCCGAACGCGGCGGCATTCTGACGCACGCCAGCGTGTTGACGGTGTCGTCATACACCACGCGCACCTCGCCCGTGTTGCGCGGCAAATGGATTTTGGAAAACATCCTGAACGCGCCGCCGCCACCGCCGCCCGGCGATGTGCCCAATCTGGACGATGCCAAGATTGGCAAGTCCGTTTCATTGCGCCAGCAATTGGAAGAGCATCGCCAGAATCCGACTTGCGCGGCCTGCCACGCGCGCATGGATCCGCTGGGTTTCGGACTCGAAAAATTCAACGCCATCGGCGCGTGGCGCACGATGGACGGCAAATTCCCGGTTGACGATTCGGGCGTGCTGCCGGATGGACGCACGTTCAACGGGCCAGCGCAGTTGCGCGCGTTGTTGCTAGCTGACCGCGACGCTTTTGCGCGCTGTTTGACCGAGAAGCTGCTGACCTATGCGCTGGGGCGCGGCCTGGAACGTTACGACAAACTGGCGGTCAGACAGATCGCCGCCAATGTCGCGGCCAAGGATTACAAATTCTCCGCGCTGGTCTGGGAGATCGCGAATAGCTTGCCGTTCCAGCGGCGGCGGGCAAAAATGTGACCGGTGCCAATATCTATGCTAGATTCCGTTTTGTGCCATAGCAATGCAGCCAGCTTCGGCGTTGGCTGTGCAAGATCAACCGCATAAATTGACGCAAGCCCTATGACATTGACATTTGCCAGCCTGCACGACGGGATTGAAGAAGGGTGCGATTGTTTATTGCAAGAAGGTGCCCAGCAGGAATTTGTCGGGAAATGCTTCGCCCGATTGGTTGAAGGTAGTCAAATCACAGATCAGGATTTCAAGTCGTATCATGAAAAGTCTCTCCCCCGAGAACTGAAGAATTGCAAAGATCATTGTAAATACAGAGGCGTATCAATTAATGTAGTGTCAGAGGAAGAGGAGGCCAAGGTGATAAACAAGTACAAATTGATTGTAAGCACTTCACCAGCAGGCGTTCCGAGATATTACTGCCGCTTTAGATTACTTGAGCAGGCTGGACAGGTATGGGATACAAGAACTAATAAAAATCCAACCCACTATACTCTTCTTAAGGCAGACAGCTTTAGTTTGTCTCATGTAGAGGTGGATGAGATAACCGCATTGATTTGATATGTGGCAAGTTGAGCACACAAATTCTCATAACACTGATTTACCACTAATAGTTGGTAAGCCAAGAGAGCTGTTGTCATATGACGACATCCCGGTCCTCTATACAGGTGTCAACAGCTTGGGCAACAGGATTCTCGGCTCTTTTATTCGCGAAGACGGCGGGGTTCAAGAGTATTTTCACAGCATCATTGACCCTGCCACCTATGCTTCCTATGTAAATCAAAAGATTAACTATCTAACTGCGCTTGCCAAAGCTAAAGCTATTTTTGTTATCCAAAGACACTGTGACAATGTCCAGCAAGTTATCCCGGTAAATTTCACTGACATCCCTAAAGAGTATCTACCTCTAGAGTCTTCGCTTTGCCCAGAGTATGAAATTAGTCCATCGCTAATCTATCCGATTAGCCTAGCGGGCGGGCTAGCAAATTCTCACCAAGCAAAACCAGAGAAAGTAAGCGAAACGCAAAACCAGATCGCTAAATTCCTTCGCTCCCCTTTTAAGCGACTCCTGAAACTACTGGATGTAAATGCAGAAGTATATCTTTTAGCAGTTAACAATCAGGCACACGTGGAAGGCAGCTTCAAGATAAACTATAACGTGCAAGTTGAAGAACGTAAGCTTAGCTTGTTTCATGAATCCGAACCGTATTTACGCTTCTTAAATAGCTATATCTTATATTGCCTGAATTCATTGCCTGAAGATGCTACACGCTTAAGCGAAAATTCAACAGAACATCTCACTCGCTTTAATGGCTTGTGGAGCGAGTATGAAGCCTTAATTGGAATCGGGCGCAAAAACAGAGAGGTAATTAAAGACGGGTTCATCGAAGATATTATTAAAGTAGCTGAGGACCTTAATATCATATCTGACATGGTTGGGGACAGTTATGACCAGATTATCTTTTCCAGTCTTTCGGGATCCGAAGAGCACCCACTGGGCGTCATTAACGAAGCGTATAAAGACGAGATTGTGATTGCACTAGCGAAAATTGAAGAAGCCTCAGGTAAGACTGTTATAAAGGACGCTGAGCCTCAAACGTACAAGATATACATATACGACCTGAACACAGACACTAGAACAGGCCGGGCTTTAAGCCCTCACCCAACCGAGAAAGATAAATTTATCAAGCCTTCGATTAGGATTTCCGGCGCCGAGGCGTTAACTAGCACTAAGTACACAGAAAGCCTCCACCTGGATAAAATGATTGAGGTAAAGGGTAGAGGAACGAAGGTAGATAATATTTTGAAGAGTCTGGAAATTATTTACGAAGAGTGATTCGGACACTCTAGCTTCCAACTTCCAGCCCTTCTAACAGAATGAGCGCGAGGAACCATAGATGCTGATTACAAAAAAACACCTGCCACGCCGCACATTTCTAAAAGGTCTGGGCACCGCCATTGCGCTGCCCATGCTCGATGCGATGACGCCCGCGCTGAGCGCGCAAACGAAAGCGCCGGTGCGGCTGGCGTTCTTGTATGTGCCCAACGGCGTGGTCAACATCAATTGGTGGAAACCCGCGCAAACCGGCAAGAGCTACGAATTCACGCGCATTCTCAAACCGCTCGAAGCCTTGCGCGAAGATTTCTTCGTGCTGTCGGGCCTGGACGATCACAACGGCAATGCGCTGGGCGATGGGCCGGGCGATCACGGGCGCGCGGGGGCGGCGTACCTGAGCGGCGTGCATTGCAAGAAGACCGCCGGGGCCGACATTCAGGCGGGCATTTCAGCCGATCAGGTGGGCGCGCAACTCATCGGCAAACAGACGCGCTTCGCCTCGCTGGAACTCGGTTGCGAAGATTCGCGCACCGTGGGCAATTGCGATTCGGGCTATAGCTGCGCTTATACGAACAGCATCTCGTGGCGCACGCCGACCACGCCCAATCCGCCCGAAGTCAATCCGCGCCTCGTCTTTGAACGTTTGTTCGGCACGGCTGATTTGAGCCTCGCGCCTGAAGTGCGCGCGCGCCGCGCCGAATATCGCAAGAGCATCCTCGACCTCGTGCAAAGCGACACGCAAAAGCTGGCCGCGACCTTGGGGCCGAACGACAAACGCAAGCTCGATGAATACCTCTACGCCATCCGCGAGATCGAACAGCGCATCGCCGCCGCCGCCAACGAACAGCGCCAGATCAACCCCGGCATCGAGAAACCTGCCGGAATTCCGATCACGTTTACCGACTACGTCACGCTGATGTGCGATTTGCAGATGCTCGCGTTTCAGACCGATCTGACGCGCATTTCGACGCTGATGTTCGCGCGCGAAGGCAGCGGGCGCGTGTATGAGGAACTCGGCCACCGCGATCCGCACCATCCGCTGACGCACCACCGCAACAATGCCGACTGGATCGAAAAAGTCGCGCAGATCAACGCCTTCCACGTGCAAATCTTCGCGGCCTATTTGCAGAAGCTGAAAGCCGCCAAAGAGGGCGACGGCACGATGCTGGACAACGTGATGATCGTTTACGGCGCGGGCATCAGCGATGGCAACCGCCACAATCACGAAGACCTGCCCATACTGCTGGCCGGACGCGGCGGCGGCCAATTGAAACCGGGCCGCCACATCGCTTACAAACCGGGCAAGCCGATGACCAATCTGTATCTGTCGTTGTTGGATTGTCTGGGCGCGCGGCCCGAAAAGATTGGCGACAGCACAGGCAAGCTGGAATACCTGAGTGATTTGCAGGCCTAAGCAAAACCCTGGGAGCCCACCACCATTCGCAACCTTGAGGAAACAACGATGAATTACGCAATTGCGGCCAAGCTTTTCTTACAACCACGGTTGAACGCAGTGCTGCTGACGCTACTGTTGTTCTTGCTCAGCCCAGGCTTGAGTTTTGCCCAGACGGCCGCCGCGCCCGCCAAACAACCCGAAAGCCTGAGCGCCGCTGAGTTCTCGCGCCTGAGCCGCGAATTGTCCGAAGAGGGCGGCTTCTTTCGCTCGGATAATTTCACCTCGAACGAGACCGCCTATCTGACCGTGGTGGATAAGCTCAAACAACTTGGCGCAAGCGGCGGCGCCTACCTGGGCGTTGGGCCGGAACAGAACTTCACCTACATCGCCAAGATTCGCCCGCGCATCGTCTTCATCATGGACATCCGCCGCCAGGCCGTGTTGCAGCATTTGCTGTACAAAGCCGTCTTTCACCACGCGCCCGATCGCGTGCAATTCCTGGCGCTGCTGTTGAGCCGTCCGTTGCCGAAAGAGAAAGCGGTGACGCCGAAATCGGCGCTCAGCGACATCCTCGATTATTTCAGCCAGACACCGGCGGATGAAAAGGCCTATGCCGCCAACCTCGTCAAGCTGCGCAAGACGATTCAGGAAGACTTTCAATTCGCGCTTTCAGAAAACGATCAGAAGGGGCTGGAATACGTTTACAGCACGTTTCGCACTGACGGCTTGAACATCAGTTATCGCAGCGGCTCCAATAATCTGGGCGGTGGTTTCGGCGGCCCACCACCGGGCGGTGGTGGAGGCTTCCCTGGCGGCGGCTTTGGCGGTGGCGGTTTTCGCGGCGGCGGCTTCCCTGTTCTCAAAGACCTGATCGCCCAAACCGATCTCAACGACAAGACGGGCAATTTTTTGGCGAGCGATGATGACTATGAATTTGTGCGCGGGCTGCAGCGCAAAAACATGATCATCCCCGTCGTCGGCAACTTCGCCGGCCCCAAGGCACTGGGCGCAATTGGCGACTATTTAAAAAAGAACAGCTTCACGGTGACGGCTTATTACCTTTCGAATGTCGAGCAATATCTGTTCGACGGCGACCTGTTCACCGACTGGGCCAACAACGTGCGCAAGCTGCCGCTGACCGACAAGAGCCTGTTCATACGCTCGGCTTCCGGGCGCTTTCAACATCCGGCGGCCTTGCCCGGCCATCGCGCCGCGACGTTGTTGCAACAGATGACCGTGTTTCTGAAAGACTTCGATGCGGGCCTATACAAGAGCCACTTCGACTTGGTCACGACGCATTACATCGCGCCGGATAAGCCGTAACTTGCGCTGTTGACGTGAGCCTACTGTAGTGTGTCCGTCAAAATTTTGCGCGAGTGTAGCTTGGGAAAACCAGACGGCGCGCGCCGAGGTAGCGCGAACTGTCTAGTTTGCGCGGCATCAGCAGTTGGGCCATGGCCGTCATGAATGACACGGCGCAAACTAGACAGTTCGTGCTACCTCGGCCCGGTGGTTTTTCATTGCATTATGAAAAGCTTTGACGCACACCCCCCTTCTGCATTGAGAATGGAGCCTGCCGAATGAAGAAGGCAGAATGCTCCCCCTGCTCAGAAGCTACCCAACTTCACGGAAACGGTTATGAAAACCTTCGAGCTTCGCATCAACGGAACCAAGCACCGCGTAGAGACCGAGGCTGACCGCAGCTTGCTCAGCGTCCTGCGCGACGAGTTGGATTTGACCGGCACAAAATACGGCTGTGGCGAAGGCCAATGCGGCGCGTGCACCGTGCTGATTGACGGCCAAGCCACGCGCTCCTGCCTGACAGCGGTTGGCGCAGTTGCCGCTAAACAGATCACGACTATCGAAGGTTTGGAACAAAACGGGCGGCTGCATCCCTTGCAGGAAGCCTTTCTGGCCGAAGACGCGATGCAATGCGGCTATTGCATCGCCGGCATGCTGATGACCGGCGCGGGCCTGCTCAAAATGAATCCGCACCCGGGCGAAGCCGAAATCCGGCACGCGCTGGAAGGCAATGTTTGCCGCTGCGGCAGCCACCCGCGCATCCTCGCTGCAATGAAACGCGCCGCCAATCAACAGACCGTACAGAAAGGCGGTGCGCGATGAATGAGTTGTTGAACGATTACGAGCTTGAAGTAGCCCTTGAGCCAGAAAGATATGAATTGCACGCCGCGCCGGCTTACCACTTTGAAATGCCGCGCCGCGATTTTTTCAAAGCGTTGGGCTGCGGCTTGCTGATTGTTTGCGCGTTGACCGAAGCCGAAGCCCAACAGGAATCGGGCGGCGCGCGCAGAGGTGGCGGCGCGCGCACGCCACAAGAAATCGGCGCGTGGTTGCACGTCGGCGCGAACGGCGCGGTGACGGTTTACACCGGCAAGGTCGAAGTCGGTCAAGGCATCCGCACCTCGCTGGCGCAAGTCGTCGCCGAAGAGTTGCGCGTGCCGCTCAGCGCCATTCTGATGGTGATGGGCGACACCGATCTGACGCCCTATGACGCCGGCACCTTCGGCAGCCAGACGACGCCGGGCATGAGTCCGCGTTTGCGCCGCGCCGCCGCCGCCGCGCGTGAAGCCCTGCTCGATCTCGCCGCCGAACAACTCAAAGTCGAACGCACTGCCTTGCGCGCGGCTGACGGCAAGATCGCAAACACGGCAACAAAACAAAGCATCAGCTACGGCCAATTGACCAAAGGCCAGAAGCTGCTCAAAGCCATCAACGACAATGTCGCGCTCACGCCGCACGAGCAATGGAAAGTCGCGGGCAAGCCGATCCATCGCGTCAATGGCCGCGACATTGTTACGGGCAAACATCGCTACACCACCGACCTCAAACGCCCTGAAATGCTATTCGGCAAAGTGCTGCGGCCCATCGCCAATGGCGCGACGTTGACCACACTCGACGCCAAAGCCGCTGAAGCCATGCACGGCGTCACCGTCGTACGCGATGGCGATTTCGTAGGCGTCACCGCGCCCAGCGCGCAACTCGCAACGCAAGCACTGGCGGCCCTGCGCGCCGAATGGAAAACCACCCCGCAACCTTCGGCGCAAACCATCTTCGACTACTTCAAACAGAACGCTGGGCAAAACGCCGCGCCCGCGCAAGGGAACAACAATGCGAGCGGCTCCATCGCCGCTGGCCTTGCCGCCGCGCAACACAAACTCGAAGGCCGTTACACCATCGCCTACATCGCGCACGCGCCGCTCGAACCGCGCGCTGCCGTGGCCGAATGGCAAGATGGCAAGCTCACCGTTTGGACCGGCACGCAACGCCCCTTCGGCGTGCGCAGCGAATTGGCGAGCGCCTTGCGCCTGCCCGAAGAACGCGTGCGCGTCATCATGCCCGACACCGGTTCCGGCTACGGCGGCAAACACACCGGCGAGGCCGCCATCGAAGCCGCCCGCATGGCAAAAGCCGCCGGCAAGCCCGTCAAGCTGGTCTGGACGCGCGAAGAGGAATTTGCCTGGGCCTACTTCCGCCCCGCCGGGTTGATCGAAATCAAGAGCGGCGCGGACAAAGACGGCAAGCTGACCGCCTGGGAGTTTCACAACTACAATTCCGGCACGGCGGGACTGCGCCCCATCTACGACATTCCCAATCAGAAAAACGAATTTCACAGCGTGCGCTCGCCCCTGCGCCAGGGTTCCTACCGCGCGCTGGCTTCGACCGCCAACCACTTTGCGCGCGAAGTGCATCTGGACGAACTGGCCGAACGCCTGCAGCTTGATCCGCTCGAATTCCGCTTGCGCAATCTGAAAGACGAACGCATGCGCGCCGTGCTCACAGCGGCGGCCAAAGCCTTTGGCTGGGGCCAGGCGAAACCAGCGGCCCAGCACGGCTTCGGCCTCGCGGGCGGTTTTGAGAAAGCGGGCTACGTCGCCAATTGCGTCGAAGTCGCCATCACGAATGGCAAGGTGAAATTGGTGCGCGTGGTGACGGCCTTTGAATGCGGCACGATCATCAACCCGGACGGATTGAAACATCAGGTCGAAGGTTCGATCATTCAGGGCATCGGCGGCGCGTTGTTCGAGGCGATTGATTTCGCGGATGGCAAAGTCTTGAACCCGCGCTTTTCGCGCTACCGTGTGCCGCGTTTCAGCGACCTGCCCAAGCTGGAAACCGTCTTGCTGGATCGCCCGGATTTGCCCTCGGCTGGCGCGGGCGAATGCCCAATCGTGGCGCTGGCTCCGGCGGTGAGTGGAGCGATTTTTATGGCGACGGGACAACGGTTGCGGTCGTTGCCGCTCGCGCCGAATGGCTTGAATGCGTAACGAGCGCCGACTTTGTTTGCAGCTAGCGATCAGATAGACAGATTTCGCGTTTTCTATAATTTGACAATGTAAGTGCTACTTATTTGCTCCGTTTTTGGTGCTGGTCGGAAACAGCCCGCCACATCGCGTTGCTTGGTACTTGGTATGTGGCGGTGGATTCGAGTGCTGAGGACAACGGCAAGCGGGTGTCGTTGCGCCGGGTCGTTACACGTATCCGGCTTGCAGCCTGTCCAGCACGCGGGGCGACAACCAGCCACTATTGCGTAACTGGTCCCAGCACTGCATCGCCACGGCCCTCCGGATTTCGTGCGAACTGACTTCAAGCAATGGATGGGCGCTATCGTCACCAATCACGATTACCTTGATACCCAGCGCTTTCACACGTGGTCGAATGGCCGTTTTAATTTGTTCGATCTCTGCGCTCGCGTTCGAACCGGGACGAACCAAACAACACACGTACCGTTCTTGGTACCAGGGCTGCGCCGTCGGCTTGCTGCCTGAATCCCATTCGCAAAGGAGCTTGCCCAGAATCCGAAGCGCGGTGTCCGAACCCATGACCTCGACACCGATTGTAGACCTGCCCAGCAACTCTTCGCGGCAATCCGATTCGATGGCCTGGCGCAGCCGGGAGGTCACGCGGTAACTGCTGAATTCGCCCCAAGGAGCCACGTCCACCCAAAGCGAATCACTGGTTGCCAAGCGACACAACTCCTGTCGCTTTTCAAGTGGCCAGGCCGCGCTGCCAAGCTTCTGCCGCACATAGTCATCATCCGAAGGCGCAAGAAAGCCGCCGACCACATGCCAGCGCAAATTTGCCAGGACGTCGCGCGCAGCCTCCAAGACGCGCAAATGTTGTGAATGAACCGGGCTGAACGATCCCGGCAGAACAAGGAATGCCAGCCGCTCCGCCTTGCGGGCAGTACTGGTCGCTAGCGCCGCCTCCACCTTGGACAGATAAGTAGTGAATCGTTCCGCTGCTCCGCTCATAAAGTTCGCCCAGGAGTCTCCCCCATGAAAAAATGATCCCACGGCCCGATGAGCTTCGCAGAGTATTCGCTGCATTTCGGCAATCTTGCGGCGTTTACGAATGACACTTCGACAATAGCCCGCGTATCGTTCGCATATTCGGGAAGCGGACAGAAGGCGTCGAGGGCACGCCGGGACATCCCGCTACCGTCCATCCACGCTGCACCGGTGTTGCATGTCGCGACGTGCATAGTGGCATTTGCATTGGCTTCGAGCAGGGCCATGCTCTGAACACGAATGACCACCGCAGGCAGCGATGATCCGTGAGTTGCCAACAAGCGGATTCCCTCGGTCACCGGTCCGATGGAGGTGCCAGGCCAGAAGTAGGTACGCTCGTTCAGGAACGCGAGGTAGTCCTCCAAAGTGCAGTCGCGCGGCAAGTCGAGTGCTTGAGGATTCAATGCGCATTGATTTCGCAACACCACCGACTGTCCTTTGATTCGGATTAGCTGGTCAGTCATTCGACGCTGGCGTCGCCCAACCTCGCCGGTAGCCAACAGGAGTGCCTCCGCCGAATACAAAGACCGAGAAGTCTGAATCAGGTCCAGGTTCACGGCGAAGGTTACGTGGTAGCAATATGGCCAGCGCCGAACAAAATCATTGACGTTCATAGGGCTTTGACAAGAGCCATCTCCAACGGTGGCTGTTTGAACTGCTAAACCCTGCGGCCTGTTTCAGCCGCGAGTTCTTTTCTGGCGGACACCTACAACGCGCTGGCGACCTCGGGCGGCGTCATCAACCCACTGGTCGCCGCATTTGGTTCATGGTCGCGCAAGGTCTCAAGCGCCGCAGTTAGCCCTTCTGCATCCGCGCGGTCGAAGATATACAGTGCCACGCGCCTCAGGTCGCTCAGCTCCCCGGTTTGCTCCTGCAGAAAGCGAACAATCTCTGACGAAATGGCAGTGGCCGCGCCTGAAGGACTCAGATGTTTGGTTGCATGTCCTCCGCCGAGCACGGGCAATGCAATCGTGCGTGCTCCGAGGGCTACCGCGCAGTTTAGGATTTGTCGAGTCACTGATTTGATGGACTCCTCAGTCGGATACCGATTTTCATCGAGGTCAATCACCGCCGCATGTATCACTGCCCTTCGATTCCAGTGTCCCCCGGTCGTGATAACGAGATGGCCTTGCCGAAACCCTTTGCCTTCGTAATAGTCAAGTTGCTGACGTACATCCGGGCCCAGCATCTTCAGGATTGCTTTGGATACGCCACCCCGGGCCGTAAAGTGGTTGTCATCTGAACTGACAATGACGTCGCTAGCAGCACGGCAGATGTCATCATTGATGACGACAAAACTCGACGCACCGATCTGCTTGTCAACAATGATCTGCTCGGAAGGCGTCAATTCCGCAATTCGAGCCCTGGCCGCTTCGGCACGCTGCCGTGCCGATTCTTCGCGCTGCAACCGTTCAGGCCGTATACCTTTGGCCCTGATGACACGCGCAATCTTGCTTGACGCCGGGCCTAGCGCCGCGCTGAGATTCCGGTCGTCTCGGACTGAGTCGTATTGCACCGTGGTCAACCCAAGCAGATCCGAGGCCGTTCTCATGTCGGAGGCGTGGCTTGGAGTGAGGACGAACGTCCGATCCCTGCCTAAGCGGCCGACGAACAGCCCCATTTCAAAAAGTACGTTATCGCGCACAGTCGCTTGAGCGGTGCCTCGTATCAGGGCCCTGTCGTCCGGAGCAAAGACGAAGATGCCGAAGTCGAAGTCATCGAGTTGCCGCACAAGGTCATCCAGAACATAGCTGGATGGTCCCACAACGTCTTGGAACCAGACCGTGACTTGCACGTCTTGCTCAAGGTTCTCTTGCACCATTTGCGCGATGTCACGATGCTCGGTAGACGAAGCAACGAAAGCGGTAGGTCTTCTTTCCATAGTTGTTCTCATCAATTCAGGCGATCCGCGTGAAAGCGCTGGTCCATCACCCTACAGTCGTCTTGGCGTTATCAGAAACTTTGTTTTCTGATAATACGCGTCAGTTGAACTCTGACAGACACGCCGCCGAATAAAATCAGACAGAATGCGGGTTCTGACTAATTCATCAAAGTGTGTAGGCTACCAAAGGAAGCCGGATTGTAGGATGAGTTGCGCTTTGAGCCAAGAGACGCCCAACGCAATCGGCGACTCTGCGAATTGCCTGTAACCAGGCTCCGTCTCATCCATACCACTCGAAAGCAGGTCTTCAACCAAGCCGGGCACCCTCAATTCCCCTCCGCCGTCACCGCCTTCCCTTTCTCCACCCGATTCCAATCCGGCGGCTTCACGTCCAGCAAATGCTGCACAAAGAAATCGTAGCGTTTCTTGTCGCCATACGCGCCGCCATTTGTGTGGCCCGCGCCGGGGATTTCCAAAAAGTCGAACGTCTTGCCCGCCTTGATCAGCGCGTTGACCACTTGCATCGTCGAGGCCGGATCAACGTTGGTGTCGAGTTCGCCGAGGATCAACAGCAGCTTGCCTTGCAGCTTGTGCGCGTTGTCTACGTTTGAGGCGGCGGCGTATTCGGGGCCGATGGGCCAGCCCATCCATTGCTCGTTCCACCAAATCTTGTCCATGCGGTTGTCGTGGCAGCCGCACGACGAGACGCAGACTTTGTAAAACTCCGGGTGAAACAGCATCCCGCCCAGCGAGCTTTGCCCGCCCGCCGAGGTGCCGTAAATGCCTACGCGAGTGATGTCGTAGTAGCGGTATTTCGCCGCGACCGCCTGATGCCAAAGGATGCGGTCGGGGAAACCGGCATCGCCCAGGTTCTTCCAGGCCACGTCGTGAAAGGCCTTTGAGCGATTCGACGTGCCCATGCCGTCAATCTGCACGACGATGAAACCGAGTTCGGCGAGCGCTTGCATTTGGTTGTACGGGGCGAACGTTTTGGGCACGAAGGAACTGTGCGGCCCGGCGTAGATGTTTTCGATCACCGGATATTTTTTGAGCGGATCGAAATTCGACGGGCGGATGATGATGCCCCAGATGTCTGTCTTGCCGTCGCGTCCGAGCGCGGTGAAAACTTCGGGTGCGCGCCAACCGGCCTTGGTCAATTCGCTGGCGTCGCCGCGTTCGAGTTCGGCCAGGACTTTGCGGTCTTCGGTGCGGCGCAATTCGGCGACAGTGGGTTGGTCTACGCGCGACCAGAGGTCAACGTAATACTTCCTGTCCTCTGAAAAGCTGACCGTGTGATTGCCATCGGCTTCGGTCAACGCGGTCAGGCCCGTGCCATCGAAGTTGATGCGGTAGTAGTGAATCAAATACGGGTCTTTGCCCGCGTGCATGCCGCTGGCCTGGAACCAGATTTGGCGCGCGGCTTCGTCTACTTTTTCGACGCCGCGCACGACCCAGGCGCCTTTGGTGATTTGGTTTTTGATTGCGCCGGTCACGCCGTCGAACAGATACAAGTGATTCCAGCCGTCGCGCTCCGACATCCAGATGACTTCTTTGCCGTCATTGATGTCGTAGCGGTATTTCTTGCCGCCAGGGGCAGCGTTGTATTGGAAGAAGGTCTTGGGTTCTTCGCTGATGACGGCGCGCGGTTTGGCGCTCGCGGCATCCACTTCGATAACGCGATAGACCTGATGGCCGCGCTGGTTGTATTCAAAGCTGAACGCGCGGCTGTCCTTGCGCCATTCGGGGCGCATCATTTGATACGGGTTCGGGCAGAGCGCCGTGTCAATCACGAACTGCCGCTTACTTTCGACGTCGAACATGACGGGAGTTGGGATGTCCAGCGCATCGCCCGGCTTGGCGTATTCAATCGAGCCGTAATGCGGTTGCACCTGATCGCGCGGCGACGATTCGACGTATTGCAGCTTGCGCGTATAGCCGGGCCGCACGCGGAAGACGGCGAGCCGTTTGGAATCGGGCGACCACGCGAGCGTCGCCAGCGCGTAGTAATTCCCTTCCGAACCATCGAAGCTCAGCGGCCAGCCATCAGCCTTGCCTTTCGTTTTGACAAAGACGTTGTGGTTGTTGACGTTGGCTTCCCACTTGCCATCCGGCGAAGTCCGCGTATCACCCATCGCTCCCACTGCTCCCGTCGCACCCACCGGCCCCGTCTGGTTGTAACGCGGGCCAGGAATGCCCGTGAGTGTGGCGGCGCTCACGGGCACAGCCGGGCCGCCGCCGCGTTGTCCAAAGCGGCCCGCCGCAGGCGCATCGGATTTCTTGCAGGTATACGCCGTCAAATCGCAACGCCAGCGCGTGCCGCTGTCGTTGATTTCGAGCGCGCGTTCGTCATCCACAAATGTCATCTCGTTAAACGGCAAGCGCAACGCCGTGATCTTTTCCGGACGCGGCGGCAATACTGCCGCCAGCGCTTCGGCCAACCTGGCGTGATCGAAAGCCGGTTTCTTTTCGAGCGTCTCGGCATTGACGACGACGAATTCAGCGCCGCCTTTGACCAGCTTTTGATACCAGAACCGCGTGCTCTTGCCGATCCAGGTGGCGCGCACCGGCACATTGACGGCGAGGCCGTTGTATTTTTCGCGCAAGCCATTGGCGCGTTCGTAATCGGCCAGCGTGCCTTGCGCCAGCACCAGCGCGGGCAAGACAAACAATAAGGTGAACAGGAAGGTGGTTAGGCGTTTCATCACATCTCTCCTCAGAAGCCCTGCCCCTTTGTGAGCAAGGCAAAAAAAATCCACTAGACGACCGCCAATTAGCGGCCTGCTTCTGTAAAAGTTCAGTGGCAGT
>JAYUCP010000151.1:0-5645 GCA_043740245.1 Acidobacteriota bacterium | reverse complement strand
TCTATGCTGCCTCAGGCCGCAGGGATGAAGCATTAGTACCCTTGAAAAAGTTAAAAGAGATGTACGCAGCGGGAGATCCGGCAGCTTATAGCGCAGCGGTTCTCATCGCCCCGGTTTATGCGCAGCTCGGAGAAACAGACCAGGCATTCGAGTGGCTGAATAAGGCTTATGAAGCTCGTTCTACAAACTTGGTTTATCTCAAAGTTGACTCTGACTATGACAGTTTGCGCTCCGACCCGCGCTTTGCTGAGCTCGTGCGGCGTGTTGGGTTGCCGGAGTGAAGTTGAATGGAACGCGGTACGAGAGAAGAGTTGAATGATGAGACATTTCAATACAACGGGAGCAATCCAGACAGAGCTTCACTATTACATTCCGCCGCTCGAACGAATTGACCTGGACGACGTCCGGCAATTGATCGCGGCGCAGAAGTATTTCGTGCTGCACGCGCCGCGCCAGACGGGGAAGACCTCCTGCCTGCTGGCGTTGCGCGACTTGCTCAATCAGGAAGGGCATTACGCCTGTGTCTATGGCAACGTCGAGGTCGGGCAATCGGCGCGCGAAGAGGTCGAGGTGGCTTTGCGCACCATTGCCGGCCAGCTTGCCAGTCGCGCGAAAATCACGCTGGGCGATAATTTTCTGTTTGAACAAATACCCGCGCTGCGGGCGGAAGACGGCGGGCAAGGGCTGCTGAATCGCTTGCTGACGGTGTGGGCCGCACACAGCGCCAAACCGCTCGTCTTGTTGCTTGACGAAATAGACTCGTTGATTGGCGACACGTTGATTGCCGTGCTGCGCCAGTTGCGCGCCGGCTACGATCAGCGGCCCGCGCACTTTCCGCACAGCCTCATTCTGTGCGGCGTGCGCGACGTGCGCGATTACCGCATTCATTCCGCGCGCAGCAAAGAGGTTGTCACCGGCGGCAGCGCCTTCAATATCAAATCCGAATCGCTGCGGCTCGGCAATTTCACGCCGGAAGAAGTTGAAAGGTTATATCGGCAACACACCGCCGAAACCGGCCAGGTGTTTGCCGACGACATCTTTCCGCTGGTCTGGGAGCTGACTGCCGGGCAGCCCTGGCTGGTCAACGCGCTGGCTTATCAGGCGACCTGGAATATGAAAGAGTTGCGCGACAGGACCAAGCCGATCACCGTCGAAGTCATACAGCAAGCCAAAGAAGAATTGATCCTGCGGCGCGACACGCATCTGGATCAGCTTTACGACAAGCTGGGGGAAGAGCGCGTGCGGCGTGTCATCGAACCCTTGCTGGCGGGCGAGGAAGAGTCCAAACAGATTCCCGAACCGGACATCAGCTATGTGCGCGATCTGGGGCTGATCACGACCGCCGGGCAATTGCGCATTGCGAATCGCATTTATCAGGAAGTCATCCCGCGCGAATTGACCTACAGCGAACAACTGACGATGAATCAGGACCCCGCGTGGTATGTGCTGCCGGACGGTCGTCTGGAGATGGACAAGCTGCTCGCAGCCTTTCAACAATTCTTCCGCGAACACAGCGAACACTGGGTGGAACGTTTCGATTACAAAGAAGCCGGGCCGCAGTTGTTGTTGCAAGCCTTTCTGCAACGCATCGTGAATGGCGGCGGGCGTATCGAACGGGAATACGGCCTGGGGCGCGGGCGCACCGATCTGCTGGTCATCTGGCCTCATACGGGCGGCGTCCAGCGCATCGTGCTGGAACTGAAAGTGCTGCGCAAAGCGTTGGACAAGACAATCACCGAGGGCCTTGCGCAGACGCTGGAATACGGCGAACGTTGCAATGCCGATGAGATGCACTTCGTCGTGTTTGATCGCACGAAGAAACCCTGGTCAAAGAAGATTTTCAAACGCTCACGTAAGCTGCGCGGGGCAACCATCAGGGTTTGGGGGATGTGAGATGTCCAGCACGCAACGCTGCCAGCGCGCGGGGCTGATTTACCGCTCAACAATGATGGCGAGTTTGTGCCGCAACGCCCAGGCTGTGTTGAACGATTGCAGCGGCAGCGTGCGCGCGCCAACCAGCGGATCAAGTACCGTCACTGCTTGTTCGGCAAAAGCGATCACGACCAGCGCGTGAATGGCTTCAACGCCATCCAGGGGAGTGAGATCAACAAAGACAATTGGGGAAAGACCGGCGGCGACCAAGGTTTGTAATTCCGCCAATGTCAGTGTGTGTTTGGCGGTGCGCGTGAAGCCGAGTTGCCGCGCGACTTCAACCGCGCGCAACGCCTCCGTGCCGTAAAACGGTATCGTGTCGCAGCGGGCGCATAATTCGCTTTCGGCGATGTCAACACCGAAACTGCCAAAGACCATGCGCAGACAGGCCGGCACACACAAGTCAGGGGTTTCTTGGTTGTGAAAAGGCGGCTTCGATGGCATCGCGGTGTTGGGCGTAAAGTTTGCGAGCGGAGGCTTTCATCTCATCCAGCGGAGTGTGCGACACAATCTCTTCGGACGTGGCGCGCACCAAAATCTCACCGGTCTGGCCTACTGGGCCGATGATGGGATAAGCCAACAGCACTGGCACGCGCCAGACACGGACGCAAGCATCAAACGTCGGCCTGCTCGCCAAAAAGCGGTCAGGCAAGTTGTCACTCAAGAAGAGATTCGCCGCTGCTTGCGCTTCAAGTGCGGTGATAGTTGAAATTTGCGTAGCAATCATAACGGCTCAATCTTATACACCGGCTTGCCGGGATTGTGAACACGAATCAGCGCACGGCGGCAACTCGCAACTCCGCCAACGCATCGGCCCGCGCCGGAAAAATCCGATCCCGCCAATGCAGCAGCGGCTGTTCGATCAGCTTGCCCAGCGCCGCGCCGTACAAACAACTCAGCACGACGTAAACCGCCATCACCACGGCCCAGCGCGCCGTCACCGGCAGCCAGGGTTGCAGCGCTTCGTAAAACCATTTGTCGAAGCGGTAGCGGAACGGGTTCAAATGCCAGAGGTAGATGCTGTAACTGTGCAAGCCGACCCAGGCGATCAGGCGTGAGAGGCGGCTGGCCAGAAACTTGCCCAACAGCCCTTCGCCCAGCGGCGTGAAGACGACAGCCATCAGCAGCGCCGCGTAGCCTAGGCCCAAGACCGTGAAGCCGGGCATGTAGAAAAACTCGCCGCCCCATTCCGGTGCCACGATGCCCGCCAGCACGAACAGCGCGCCGCCCAGCAGCAGCCAGCGCCGGCGTTGCAGGATGGATTTCAGCACTTCCGGGTGCAGGTGATTCAGATAGCCCAGCATCACGCCGAAGAAGATGTTGTCGGTGCGCAGGTGCGTCGAGAAGAACAGAAACGTCCAGTTTAGGCCGAGTTGCTCTTTCATCTGCTGCGACACGATGCGCAGCGCCAGCCCCAGCGTCAGCATGCCAAACGCGATCAACGGAATCGCCGGAAAGTGTTTGCCCTCGGCGGGCCGCAAGCACGGCGCGAAGGTCAGGAAGGCCGTGATGATCGTCAGTTGCACGCCGAGGAAGAGCAGGAAGCGCGGGTTCAGATACGAACGCAGGTACTCTTGCATCTCCAACGGTGCCGCGCCCAGCGTCAACCAATGCAACAGGAAATACGTCAGCGTCAGCAACGCCGCATACGCCGCGATCAACAGCACGAATACGCGCAGCGCCTTGCGCCAAGCGGGCTGCGGATTCGAGGCGAGCGCGACGATGAAGGGCAGCGCCAGATAGAAATGCTCTTCGACCGCGAGGCTCCAGGTGTGCACGGCGGGCGTGAGGATGTAACTTTGCAGGTGCACGAAATTCGGCAGCATCAGCGCGACGACCTGGCGCGGCGTGCCGTGCGTGCCTTCCCAGATGTACGCCAGCAGGACAAAGACTACGTAAACAAAATAGGCCGGCCAGATTTTCAACCCGCGCCGGATGAGGAAGCGCACGGTGTCTATGCGCCCGCTCTGTTTCCATTCCTTGAAGAGCAGACCGCCGATCAAAAAGCCGCTGAGCACAAAAAACAAATCAATCGCCGTCAGCCCGAACAGCGCCCAGACGTGCGCGAAGCCTTCGAGCTTGCCTGCGAATTGTGGGTACCACGTCGGATGGCGGCCCAGCACCATCAAAATGGCGAAGCCGCGTATGAAGTCGAGTTGCAGCGAACGGGATTGTTCGTTGTGGCCTCTAGCGCCAGAGGCGGAAATAGGTGGTTGCATCGTGGCGGGCAGTATAGGGCTTGCTGAATTTTTGCGGCAAGTGCTATACCCTGGGTGCGCAGGCATCCTTGCCTGCGGCGTCGCGTCAGATCGAAAAATGCCGGAGGAAGTTCCTTTCAGCATCAGCCGGTCTGACGCGACGCCGCAGGCAAGGATGCCTGCGCACCCAGGGTCATGCGTCTTTCATCCAAATCAATCACCATCCTGCTGCTCACGCTGCTGCCGTTTGTTTATTTCTATCCGGCGGTGCTGGGCGACGTCACGTTGCTGCCGGGCGACGGCTGGTTGCAAAACCTGGGCGTGCGCATCTTCATCGGCGAACAGTTGCGGCGCGGCGAATTGGCGTTGTGGAACCCGTACATCTTCGCCGGGATGCCGCTGCTGGCGAGCGTTTATCCGGGCGCGCTCTATCCGCCGAACTGGCTGTTCGCGGTGTTTGCGCCGAAGCTGGCGGCGAATCTGGTCGTCATCACGACCTTTCACCTGGCGCTGATCGGCACCTATCTGTTCGCGCGCAAGAGCGGCAGCAATCGTTTGGGCGGGTTGTTGGCGGGCGTGGCGTTCAGCTTCGGCGGCTTCATGATTAACCACATCAGCCAGACCTCGCGCATCGCGGCGGGCGCGTGGCTGCCGTGGGTGTTGCTGGCGCTGGCGGGTTGTGTCGAAGCGGTGATGGTTGAATCGAAACGCCGCGCCCGGCTGTGTGTGTGGACGTGGGTGGCGCTGGGCGCGCTGTTTATCGCGCTGCAATTTTTTGCGGGCGAACCGCAGATGCTGATTTTCACGGCGCTGGTGTGCGCGTTTTATTGTTTGTTTGCGCTAGGGCAATTCGGCGATTGGCGGCAACGCGGTTACTTTCTCGCCGCTTGTGCCGCGCTGGTTATCGTCGGCGTGCTGTTTGCGCAAGTGCAGTTGCAGCCGTCGCTCGAATTGCTGGCGCAAAGCGAACGCAACGATCCGGGCGCGGTGTTTTTCGCCGGTTACTCCTATCCGCCGTGGCAACTGCCCGCGTTGATCTTTCCGTATTTTTTCGGCGGCGCGTTCGTTGGGCCGTATCACACCGAATACTGGGGCCGCGATATTGCGGGGATTATGTGCGGCTACGTTGGTTTGTTGCCGTGGCTGCTGGCCTGCGTGGCCGTGGTGAAAGGGCGGCGCGATGGGCGTGTGTGGTTGTGGGTGATGGTGGCGGTTGTCGCGGTCGTGCTTTCGTTCGGCGGGTATTTGCCGTTCGGGTTGAATGAGTTGTTGTATCGCGTGCCGGGCTACAAGACATTTCGCGGCTTGTACCGGCATCAGTACGAATTGACGTTTGCGCTGGCGATGCTGGCGGCGTTGGGTGCGACGAAGCTGGGCGAATTGGAGACCGCCACGCGCCGACAGGCCGCACGGTTTGGCATCATTGCGATAGGCGTGATCGTGCTGTTCGTGGCGGTGCTGTTCCGCTTCTTCCCAACCAAAGTGGCCTCGCTGCCGTTACCAGCAAACGCCAAT
>JAYUCP010000150.1:0-35225 GCA_043740245.1 Acidobacteriota bacterium | reverse complement strand
GCAACATTCTCCTCCTGAGAGAAGTGCTGCCTGACTCTTTACATCACGCAAACTATTTTGCTGACTTGGCTTTAGCTCTTAGCTTTAGCCACATGGACTTGCGTGTCTGCCCCGTTGTTATTTGACGCATTCGATTTCGTCAAACCCGACCGGGGCAGACACGCAGGTCTGCCCCTACGATTATTCCATCTGTTTGACGAATTTCAGCGACACCGAATTGATGCAATAGCGCAAGCCGGTCGGCTGGGGCCCATCATCAAACACGTGCCCCAGATGCGCATCGCAACGGCTGCACATCACCTCGACGCGGCGCATGCCCAGGGTGGTGTCAGTCTCGGTCTTGACGTATTCCTTTGCCACAGGCTTCCAATAGCTCGGCCAGCCGGTGCCAGACTCGAACTTCTCTTTTGAACTGAACAGCTCTTGCCCGCACGCGGCGCACAGATACGTGCCCTTGTCGTGGTTCTTCCAATATTCGCCGGTGAAGGCGCGCTCGGTGCCTTTCTCGCGCATGACGTGGTATTGCTCCGGCGTCAGCACCTGCCGCCATTCGGCTTCTGCTTTTTCAATTCGTTCAATCACGATTTTGCCTTTCTCCGGTTTAGTCTGTTTGGTGTTGGGCTTTTGCGGCAGCGCCAACGCCAGCGCGCTTTGGCCTGCCGCACAACACAATGCCAATGTGAATGTTCTTCGTTGCATAAGTCCTCCTCAATGCTCGTTACGGGGTTGAATGTCGAAGCCGATTTTACGCAACCGTGCCAACGATAAAAGTCGGTTGACTGACAGTGCGCCTCAAAACCGCGCGCCACTCGCCGCCGCGTGTTTGGCAAAGGCGTTGGTGTCGAGAATGCTTTTGATCTCGGCCACCACGGCTTCGAGTTCGTCATCGCTGGTGAAGAAATGCGGGCCGATGCGGATACCCGCGCCGGGCCGGTAATCCACCAGCACTTCGCGCGCGGCCAATTCGCGCACGACTTCGCCCGCATGCGGCACGTCCAGAATGACCGAGCCGCCGCGCCGCGCCGGATCACGCGGCGCATTCACGCGCCAGCCGTGCGCGCCAGCCAATTCAATCAAGCGCGCCGTCTGCCGCATGGATTTCGTGCGGATGCGTTCGACCCCGATTTCATTGATCAAATCGTAGCCGCTCTCCGCCGCATACAACGCCGGAATCGCGGGCGACCCGTGCAGGAAGCGGTGCGCATCCTCGGCGTATTCGATCTCGCCCGGCACAAAGGCGAAGGGCGCCTTGTGCGCGGCCCAGCCGGTGATCTTCGGTTGCAACCGTTCGCGCAACTCCGGCTTGACGTAAAGGAAGCCCGCGCCCGGCCCGCCGCAGAGCCATTTGACCGAACCGCCGGTGGCGAAATCAACGTCGAGGTCTTTGACACTGAAGGGCACCGTGCCCGCCGATTGATAAACATCCAACACGACCAGCGCGCCGACGCGATGCGCCTTTTCGACGATGGCCGCCGCGTCTTGAATGAAAGCGCTTTTGAACAGCACGTGCGAAATCGGCACCAGCAGCGTCTCTTCATCAATCGCGTCCACCATCCGCTGCGTATCAATCGTGATGCCGTCGTCGCTGGGCACTTCGACAATGCGCGCGTGGGCCGCTTTGGCGTGCGCCTCGTAGACGTACATCACGGAAGGGAAGTTGAGCGCCTCGTAGACGATCTTGTTGCGCTTTTGCGTGAGATCGAAACAGGACAGGATCAGCGCCTGGCAGACCGAGACGTTCTGATGCATCACCACCGTGCCGGGGTCGGCGCCGAGGATGCGTGCGACCTTGTCGCCAATGGTGACGGGCATTTCCCACCAGCCTTCGGCCCACGCCCGAATGCCGCGCGTCGCCCACGTCTCGGCGTAAGTGTGCAGCCGGTCGTAAGTCTTGGCGGGCATCGCGCCGAGCGAGTGATTGATGAGGTAAGTGGTCGTTTCCAGAATTGGAAACTGTGCACGATAGGAAAGCAGTTCGTCCATAAGACTCCATTCTCTTTCCCACGAAGCCACACGAAGGAACACCAAGCAGATTGTCCTGCTTCGTGCTCCTTCGTGTGGCTTCGTGGGAGAGCCTATTCAGTAAGCAAGGTTCGGGCTTCCCACAGTTCAGGGAAGAATTTTTTGTCGAGCGTCACTTTCAAATACGACGCGCCGCTGCTGCCGCCCGTGCCCAACCGCACGCCAATGGTACGTTCGACCATTTGAATGTGCCGCAAGCGCCAGCTCACCAGCAACTCGTCAAACTCAGTCAGCCGTTCGCAGACGTCAATCCAATTGCGTTTGCCGCGCTCGTCGCGGTAGATGGCGCGGATGGCTTCGGCGCGCGCCTTGAACACGGTTTCTTTGTCGGCGTCAGCGGGCAGCGGCAGCAAGACCTGCAGCGCCTGCAACGCCTCGAAAAACACATCGCGCAAGGACGGTTCGCGCAAGCGGCGTGCGAGCGCGGCATAAGCCTCGTCAGTCGGTTCGTGATAGCGCAGCATCTTTTCGTCCTTCAGCCCGCACAGGAATTCCAGTTCGCGGAACTGTTCGGATTGAAAGCCGCTGGCCGGGCGCAGCTTGTCGCGAAAGGCCAGGAAGTGCGTCGGCAGCATGGTTTCGAGAATCGTGAACTGCTCGACCAGCACGCGCATGATCTCGGTGCAGCGGCGCAACAGGCGCGCGGCTTCATACACGGCGTCGTGATGCTCAGCTTGCGTGACGGCGACGGCGGCGGCGCTTTTCAGATTGGCGCACACGGCGTCCAGTTCGTGCAGCAACTGCTTGAACCAGAGTTCGTAAGTTTGATGGATGATGATGAACAGCAGTTCGTCGTGCTGGGGCGGTGACGATTGCAGTTGTTGCAGTTTGATGAGTTCGCCCACGCGCAGATATGCGCCGTAAGTGAGTTGCTCTGCGGTTGATTTGTGTGGTGCTTGCGGCATCATAACGCGCGGCAGTTTAACACAGCCTCAACGGCTTGCGCCCTTGAGCGCGGGGCGCGCGCCGCTGTCAGCGGAGTATTGGTAAATCGAACCGTTCGTGCCCACGACCCAGCCGCAATCCGGCGCGCTGAAAAACAACTGGTTCAAACTGGCGTGGGTCTGCAGGCTCTCGTCCTGCCAAGTCGCGCCGCCGTCGCGCGTGTGCAGCAGCGTGCCGCGATCACCGGCGGCCCAGCCTTCTTGCGCGTTGACGAAGCGTATGTCGTTGAGCGTTTCGCTGCTGCCGGAGTTTTGCGCCTGCCAGCGATTGCCGCCGTTGGTGGTTGCCAGAATCGTGCCGCTGATGCCCGCCGCCCAGCCGCGTTTGGCGTCAATGAAATGCACGGCGCGCAGGGTGTTCGTCGTGGCCGAGGGCTGTTCGTTCCAATTGCTGCCGCCATCCACCGTGCGCAGGATGCTGCCGCTGCCGCCGACGAGCCAGGCTTGCTGCGCGTCGAGCGCGGTCACATCGTAAAAGAGCTTGCGCGTGACGGCGTATTGCATTTGCCAACTCGCGCCGCCATCGCGGGTCGTTTGAATCGTACCCGATTCGCCGGTCAGCCAACCGGCGCCTGCGGCAAAACAAAACGCCGTCAGGATGGGCGTATTCAATCTTTCGACTTGGTCTTGTTCGCTGGCTTGTCCGCTGGGACGGCGATTGCGATAAGGTTTTTCGGGTGGCCGCGCGGGTTCGATGTTTTGCCACGTCGCGCCGCCATCATCCGAAGCGAGCAGGAAGGCGCGCGTGTCGAGTCCGGCGCTGCTGGGCCGTTGCGTCAGGTTGTATTCGCCCAGCAGCCGCACGCGCTGTGCATCGAGCGCCCAGACCGCGCGCAACAGATCGCGGCTGAATTCGGGCGGCAGTGCGACGCGTTCCCAGGTCGCGCCTGCATCGTTGGTTTTGAACAGCGTGCCGTTGCTGCCCGCGGCCCAACCATGTTGCGCGTCGGTGAAATGAATAGAAGTGAGGCGGGCGAGTGAGTTGGTGTTTTGTTTGCGCCAGTCCGCCGCAAGCGGCGCATGCGAAAACGTACCGTAGACTGTCCAGTCTGCGGTGACATGGCGGAAATCAAACTGGCGTTCCAGTGGGCTTTCTGCGGCAGACCTCCGCAGACTAGACAGTCTACGGTACGTCTGGCGCCCATGACTTGAATCGTTTTTGGAATAAATGAAAGTGGGCAGGGTAAGCAACAGCCCTGCCAGCACAAAAGAAAACTGTCTGAACGATAGTTTCATCGTTGCCGCTCAGCGCACCAGAATCCGCATCCACGTCGCAATCATCACCACGCCGCTAACCTGATCAATCGTCTTGAAGATGTTGCCCGGCACGACGATGGTGTCGCCCGGCACCAAAAACATGTCTTGGCGTTTGCCTTGCTCGACCTCTTTCATGTTGAGCGGCATGGCGGCGGTGTTGCCGTCCGGTTGCATGCGCAGCACGTGGATTTTTTTCTTGTCGCCGTATTTGGTCAGGTAGCCGGCGCGTGAGAGCGCTTCGGTGACGGTCATGCGGCGCGTCATTTCATAAATGCCGGGCGTATTGACATCGCCAACGACGAAGATTTTCTGGCTGTGCGAGGCGACCAGTTGCACGGTGACTTGCGGGTCAATGATGTATTCCATCAGCTTTTCGCGCACTTCTTTTTCGATGTCGGGCACGGTGCGGCCCGCCACCTGCAAGCGCCCGATTTGCGGGTAGCTGATGACGCCGTCGGGCGGAATGGTGAGGTTGGCGCGCGAATAGTTCGGTTTGTCGAAGACATCCACGCTGATGATGTCTTCGGGGCCGAGCCGCGTGGTGGCGAAAAAGTTGTTGATGTAAGGTAGCACTGCCGCGTCAATTTCAGCTTGGTTCTCGCGGCGCAATGCTTGGCGCTGCGCTTCGGTCAGCGTGGCCGGATCGGTTTTTTGCGCGTTGGGTTTGTCCTGTGCTGGCACGGCGTTCGTGCTGAATGACAGCAGCAACAGCGCAAGTAAAAGATGTGTGAGCCCGCGATTGTTTGATGATTGCATAGAAACTCCGATTCGGCGCCAATCCCAAATCTCAAATCTGAAATTTGAAATCGGCTATTGCCCACGCCCCAGCAGCACGATCTTGACCGACTTGAGCATGATCCACAGATCGAACAGTAGCGAGGCGTTTTTGATGTAGTAAAGATCGTATTGAAATTTTTGCAGCGCGTCTTCGACCGTCGAGCCGTAGCCGTAATTGACTTGCGCCCAACCCGTCAGTCCGGGTTCGACCAGATGGCGCTGCGCGTAAAAGGGAATCTGTTCGCTCAGTTGATCCACAAAAAACTGGCGCTCGGCGCGCGGCCCGACGAAGCTCATGTCGCCGCGCAGGACGTTGATGAATTGCGGCAGTTCGTCAATGCGTGTGGCGCGTATGAATCGTCCGACGCGGGTGATGCGCGCATCGCCTGTGCCCGACCATTGCGGGCCGTCCTTTTCGGCATCGGTGCGCATGGAGCGGAACTTGATGATCGTGAAGGGCGCGCCATTCTTGCCGACGCGCTCCTGTGTGTAAAAGAGCGGGCCGCGCGAATCCAGTTTGATCGCAATGGCCGTGATGAGCGCGATGGGGAATGACAGCACCAACCCAACCAAGGCCAGCACGATGTTGAAGCCGCGCCGCACGGCTTGCCAGAAGCGCCCGCGTTTGGCGTTGCTCGAAAAGATCAGCCAACTGGGCCGCAACATCTCGATACTGATCTTGCCGGTCAGGCGTTCATAAAGCGCGGTGCCTTCTTCGATGGCGGCGTGGCCTTGCAAGCGCAGTTGCAGCAGTTGCGCCACCGGCATGTGGCCGCGCCGGTCGGGCAAGGCGACGACGACGCGGTCAATCTTTTCGCGCTTGACCAACTCGGCCAACTCGGTCGTCACGCCCAGCACTTTCGGATTGAGAATGCTCTGGCCGACCAGCGCGGGGTCTTCGGAAATGAAGCCGACGACTTTGTAGCCCAGGTCGCGCCGCAACATGGCTTCGCGCGCCACGTCTTTGGCGAGCGTGTCGGTGCCGACGATCAAGAGGCGTTCGCCCAGGCGCGGATGCCGCATCAGCCAATGAATGCCCAGGCGCCAGAACATCATCAGCGACAAGGCCAGCAGCATCGCCATGATCGGCAAACCATCGCCGTAACGCACTTGCGCGCCGCCCTCGACCACTTGCAAGTAGCCCAACAAGAGCGTCGGACGCAGAAAGAAAACCGTGCCCAGCACGATGATCGTCATGCCTGCCGCTTGAAACAGGCTGGTCAGCAACTCGCGTTTCGAGCGCACGGCGGTCACGTCATACAAGTCGAAAAGATAAAAGATGAATTGGCAGATGATGGTGGTGAAGGCGATCTTCAACAGGCCGCGTTGCTGAAACAGGATGATCTCGAGCTTGCCCGCAAAGCGCAGATAGAGGCTGAGCAGCACGACGGAGAGGATAATCCCCGCCTCGCCCAGCACGAGCAAAACCGTTTTGAACCAGATGCCTTTGCGAAACATTCGAGTGCGGAGTGAGCGTAGGGGCAGACCTGCGTGTCTGCCCCGTTGGCGTTTGGTGCCATTGGTTGCGTCTGATGCCGCCGGGGCAGACACGCAGGTCTGCCCCTACGTTACGTTACAGTTTCAAGCGGCGTCCGAGCCAACTGTCGCGCACACGTGGGCCGAGCGTTGACCAAACCAGATTGGTGTGTTCGCCGTGGCCATTCTGAGTTTGATACTCCTCGTAAGTGCCAAGCTCAGGCACTTCGGACGCCGCGTTGAGCACGACCCCGAGCACGCGAAAATCGGCCAGTGCGTGCACGGCCTCTTCGACCGTTTCATAGGCGGCGAAGCCGGCGCGCACGATGAAGAGCGTGGCGTCGGCGTGATTGGCCAACTGCCGCGCATCAGCGAAAGGTTTGACGGGCGGGGAATCAATCAGAATGAAATCGAAGTATTGGCGCAACTCATGCAACGCCGTTTGAAAGCGCGGGCTCGACAGCAATTCGGTCGGCGACTTGGTTTCGCGCTTGACGGGCAGCAGGTACAGATCGTGCTCGCTGATGCGTGAGACGGCGTCGAAGAGATCGGCTTTGTCCTGCAACACTTCGGCAAAGCCCGCGAACGGTTTCAGGCCCAGATACCGCGCGACGCTGGGGTGGCGCATATCGCCGTCAATCACCAGCACGCGGCGCTTGGGCGATTGGGCAATCGCCAGCGCCAGATTCAGGGTCGTCGCCGTTTTGCCTTCGCCCGCGATGGCGCTGGTGACGACGATGATTTGCGTGAGTTCGCGTTCAGCCGCGTGAAAGAGTTCGGTGCGCAAGGTGCGGTACTGTTCGCAACCGCTGGCGTGCGGTTCGTGCAGCATCATCAGGCGCGGGTGCACATCGGCGGCGCGCACCTGCGCTGGCGCCACGCGTGGCGGTTCCTGCGTTTGCGGCGGTTGAAAGACGTGGGCTGTTTTGTGCGCGCGCTCAGGTTCTGGCGGCGCCGCGCCATTGACAGATGGCGTGGACGCAGCCGCCGCGACGGATGAAATTGGTATCACTGGCGCAGTGGCTTGCGGCGCCGGCGCATCTTCCATCAGCCTGCGTGCCGCGCCGGGCAAGAGCATCCCTTCGTTTGTACGCGGGCCGGCGGGCGTGCCGATGGTGGCGTCGAGGTCGAAACCACCATGTTCTTCGTCCTGGTCAAGCTCCGGTTCGGTCAGGATGGTGCGGGCGAGCGGGTCGTGCACGCCGCCCTCGCGTTTCTTGCGTTTCTGTTCGCGCCGGAGCGCGTCAAAGACTCGTGCCATGGTTCTGAAGTTCCAACGCACAAAACCGGGGGGCACCAAGCTCAAGCGTGGTTGTCAGGGGCAACCAGAATTTTGAACTACGTTATTTTGCTTTGGCGTTCTCGTCGCGTGCGGCGGCGGCGGCCATTGCTGGCTCCGCTTGCGGCGCGCGGGGTGTTGCTATCGTGGGGGCTTCCGTCGGTTCTTCGGTCGTTCCGTTGGTTGCGTGAATGGCGTCGCTGCCATTGCCGCCGCCATTATTGATGCCGCGTTCGCGTTTGCGGCGGCGCGGTTTGGCTTCTTCGAGCCAGCCTTCTTCGATCTCTTCGCGCATGATCGGCATGGCGGGCAGGGAACCGGCCAGCACTTCGCGCGGATCGTCTTCGATCATCGGTTGTAATAAATCGAGAGATTCGGCGACTTCGGCGATGATTTGTGAGGAGATCAAGCGCGCGTTGGTCGCAAAGCCGTTGAGTAAAGCGTTGTCACAGATGTTGTTTATCAAACGCGGGATGCCTTCCGACGCGCGATAAATTAAGGCGATGGCGTTGGCCGTGAATAAATCCAGCCGCGTCGCGCCCGCCACTTTCAAGCGCGTGCGAATGTAGGCCGAGACTTCATCGGACTTCAGCGGCTTGATTTCGCAGCGCAAACTGATGCGTTGTTTCAACTGGCGCAGTTCGGGGCGATTGAGCGTCGCGCGCAATTCGGGCTGGCCGACCAGGATGATCTGCAATTGTTTTTCGGTGTAAGTTTCAAAGTTGAGCAGCAGCCGCACCTCTTCCAGCAACTCGCGGCTCAGGCCGTGCGCCTCGTCCAGAATCACGACCGTGCGCAGCCCGCGCGAATGGCGCATCATCAGCATGCGCCCCAGCTTCATCAGCAAATCGGATTTCGACGTATACGCGCCCAACTCAAAATCGGCGGCCAGGTGTTCGTAAAACTCCGGCACGGTCAGGCCCGGATTGAAGATATTCGCGGTCATCACGCTGCGATCCAGCCGCGAGAGCATCGCGCGCAGCATCGTCGTCTTGCCCGTGCCGACTTCGCCGGTCACGACGATCAAGCCTTTGCCGTGTTGAATGCCATAATGCAGATTCGCCATCACCTCACGATGGCTCGCCGTGAAGTAAAGAAAGCGCGGGTCGGGCGTCAGACTGAACGGAATATCTTGTAAGCCGTAAAACTGGAGGTACATAACTTTGTGAGGGAGAGTAGTCGGTAGCCGGTAGTCAGTTCTTTCATGCCGACTACTGTCTACCGACTACCGTCTACTAATTCAGTATGACGATTGCGTGAATAAATCCAGCACGCGCGAAAATTTGATGAGTTGATAGAGCACCGGCCACGAAACCAGGATCAACAACATCGCGCCGATGACCTTGGCCGCCGTGACCAGCGGCAGCAAACGGCGCTCGTTTTCCGTCACCAATTCAGGCACGGCGACCAGCAGCGGCAAGCCCGCGTAATGCTGCACGTCGCGCGCATCGCGGATCGTGACCAGTTCGCGCGCCAGCGAAACGCCCGCCGCCAGCAGGCCAATCGCCAGGCCCAGCAGCAGCGCCAGCGGATACAGAATGCGGCGCTGCGGCGAGACGGGTTGTTCGGGCAAGCTGGCCGGATCAATCAGCCGGAAGGTTTCGCCGCTGAAATCGTTGATGACCTTGGCGCTAAAACGCGCGTTGTCCTGCTGGGCCAGCAGGTCGTCGTAACGTTTGCGCAAGGTCATGTAATCGCGATCAATCTTCAACGCCTCGACGCCCAGCAGCGGCGTCTTGTTCAAACGGGATTGCAATTCGCCGTAACGCGCGTTGATGCGGCCCAATTCGTCTTCCTTCAATTTCAAATCGCGCCGGTCGGCGGCCAGCCTGAGTTCGAGTTGTGCGACTTGCGGATTGTTGGCGCGGGCGGCGCGTTTGACCTGTTTGCTTTGATCGTCGGTCTTTTTCAGATCGTCGAACTCGGCGTTCAGGCTTTCGATCTCGGCGCGCACGGCTTTCACTTCGGGCGCTTTCTCGGTGTATTCGGTCAGCAGCTTGCGCAGGCGGCCTTCCAGTTCGGCGCGGCGCGTGCGCAATTGGCCTTCGGTCTGGCCGGTGGCGAGCGGCGTTTCGGGTTCGACCTCGGATTGCGTTTTGAGCGTGCCGAGCAGTTGTTCGTTCAAACTGATCTGGCTGCGCAGCGCGTCAATCGAAGTCTGTTCGGATTGGCGCACCGTGCCCAGGCTGTTCAACTGGCCGACCAGGCTCTGCTCTTGATTCGGGCTGGCGTCGGGGTTTTGCACAAAGTAGCGCGCGCGTTCGCCTTCGATCTTTTCGAGTTGCACGCGCACGTCTTTGACGCGCTCTTCGATCTGATCCACGGTCGCATAGACCTTTTGCAGTTCGCTGTCCGAATTGGCGTTGATGATGCGCGTCGTCAATTCCGCCGTCACGTCGCGCGCCTTTTCCGGCGCCGAGTGACGGAAGGAAACCGTGAAGGCATAAACGCCCGCCGCCGCCGACTGCGTTTTCAAATCAATCTGCCTGACCATGCGCTCGACCTGCGTCTCAACAGGCATGTTTTGTTTGCGCTGCTCCGGATACAGGTCGAAGCGTTCAATCAGCCGTTGCAATTCGGTGCGGCTGGTGACCAGTTTTTGCAGCGCGCTCAAACGCGCCGTCGCGTCCAGCGTGTTGACCGGCTGCACATAGGTGGCTGACACCTTGGGCGGATCAACGATGATGAACGAAGACGATTCGAACACGTTCGGCAGCTTATAGATTGCGTAACACAACGCGCCGCTGACGATCAGCAGCGGCACCAGGATGTAATAGCGCCGCCGCCACAGCATCATCAGATATTCGGCAGGAGTGCGGATTCGGAAACTAGCCATCGTTTTATTCTTTGCCTGTGTGTCAGTAGCCCGACCGTGAGGGAGGGTTTGATTGTGATGCCAGCCCTCCCTCACGGTCGGGCTACTGACACGGAGAACGCCGACGCTGCGTGCGCTGCGCAACTGCATAGCGACGGAGTGGCTTCTGCCTGTTACTCGAAAAAGGGACTGATGAGGGGGTTGGAATCTTTGGGGCAGAAAGTTCCAAACAGCGTTTCGTATGTCGTATCAAGATCGAATTAAGGGCCGCAACAACAGCTTCCGGTTCGGTCACCCGCCGTCCGGCTCACGGGCTGCGTTGCGGATCAGCCATGGGAGCGCGGAGTATAAACGACGAGCCGCCACAGCGTCGAGTCATTTTCCGGTACAGTTGCTTGTACATCGTTTGAGCGGACGTTGACCTTCATACACATCCCCCAATAACTGCTTGCTGCGTTTGCACCTGAATAGTAGGATACGCCCGCTTGTTTGGCCTGTGTGTGCTATTACCGTCAGGCCAATGCGAGCGGACACCATGAGCGCACTCCACCATCGCAGTACCTTCAAAATTTAGCCCAATGCATTTTGCTCAAAGAGGCTGGCCGCAGCGTTTCCCAAACTCGCCCTGTCTGATTTCACCCGGCGCCACGGCACACCTGGCAATCACGAGTGACTCGCCACGGCAATTCGTTACATCGGCTTATGACGAACACCATTTCTGTTAAACACATCAGCAAAAGCTACGGCGATTTTGTTGCCGTCCACGATCTCTCGCTGGAAGTCCAGCCCGGCACCATCTATGGTTTGCTGGGGCCGAATGGCGCGGGCAAATCCACTTCGATCCGCATGATCGTCAACATCACGATCCCCGACAGCGGCGAAATCCGCCTCTTCGGCGAGCCCATGAACGAGAAGCTGCAGGAGCGCGTCGGCTACCTGCCCGAAGATCGCGGCCTGTACAAGAAGATGAAGATCGGCGAGCAACTGCTCTTTTTCGCCGAATTGAAAGGCCTCAAACGCGCCGACGCCAAACGCCGCGTAGACGAATGGCTGGAGCGCGTGAACTTGAGCGAATGGAAAGCCAAACGTTGGGAAGAACTCTCGAAAGGCATGCAGCAGAAAGTGCAATTCGTCTCGACGATCCTGCACGACCCCGACCTGGTGATTCTCGACGAACCCTTCACCGGCCTCGACCCGATCAACGCGAACCTGCTCAAAGAGATCGTCCAGGAAATGAAGCGCCGCCACAAAACCATCATCTTCTCGACCCACCTGATGGAGCAGGCCGAAGAACTCTGCGACGAAATCTGCCTCATCAATCGCGGGCGCAAAGTGCTGAGCGGCCCGCTGCGCGAAATCAAACGCAGCTTCGGCTGGCGTTCGCTGGCTGTGGATGGCGAAGACTTGGATGGCAGATTGACTGGCAATCCGTTGGTCAAATCGGTCACGCCGCAACGCCATCACCTGGAGGTCACGCTGCACGACGGTGCCGACCCGCAGGCCTTGCTGAAAGAATTGGTCAATGGCGGCGCGCATTTGACACGCTTTGAATTAGTCGCACCGACGTTGAATGAAATTTTTATCGAGAGCGTTGGGCGTGCCAATGAACAAGCGGCCTGACGTGTCAGTAGCCCGACCGTGAGGGAGGGCTGGCTTCGCAAACCAGCCCTCCCTCACGGTCGGGCTACTGACACGTGGCTTCACACCGTCGGGTAACCCGCGCCCTTGCTGCGCCACAGCCGCACAAAAATCACGATGTGGCTGGCGATGATGATCGGCACCAGGAAGGTCAGCAGCAAGCACAGCGGCAATTTCAGGAACGCCCCCATCGAAGCCGGATCACGCATCCCGACTCGCGCCGCCGTCACCACTACCATCAAAATGTCCGCCAGTCCGAACGCATTCCACCACGCAATCCACGTCCAGCCTGTCTTGCCACGCTGTGAAACCAACGCCACCACCAGCAACGCCGTCACCGCCACCGCGAGGTCGCCCCAACCGGCCTTGAGCGCAAATTCGCCCGGCAATTCGCCGCGCCCGTAGAGCCACAAAAAGTAAAAGCCGACAAAGCGCGTCACGTGAATCAGGATCAACGCGCGCACGTTGACGCTCAGCGCCCACGCCTGAAAACCCGGCAGTTTCCAAAACAGCAACAACAACACGGCCGTCAGGCCGAACAGTACCACTTGCGGCAAGGGCGGCGTCAGGTAGTGCGGCAGCCCCGCCAGCCCGAAGGCCAGCGCCAGCAGCAGCCAGAGTCCAGCGGCGGTCAACACGCCGGATGAATTGAACGGTTTTGCAAGAGCCGTCATTTTGTCCTCTTCCGGTTTCAAGCGGCGGCTGGCAGTTGTTGCCGCGCGCCCATTGATCTAGCAGCGTCCATCCACGCGTTGGTTATTCGGCCAGCGCCTCGTTGGCCAACTCTTCAAACAAGGGGCGCAGATCAGCGGCGTATTGTTTGAGGTAAGCCCGCACGCGCGGCGCATCCGCGCCAGCCTTGAGCAACTCCACGACATCCACCAGGTCTTTGCGTCGCTTCGCCACGAGCTTCATGTAAATGAGCGCCTCGATGGGAACGACGGCCAGGCCCTCGCTCAGCGGCGGATGATCGAGCACCTCTTCCAACTGCGCGCCCAGCGCGGCGGGCGACAGATAGTCAATGCGAATCCCGTCCACTTCAATTGGGACGCCGGCCTTGAACGCCACCAGCAAGCCCTGATGATCGAAGGCTTCCTCGCCCACCAAAAAATCTACGTCGGTGGTGGCGCGAATGTAGCCGTGCGCGCCGACCGCCAACCCGCCGGCCAGCGCGTGGCGAATCCCCAGCCGCTGCAACTGGGCGGCGGCGTTGACCGCCGCATCGCGCACCCTGGGGGCAACGAAGCGAAACGTCTCTTTGAGATCCATGAAATTTACCTGGCGGCGCGGAATCTGCGCATACGACATTTGCATGGTGAACCTATATTTTTAGTTTGATTGAAGGCGGGCGGAGTATAGGACTGGCTTTGCGGCGGGCGCAATGATTGACCGCCAGCAACCAGTGGGTAAAATGCTGGCGCTCGTAAACCGAAATGACGATAAGCGGAGCGTGAGATGACTTATGACCGGCTGGCCGCCGAACTTGGGCGGTTGCTGAAAAAGGGCGTGCGCAATCTTTCGCCGGAGGAAGCATCCCTGCTCGAATTGCTGACCCGGTTGATCGAAGATTACGACGCGCAGCACGAGGTTTTCCCTGAATTTCTGCCGCACGAACGGCTGCGCGCCTTGTTGGAGCAAAATGATTTGACGCAAGCCGACCTGCTGCCGATCTTCAAATCGCGCGCTAACGTCAGCGAAGTGCTCAACGGCAAACGCGCCATTAGCAAACACGCGGCCCAGGCGCTGGGAGAACGTTTTTCGGTCTCGGCCAACCTGTTTCTTTAGCTCATATGGCTTGCCATGAAAACTGCCGCCAATGGATGAGTTGCGCGAGAATGCGCGGTTTGTGGCGTTGTTGCGTTGTTGCGCAAGGTGGGTTTCAAGTGAACTTTTAGCGGGTTCACCATTCGCCATTAATCATTGTTCGACAGAAGAAGGGCTTCCCCTTGCCGAATAATGGCGAATGGGGGAAGGGCGAATTGACGAGTTCGCCAGCAAGAGCTGGACTGACCTATAAATTTCAACGCGGAGGAAAAAAAGATGAAGCTTGTATTGCGAAGTGTGTTGCTGTTGTCTCTGTTATTCGCGCGCGCCGCTGGCGCGCGCGCCGATGTCAAACTGCCCGCGCTCATCGCCGACGGGATGGTCTTGCAACAAGGCATCCAAATCCCGCTCTGGGGCTGGGCCGACGAGGGCGAAACCGTGACCGTCGAATTTCAAACCCAGAAAGTTACCGCGACCGCCAAAGACGGGCGCTGGCTGCTGCGCTTGCAACCGCTCAAGGCCGGCGGCCCCTTCACGCTGACCATCAGCGGCAAGAACAAACTCGAATTGAAAGACGTGCTGGTCGGCGAAGTCTGGCTGTGCAGCGGCCAGTCGAACATGGCCTTTCGGTTGAACCAGACCGACAACGCCGAGGCCGAAATCGCCAGCGCGAAGTATCCGCAGCTGCGCCTCTTCAGCATCCCGCGCGCCGAAGTTGACGCGCCCGCGCAGGATGTCAAAGGCAGTTGGAAGGAATGCGGCCCTGAAACCGCCGGCGCGTTTTCAGCCGTCGGCTATTTCTTCGGGCGCGAGCTGCACAAGGCGCGCAACGTGCCGGTCGGCCTCATCAACAACGCCGTCGGCGGTTCGCCCGCCGAATCGTGGATGACGGCGGAGGTGTTGAAAGGCGATGCCGAGTATCAGCAGTTCTTCGCCACTTATGACAAACAGATGGAGCGTTACGAAACCGCGTTGGCGAAATACCGTGAACAGGCCGCCCAGGCCAAAGCCGAAGGCAAGGAGTTGCCCGCGACGGTGCGCGCGCCCGGCAAACCCTGGCTGCCGGCGGGCCTTTACAACGGCCTGATCGCGCCGTTGTTGCCTTACGCGATCAAAGGCGCGCTGTGGTATCAGGGCGAATCCAATGCGACGCGCGCCTATCAATACCGCCGCCTCTTCCCGGACATGATCCGCAACTGGCGCGCCGCCTGGGGGCAGGGCGATTTCCCGTTCCTGTTTGTGCAACTGGCGGCCTTCGGGCCGAACGCGCCCAAGCTGGGCGAGAGCGATTGGGCCGAATTGCGCGAGGCCCAAACCCTGACGCTGACCGCGTCGCCAAAGACCGGCATGGCGCTGGCGATTGACGTCGGCACAATCAACGACATCCACCCGCGCAACAAACAGCCCGTCGGCGCGCGGCTGGCATTGGCGGCGCGCGCAGTGGCTTACAGCGAAAAGCTGGTTTATTCCGGCCCGCAGTACGCTTCGATGAAGGTGAAAGGCGTGCGTGTCGAGTTGAGTTTCAACCACACGGGCGGCGGGTTGCTGGCGCGGGAGGGCGCGTTGAAAGGCTTCCTCGTCGCGGGCGCGGACAAGGTCTGGCACGCGGCCACGGCTGAAATCAAAGGCAAGCGCGTCGTGGTGACCAGCGCCGAAGTCGCTACACCTGTGGCTGTGCGTTATGCCTGGGCGAAATATCCCGACTGCAATCTGTATAACAAAGAAGGGCTGCCCGCCGTGCCCTTCCGCACCGACGATTGGCCGGGCGTGACACAACCGAACCCGTAAATCTTATTGCTCTTGCTTGCGCCAGCGGCGCGAGAGGCGCCGCGCCGCCTCCCACCGCTGGCGCAGGAAGGAGCGCCCCCGCGTGCGCAGCCAGGTTTTCAAACGCAGCTTTTGCTGGTGAATGAGTTGATAAGCGGCGCTGGCTTTGATGGCCGCATAAACTTTCGTCTTGAACCGCACGAAGCGTTCGTGCAGCCTGGCGAACCAGGCGATGCGCAGCAACTGCGGTTCGGTCAACGTATAAATCCGCGCCACCAGCGCCGTGCCCACGAACTTGGCTACGATCACCGTCAGCAAGCCCAACGAGGCATGCCCGTGTGCGATGAACCAGAGCGCCAGCAGTTTGACCGGCACCAGCAACAACGACGGCGCAGCAAACACGGCCAACGCGCCATAGGCCGGCAATGCGGCGATCAGCGCTTCCACTTGCCGCAAGACCGGCAACTGTCCCAACCACGTCGCCAGCCACAACAACTCATCCCACAACCAGTCTTCGAGCAGGACTATGAGGGCTGCCAACAGCAGGAAGGGCGCGGCCAGCAGCTTTTTGAATAAGGTTTTCATGCGTTCGTCGAATAATCGCATAAGCCCCAACGAAGCGGAAACATGACTGCTCAATAGCCGCGCCCTGGCAGCGACAAACGTTCGAGTAGCAATTCCCGAATCAAGTCGCAGGCGGCTTCGCTGATATGGCGAAACCTCGCCAAATTGGCGCGCACGCTGGTTGCAGTGGTGATTCTGTTTTCCGTAATGAGTATGCCTTGCGGTTGGCTGTTCGTCCCGCTCGGCTTAGGGCAGTCTGTCGAGGTGGACGGCGCGTGACCAGACAACGCTGCGGTGCATCCCGTTCCGCAATTTGCCAGGGGCCGGTAGCCACGCGCCGATAACTGAAAATGGTTTGTTTGGAAGAAGAGCGAAGTGGGTTGGGTGTTCAAGCAACAATGACTGGGTGGCAGTGACAGTAGACAAAATAAAAGGCGCTACTGTCGTGGGAAGTGCCAGTAGCGCCTGTAAACGTGGTTACCTTCCTCACCCTGGTAACCACTGACACCGTCAGTGGAATTAACCACCTGGTATCTCGTTGCCCCACCCAAGCTAGTGCAATGACCGTGCCAATAAGGGAATAGGCTAGGGGATCGTGGCTAAGTGGCTGATTGCGCATCGGATTTAGGGCTCTTGGCTTTTCAGTGTTATTTCGACTGGCATTGCCGTACGTGTAGAAGTTACTTGATTAGGAGTAGAGTGCTATGAAAAAAATTCGCAGTCGTAGACTCTTGCACGAAAACCAGCCGAAAAATAGATGAAGAAAAGTAACTGACTAGCCCGGTTTCCGAAGAATGAACGGAAAGTAAGATAGTCGGGGAATTAACACTCTTCACTGCATATGACACCTGACGAAATCCAAGCCGTGTATGACGCAGGCCCAGCGGCGGTAGTCGCCTTGGTCGAAGGCCTGCTCCAGCGTATTGACGAATTGACGGCGCGCGTCACGGAACTGGAACGTCAGGTAAAGCGCAATTCGCGCAACAGTTCGCAACCGCCTGCGCAGGACGGCTTTCAGAAACAGACGAAAAGCCTGCGCCCCAAGAGTGAGCGTCCGGTCGGTGGGCAGCCCGGTCATCGCGGCGCGACCTTGCGGCTGCGCGAAAAGCCTGAACACATTGAAACGCATGCGGTCACGCACTGTGCGGGCTGCGGGCAGGATTTACAGGCCCAGCCCGCGACGCATTACGAACGGCGGCAGGTCTTTGAACTGCCCGTGCTGGCCTTGACCGTCACCGAACATCGCAGCGAATCCAAGACCTGCGGCCATTGTCAGACGCGCACGCAAGCACCGTTTCCGGCGGGCGTGACGAACGTCGTGCAATACGGGCCGCGCGCCCAGAGTGCCGCCGTCTACCTGCGCAACTATCAGTTGTTGCCGCAAGCGCGCACCAGTGAATTGTTCGCCGACCTGTTTGGACATCGCCTCTCGCCCGGCACGCTCGGCGCGGCACAACAAAGCTGTGCGGCGGCGTTAGTCGAAGTCGAAGCCGCCATCAAAGCGGGCTTGCAAGCTGCGCCGGTCGCACATTTCGATGAGACCGGTCTGTACGTCGCGGGGCAGCGCCAGTGGTTGCACGTGGCGAGTACGCCGGACTTGACGCACTACGCGACGCACCCCAAACGCGGCGCGGCCGCGACGACTGAGATCGGCATTCTGCCCCACTTTCACGGCATCGCGGTGCATGACGCCTGGGCGCCGTACTGGCAAGCGGACTGTCAGCATGCCTTGTGCAATGCGCATCACTTGCGCGAACTGACGGCGCTGGTCGAGCAAGGCGGGCAAGCCTGGGCGCAGGGCCTGCAAGACCTCCTGCGCGAGATCAAACGCACCGTCGAGGCAGCCCAAAGCGTCGGCGCAGAAGGCTTGGACGCGGCGACGCACGAAGCATTTTGCACCCGCTACCAAGCCCTGTTGACCGCAGGCCTGACTCACAACCCCGCCGCCGCCGCCGTACCCGGCCAGCGCGGGCGGAGCAAACAAAGCAAAGCGCGCAACCTGCTCTTGCGCTTGCAACAACGCCAGACCGAAGTCTTGCGCTTTATGACCGACTTCCGCGTCCCCTTTGATAACAACCTAGCCGAACGCGACCTGCGCATGATGAAAGTCCAACAGAAAATTTCCGGCTGCTTCCGGGCTGTGACAGGCGCACAAGCCTTCTGCCGGATTCGCTCTTATATTTCGACTGTGCGTAAACGCGGCGTCAATGTCCTGGCGGCCCTCGAACAAGTCTTCACGGGCACTCCATCCTTGCCTGATGTTCGGGCTGGCTAGTTACGAAGAAAATTCCTTGGGTCAGAAGAACAGCGAATTTGCTGGCGAAAAAGGGCATCAACCACGTTCAAAACCACAACGACGAATCCTGTACGGCTCAGAACTCGCGCAAGCGGCTGGCTGGTTGCTGCCACACGCTGGCGGGTGTATGGTGAGGCCGTCAATCCCCCACAGAAGTTTTGTTGAGACTGACAATTCCAAAAGGCAATTCCATGAAGATCAAATCCACGTCTTTTGTGCTGGCGTTATTGGCGCTCGTGCTTGGTTCGAATGTGGCCCGCGCGCAATTTACCTTCGATAAGCCCAAGGCCGAGCCGCCCTTGCCGAACCCTTACACGATGAGCATGCTGCGGGAACCGATTCTGGACGCCGCCCGCGAGGTGCTGAAAGCCTGCGCCATTCCGATTGACCAGGACTTGAGCAAAGCCAATGAAGGGAAGATCGTTACGAAGCCGGTTGTCTACAGCCGGGGCGTAACCGTGCGCAACGATCTTGAGTATCTGGCCGAGATGCCGGCCAGCGCCGTGCGTAATTGGTCGCAAGCGCGCTATGCGCTGGAGATCGTCGCGCTGCCCGTGGATCAGAAAAAGTCGCAATTGCAGGTCAACGCTATCATTCAGGGGCGGGCCGTAGATGCGAATGGCACACCCAAATGGGTGGATGGCAAATCGAATGGGCGGTTGGAAGACGAGTTCATTCGCGGCCTGGCAGGCAAGATTCTGGGCATTGACCTCACCGTCAAAGGGAAGAGTCAGCGCCGCCTGCTGAATTGCGAATACTGATCCCCGGTTTAGCCAGCAGCCGTGAGTCTCCCGCGCGCTGTTTTCGGGCGCGGTTGATTTGTGATAGAAAGTCGGCGCAGTCGAGGTCAAACCATGCAAACGGCCGTTCACCAACAAAAGTTATGCTTGTGCGGATTGCTCTGCGCCCTGCTGACCATGACCGGCGTGAGCCTCACCGTGCAGGCCCAAACCGCCGAAACGCAAACGGCGGCTGAAGAACAGAACGAAACCTTCCGCGACACGCTGGTGCGGATGCGCATCAAGCGCGAAGAGGAAGAGCACAAGAAGATTGTCACCAAAGCCGAGCAGATTCAGGAACTCGCCGAAAAATTGGCGAAAGAGTCCACCCCCACCCGCCTGCCGCGCGCCACTGATAAACACCTGAAAGAGATTGAAAAAAACGCGCGCAGTGTGCGCACCGATACTGGCGGCGGCGAGGATGAAGCCTTGGAAACTCCGCCCCGCACGCTGGCCGATACGCTCAAACAGTTAAGTGAGGCCAGCGAACGCTTGAACAAAGAGCTTGGCAAAACCTCGCGCCACATCGTTTCAATCACCGTCGCCTCGCAAGCGACCGAGATCATTCAACTGGTCAAGCTGTTGCGCGGCTATCTGAACTGAACCGTTCTCGCCGGTTAATTCCATCACGGTCACGTGCCGCTTCTTTCCATCACAATTGTCCTGTTATGAAATTTCGTTGGTCACTTTTCATCGCGGTTATCGGCTTGGCCTTGAGCTTTGCCGTGCAGGCCCAACAACAGCAGGCGCAGCAGGAACAGCAAAAGCAAAAGCCGGAAGAAGCCGCCCAAGACGTCATCTCGGTCGAGACCAACCAGGTCTTGCTCAACGCGACGGTGACCGATCTATCGGACAAGTTTGTGCGTGGCTTGCGGCGGCAACATTTCCGCCTGTTCGAAGATAAACAAGAACAGCGCATCGTGGGCTTCGGCGTCGAAGAAAGCCCGTTCGCCGCCGCGATTCTGTTGGATTGCAGCGGCAGCATGGAGCAGAAAATGACCCTGGCGCGGGCCGCTTGCACCAGTTTTGTGGACGGCATCCGCGAAGGCGATCAATTTGCGATCTACAGTTTTTCCGGCACCAAGGTGAAACAGTTGCAGCCCTTTGGCGAAGTCCGCGATGTGGGCGATTTCGTCTGGGATTTGCGCGCTGATGGCATGACGCCGATGTATGACGCCATCGTCAAAGCCGCCGACGATCTGAAAGAGCGCTCCGAAAAGCGCCGCGCCATCCTGCTGGTTTCAGATGGCGGCGACAGCACCAGCCGCGCCTCGCTCGACGAAGCCGTCCGCCGCGCCTCCGCCGCCAACGTCACGATCTATTGCGTAGACCTCAGCGACCGCGGCGTCTTCCACGTCACCCCGCGCGACAATGGCGCCGAGATTATGAAAACCCTCGCCGCCAAAACCGGCGGACGTTTTTACACCACGCCCGCCGGACGCGAACTCAAAGACGCCTTCGCGCAAACCGTAGAAGAGTTGCGCAACCAATACACGCTGGCCTACGAACCGACCAACGAAAAGAAGGACGGCAAGTGGCGCACCATCGAAGTCCAATTGACCAAGCCGGAATACAAAGTCCGCGCCCGCCAAGGGTATTACGCGCCGAAAGAAAAGAAGTAGCACCCGCACCACAACCAAACTCTTCGACGCCCCGCCTGTGCGCGTATGCCACAGGCGAGGGGCGGGCGTTTCGCGGGCCGGCTCAACGGAAGCTGACGCGCACCGCATTCGCTGCTTTCCCATCCACTGTCAACACCAAATCCACCTCGCCGCGTCCGGCCAACGCGCGCGGCAACGGCCCGGCGTTGATTTGATCCAGCCCGGCCAGCTCGCCTTGCGCGCCCGCGAACGACACCTCGGTGTCAACGCCGGTGGGCGGGCCGAGCTTGACGTTCACGCCTGCCAACGCGCTGCGTCCGCGCCAGCCCGTGCCGAAGAGAAGCAAAAACACCTGGTCGGTCGCCGGGCCTAGATCGAGCGGAACGCTGACGAAACGGCCCGTCGCCTGATCGAAGCGCGCCACCAACTCGAAGCTCTGCGCCCCCCCGCTGCGCACGCGCAAGGCCACGGCGGCGGGCACGCCCCGGCCATCGGCGTTGGCGGTGAATAAGCCCGGCGCGACATTCACCAGCGTCAGGCTGCCCAGCGCCACGTCTGCCGCGCCCAGGTTGACCGTGGCCGTGACGCGGCCCAAGGCAGTTTCCGCCGGGATGAGGTAGTTGATTTGACCGGGCGCGGCAAAGAAGAGCGGCGCCAGCCGGGCCGCGCCCACGCTGTCGGTGAGCCGCAGCGTCGCGCCGGCCAGCGTGGTGGGCAGCGGGGTGCTGGTGGCCGCCTGGCTGCCCGTCGCCAGATTTGCGCCAAAGCCGGCCACGATGGAGTCGCGCGCCAGTTCGTCGCCCGTGAAGCTGGCGGCGGAGACGTTGGCGAGGGCGCGCCCGCTGACGGTCACCGTGCCCGTTTGCGTGCAGGCCGCCGCGCCGTTGTTCAAGACGGCGAGCGTCCAGGTGTAGCTGCCCGCCGCGAAATAAACGTGCGCCGGATTGCTTTGCGCCAGGCGCGCCGCGCCGTCGCCGAAATCCCAGACCTGCGTCGTCGCGCCGCTGCAACCCGCAGCGGTGGCGTTGAAGGCGACGGGCAAACCGGCGGTGCCCGCGTTCGGCACCGTGGCCGTGCAGGTGAGCGTGCAGGCAAAGGCGTCGCTGAATTTGGCGATGAAAACGCCGCCGCCGTTTCTGGGCGCGGCTTGAAACGCGCCGGGTGTGACGGGCAGGTTGGCTGACGAGGTGCCGCCGGTGAGATACGCATTGCCCGCGCCATCCAGGGCGATGCCGTTGCCGGATTCGCTGCCGCCGCCGCCGAACCAGGTGGCAAAGCCCAGCGCGCCATTCGGCATGACGCGCGCCACGAAAGCATCGCCGCCACTGGCGCTGGCATAGAGCGTCTGCGGCGCGCGCGCCTCCACGACCAGCGCGTTGGGGCGCAAGGCCGTCAACCCGCCGCTCGCCGCGCTCCAGGCCGCGCCGCCATTCAGGCTTTTGAAAACACCGCTGTTCGTCGCGGCGTAAAGGGTCGTCGGTGTCGCCGGATCGAGCGCCAAGGCGACGACGTTCGGATCGCCCAAGCCAGTGCTGGCCGCGCTCCAACTGCCGCCGCCGTTGCTGCTCTTGAAGACGCCGCCGCCGAGTGTGCCGGCGTAAAGCGTTTGCGGATTGGCCGGATCAACTGCCAGCGCGCGGATGCTGCGATTGCTGAGGCCCGTGTTGATCGCGCTCCAACTGAGGCCGCCGTTGGTGCTTTTGCCGATGCCCGAAACGCTCGTCCCGGCATAGAGCGTTTGCGGCGTCGCCGGATCAATGGCCACGGCGCGAATCGAGCTGGACGGCAAGCCGTTGACGCTGGAGAAGCGCGTCCAACTGGCGGCCCCGTCCGTGCTTTTGAAGACGCCGTTGGAAGTGCCCGCGTAAAGCGTCGTGGGCGTGGCGCGGTCAATCACCAGCGCGCGAATGGAGAGAATAGAGGGATCAGTCAAGCCGGTGTTCATCGCGCTCCAAGCGCCGCCGCCGTTGGTGCTCTTGAAAATGCCCGCGAGGTTGATGCCGGCGTAAAGCGTCGCCGGGGTTGCCGGATTGACGGCCAGCGCATTGATGGGGCGGTTCGGCAGCCCGGTCGCGGTGGCGCTCCAGGTCTCGCCGCCGTTCACGCTTTTGAAGACGCCCGCGCCATTCGTGCCCGCATAGAGCGTGCCGGACGTGCCGGGATCGAGCGCCAGCGCCAGCACGCTGACGCTGAGCAGGCCCGCGCCGCTCGCGCGCCAACTGCCCGCGCCATTCGCGCTCTGAAACACGCCGCTGCCGCCAATCGCGGCTTGCAGCGGCGCGCTCACCGGCAGGTTGCTCGAATCGCTCAAGCCGCTCACCCAGGCATTACCCGCCGCATCCAGCGCCACGCTGTAAGCCTGATCGTTGCCGCCGCCGCCGAAGTAGGTGGCATACAGCAACCCGCCCAGCGCATCCAGCCGCAGCCCGAAACCGTCGAAGGTGCCGCCGCCGTAGCTGCGCTGTAAGCCGTTGGGCGTCGTCGTCAAATCGGTGGACGCGGTGTAGCCCACCACGCTGGCCTGACCCGCCCCATCCACGGCAATTCCAAACCCCAATTCATTGCCGTTGCCGCCGAAGTAAGTCGCATAGCTCAGCGTCGTGCCCGTCGCATTCAGCCTGGCGACGAAGGTGTCCTCCTCCGTGCTGCCGCGTTTCACCGGCTGCGCCGCGCCCGGCGTCGTCGGGAGGTCGGTGGAAAAAGTGTCGCCCGCGACGAAGCTGTTGCCCGCGCCGTCCACCACAATGGCATTACCCTCGTCAGAGTTGGTGCCGCCCAGGAAGGTAGACCAAACCAGCGCCGTGCCCGCCGGATTGAGCTTCGTGACAAAGCCATCGTCGGCGAAATCCGTGCTGCTGGCCCTGGGCTTCAACGTCCCCGGCGTCGTCGGGAAGTCAACCGAACCCGCGTAGCCCGTGACGTAGGCATTGCGCGCGCCATCCACCGCGATACTGTAAGCCTGATCAAAATCACTGCCGCCGAGGAAGGTCGCATAGCGCAAGACGCCGTTTGCATCCAGCTTCGCCACGAAGGCATTGATTGCAAAATCGGCAAGCCGGGTTTTGAACGCCCCCGGCGTGACCGCAAAGTTGGCCGAATCGGTCGAGCCGGTCACATACGCATTGCCCTCCGCATCCGCCGTGATGCCATAGCCGAAATCGCTGCCGCTGCCGCCCAGGTAAGTCGCATAAACCGGCAACCCCGCCGCATTGAACTTGCTCACGAAAAGATCCGTGCCGCCGCCCGGCGAAGGTTGCGCCGGATTGCGCAGCGGAAAATCGAGCGCCGTGGTCGAGCCGGTCACATAAACATTCCCCGCCGCATCCGCTGCAATCGCCAAACCCGCATCGCCGCCGCCGCCGAAATAACTGGCGTAGCTCAACACCGGATCAATCACCAGCGGCAAACACGGATCAAAAGCGTCCAACGCGAACCCCACTTCGTTTGCGCTGGTCAGGCTGTAACGCCCCACGACATTCGTTCGCCCGTTGATTGTTTCCTGGTAAACAATCGGCGCGTGTTGCACGATTTCAGCGTCGCCCATCTGCACCCGCAACGCGCCGTCCGCCGCCAGCGTCAGATCTTGCGCGCTTGTGAAGCGCAGCCGGATGCCGCGCGGGTCAGCGCCCGGCGCGACCACAAAGTCGTATTCCAATTCCTGCTGCCGCCCATAAAACACCAGGTCAACGCCCGGATAGACGCCGCGATAGGCGACCCGGGCGTAGCGCGGCACACCGGTGCGCCAGTGCCGCGCGTCCGCGCCCAGCAAGTAATTGCTCACGCCCGGCAAAGCGTCCAGCGCTTCGAGCCGCGGATGCGGTTGCGCGCCGGGCAGTTCCAGCCGCAACACAGTGGCACGGGGAAGCGTGGGCGGTTTGGTGTAGTTGGCGCGCCGTGCCGCGCGCCGCGCGCGGTGGTCGCTGTCGCTGGCCGTTGCGCGCAATTCCAGCCACGCGCCGCTTTCCGTCAAGCCAAGCCGGTAACCCGCGCCGCGCGCCTGGAAGCTGACTGGCCCGTGCGCGCGTTCAAAACTGAGCGGTTGTTGTTGGGCCAACTGCGCCAGCCGCGTGCCGGCGGGCCTGGCGAGGGGCGCGTCAGCTTGCCGTTGTGTGTGTGGCCCCAGCGTGAGCGCTAGCAGCAGGCAAAGGCCAACGAGCCAGCCGTTACGTTTCTGTTCCGTCAATTTCATGGGTTTCTCCTTTGCTTTGGATAACTTGGTGTGGCGAAGCCTTTGGAGTGCGCGCGGCACGGGCCGCCGCTTTGGTAATCCCTTCAGCAGTAAACAAGCCAGGGACTGCCGAAGCGGCGGCCCGTGCCGCGCGCACTCCAAAGACGCTGCGCGTCGAATGAGTAGCGGCCTGCGTTACTTGATTGCGATTCTGACCATGTTCGCGGTCTTGCCGTCCACCGTCAACACCAACTCCACTTCGCCACGCCCGGCCAGCGCGCGCGGCAAGGGCCCGACGTTGAATTGCTCCACACCCGTCAACCCCGGCGCGGGGCCGGCGAAACCGACTGGCACACTGACGCCGCCGATGCGCGTGCTGACGGCGTTGGCCGCGTTGCGCAAGCGCGTGCCCGTGCCGAACAGGAGCAGGAAAACGTCGTCGTTGGGCGGTGTCAGATCGAGCGGCACGGCGACGAAGCGGTTCAACGCGGCGTCAAAGCGCGCCAACGGTTCGAAGGTCTGTTGTTGTTGCGGCCCCGCGGCGGAGAAAGTTGCCGCATTGGCCTGGGGGATCGAGGCCGTTTCCAGTTCGGCCACCGGCGTGAGTTCCTGCGCGGGCGCCAGCCATTGCCAGAGGCCCCAGCGCCAAAACCACGGGGTCACTTCATAAACGGCAGGCGCGGATTCCTCCGGGCGGATTTTGGCGGCGAAGAAATAGGCGGGCTCGTTTTCCGGCTGCGGGCCGTCGTGGCTGGCTGTGCGCGGGCCAGCCAGCGGTTCCGCCGGCTCGGCCGCCGCGCCGCCCGTCACCGTGGCCGTCAGGGTGAAAGTGGCGGCGACGTTGCTGCAACTGGCGACCATCACGAAATACTTGCCGCCGCCTTGCAGCGGCGGGTTGCTGCTGGGCGTGATGGTGATCGTTTCGTTGCCGGTCAGGCCGTCGGCGCGATAGTCGGTCACAATCGTCGAGGTCACATCCACGCGCTGGGCGAAGCGCGCATAGAGATCTAGGTCTTGCGTGCTGCTCAGCGCCAGCCGCAATTGCGTGGCCCCGGCGGGCGCTCGAATGGTGTATTGCGGGAAGACGCGCAAAGCGCACGCGCCGGGCGGCGTGCCGGGCGGCGGCGCGTCGAAGTTACCGTTGACGGTGACGCCCGAAGTAAGCGGGAGGTCGCGGCTGCCGTCAAAAATCGTGATGCTGCCGCTGCCCGAAGTGCCGCCGCCGGGTGGGGGATTGAAGACGGTGACCGTGCCCGTGCCCGCGCTGACAAGGTCGGCGGCGCTGATTTCGGCGCGCAACTGCGTGGCCGAAACGAAAGTCGTCACGCGGTCTTGCCCGTTCCAGCGCACGACGGAACTGGCGTTGAAGCCGGAACCGTTGACGGTCAGCGTGAAGCCGGTTTCGCCCGAAGTGGTCGTGCGGTGGCTCAGGCTGCCCAGCGTGGGCGCGGGATTGTTGATCGCAAACGTCAGCGCATTCGAGACGCCGCCGCCCCCGCCGGGTGAAGCTGCGGGGTTGACGGCGCTGATGCTGGCCGTGCCCGTGGCCGCCAGATCGCTGGCTGGGATGGCCGCGCGCAATTGCGTGGCGCTGACAAAGGTGGTCACGCGTTCACTGTTGTTCCAGCGCACAACCGCGCCATTGACGAAGCTGCCGCCGTTGACGGTCAGCGTAAAAGCGGCCCCGCCCAACGTGGCGGCATTGGGGCTGAGGCTGGCGAGCGCGGGCGTGGGATTGGGTTGCGGCGCGGTCGTGACGCGCAAGGCCACGCCCGCCGCCACGCCTTGCCCGTCGGCGTTGGCCGAAAAGAGACCGGGCGCGACCGTGACGATGTTGAGCAAGCCCAACGCCACGGCCGCCGTGCCATTGCTGACCGTGACGCTGGCCGCGCCCGTGGCCGTGTTCGGCGGGATTTGATAGTTGATCTGTGTGGGCGCGACGAAAAAGAGTGGGGCCAGGCGTTCCGTGCCCGCGCTATCGCGCACGCTGACCGTCACGCCCGCCAGCGTCGTCGGCAGTGGCGTCGTGACGGCGGCTTGGGTCGTCGTTGCCAAGTTGCTGCCGAAGCCGGCGGCGATGGCTTCGGGCGCGAGTTCGTTGGCGAGGTAGCTGGCGGCGGAGACGCTGGCGATAGCGCGTAGGATCGTCAGCGTCGCTTCGCTGGAAGCGCCGCCGCCGGGTGCGGGATTGAACACGGTGACACGCGCCGTGCCGGGATTGGCGAGGTCGACGGCGGGAATGGCGGCGGTCAGGCGGGTGGCGCTGCTGAAGGCGGTCGGGCGGTCAACGTTGTTCAGACGGACGACTGCGCCGTTGACGAAGTTCGTGCCGTTGACGGTGAGGGTGAAGGCTTGGCTGCCCGCTACGACTGGATTGGGGCTGAGGCTGGTGATCGTCGGCACCGGGTTCGGCTGCACGATGCTGAAGCTCAGCGCATTTGAAGTGCCGCCGCCCGGCGCGGGATTGGAAACGGTGACTTGCGCCGTGCCTGGGTTGGCGATGTCCGCCGCCGAAATCTGCGCGGTCAGTTGCGTGGCGCTGCTGCTGGCCGTCTGGCGCGTGTCGCCATTCCAACGCACGACTGAGCCGTTGATGAAGTTCGCGCCATTGACCGTGAGCGTGAAGGTCGCGCCGCCTGCCGCTGTTGTTGCGGGCGACAAACTCGTCAGCGCCGGCACAGGGTTTTGCGCGATGGTGAAAACGCCGGTCTGGACATCGGTGCAACCTTGCTTGCTGAGCGTGAGCGGGCCGGTCACCGCGCCGTTGGGGACGGTGGCGGTGATTTGCGTGTCGCTGTTGACGGTGAATTGCGCGGTGAGGTTGTTGGCGAATTTGACGGCGCTGACGCTGGTGAAGTTTGTGCCGGTGAGCGTCACGCTGGTGCCGAATGCGCCGCTGGTGGGATTGAGATTGGCGACGCTGACGCAAGGCTGGGTGAGGCGGGCGCGAATCAGCAGGTTGCCGAAAGGTAGAAATGATCCGTCGGTTAATTTGAGGAAAGAACGACCGCGAAGCGGGGGAGTGAAGTCCGAGGCCACATACGTTTGCCTTTCCCGGTAGCCGACGACAAAGTCCCCTGAGTTGATGGTGAGATTGGGCACTTGATAAACCCTGAATCTTCCTTCGTCGCCCATGCTGACAGGCGAATAGCTTTGGAAAGCGACGCCGCTGATGTCCGCACCACCGCTTGGATTGACGCCGACCAGAATCTCTTGAATGCGAGGTGAAAAGTCGCGGTCGAGATAGATCAACACCTGAGAGAGAGTGGCCGGATAGAAGGTCGGGGTCAGTCGGTTCAAGACACTATCCACATTGTCGAAAGCGTTCGTGGTGACAACCGGTGAGCCGCGATCCACGGCCAGCACATTGAGGTCATTGATGAGGACAATTGAGACCCTGGATGCGCCGCCCGCAGCCGCGGAATTGACAACCGTGATATTTGCCGCACCCGATGCCGTGAGGTCCGCTGCGGGAATCGTCGCCGTCAGTTGTTTGCTGTTGATGAAGGTCGTGGCCCGTTCGTTGTCATTCCAGTTCACCTTTGATTGAGCGTTGAAATTGAATCCGGTGATGGTCAAGGTGAACGCTGGCCCGCCGGTCGTGACTGTGTGTGGGCTGAGGTCAGTGATGGTCGGTACCGGATCAGTGATCCGGAAAGTCATCACATTGGAAAGGCCGCCGCCAGGAGCCGGATTGAAGACCGTCACATTGGCGGTGCCGGGCGTTGCCAAGTCCGCTTCAGTGATTATCGCAGACAGTGAGGTAGCGCTATTGAACGTTGTGCTGCGGTTATTGCCATTCCATCGCACCACCGCGCCATTGACGAAATTGCTGCCCGAAACCAACAGCGTCAAATCTGGCCGGCCCGCCGTGGCCGAACCCGGATTCAAAGAAGAGATGACGGGCAACGGATTTACCGCATTGATCGTAAAGCTCGCCGCATTCGACACGCCCCCGCCCGGCGTGGGATTGAACACCGTCACCTGCGCCGTGCCCGCCGTTGCCAGATCGCTGGCCGGAATCGCCGCCGTCAATTGCGTCGCCGACACAAACGTCGTCGTGCGATTGTTGCCATTCCAACGCACGACGGAACCGTTGATGAAATTCGTTCCGGTCAGCGTCAACGTGAACGCCGCCCCGCCCGCATTGGCATTGTTCGGACTCAGGCTCGCCAGCGCGGGCACGGGGTTCGTGTTGGGCGTGATGGTGAAGGTCAGCGCGTTCGATGTGCCGCCGGGCGCGGGATTGGTGACGGTCAGCGTCGCCGTGCCCACCGCCGCCACATCGCTCGCCGGCACGTCAATCATCAGCCGCGTGTTGTTGATGAACGCCGTCAGCCGGTCGTTCCCATTCCATTTCACTTGCGAGGCGTTGATGAAGCCCGTGCCGTTGAGCGTGAGCGCAAAGCCCGGACTGCCCGCCGTGCGCGTGTTTGGGTCAAGGCTGGTCAGCACGGGTGTGGGAATGTTGTTCGACGTGATGTTGAAATTGAGCGCATTCGACACGCCGCCGCCGCCGCCCGCCGAGGCCGGATTGAAGACCGTCACTTGCGCCGTGCCCGCCGCCGTCAAATCGCTGGCCAGAATGGCGGCGCTGAGTTGCGTGGCGCTCACAAAGGTCGTCGTGCGATTGCCGCCGTTCCAACGCACCGCCGCGCCGTTGACGAAGCTCGAACCGTTGACGGTCAACGTAAACGCGGCGCTGCCCGCGACAGCCGTGGCGGGATTCAAACTCGTCAACACCGGTACGGGCGCGGGCGGCTGGGTCACGGTGAAGACCGCCGTTTGCACATCGTTGCAATTCGGTTTGCTGATCGTCAGCGGGCCGTTGACTGCGCCGTTCGGCACTGTCGTCGTGATGGTCGTGTCATTCACGACGGTGAACGCCGCCGTCACATTGTTGCTGAAGCGAACTGCCGTCACGCCGGTGAAGTTCGCGCCGCTGATGGTCACGCTCGCGCCCGGCGCGCCGCTGGTTGGATTGATTCCGCTGACGGTCTGACAGGACGTTTGCGCGGGCGTATTGACCACGCGCGCCCGCACGCCGAAGTTGCCCGCGAAGCTGGCATTCACGCTGTCAATCAATGCGAAGTTCACGCCATCCAGCGCGCGATACGAACGCTGTTTCGACGGCGGTGTTTGATCCACCACCGCCGGGAAGGCGCCCGCCGCATGCGTCAACTTCGCGCCGACCAGAAAGTCGCCCGCCGTGATCGTCAGCCCCGGCACGGCATACAGGTTGAATTGATCGAGCGCCTGCACGCGCACGTTGTAAGTCGTGAACGTGAGCGCGCCCAGCGTGGCGCTGCCGCTGGGATTGGGCGCGATGAGCAACGTGAGCTGGCTGCCCGCGGCCAATTGCGTCAGGTAGATTGAAACGGCTGAGAGCGTGGCCGGATAGCTGGCCGGCGTCAGGCGGTTGAGGATGTAGTAATCGCCGCCGCTGTTCAGCCCCAGCCCGCTTTCAAACACGCCGTCGTCCAGTGCCAATTCGCTGGCCGTGCCCGCCGTGACGGTGAACGCTGGTGTCGTCACGTCGGCGCAACCGGGCTTGCTGAGCGTGAGCGCGCCGCTCGCCGCGCCGCTGGGCACGAGCGCGGCGAGTTGCGTGTCGCTGAGGACGGTAAAACTGGCCGTGACGCTGTTGGCGAACCTGACCGCCGTCACGCCCAAAAAATTCGTGCCGCTGATGACCACGCTGCTGCCCACCGCGCCACTGGTTGGGTTGAGTCCGCTGACAGTTGGGCACGCGCCGGTGACGTTGAAGGATGCGGTCTGCACATCGGCACAACCGAGCTTGCTGAGGGTGAGCGGCCCGGTCACCGCGCCGGCGGGCACCGTCGCGGTCAATTGGGTGGCGCTGTTGACCGTGAATTGTGCGGTGACGTTGTTGCTAAAACGCACGCCGGTCACATCCGTAAAATTCGTGCCCGTGAGCGTGACTGTGCTGCCGATGTTGCCGCTAGCGGGCGACAGATTGCCGACGGTCGGGCAAGCCACGCTGCCGCCGGTGAGGGTGGCCGTCAGTGTGTAATTGGCCGCGCCCGTGCCGCAATTGGCGACGACGATGTAGTAGTTGGCCGCGCGCAAGGCGGGCGAACTCGAGGCCGTGATGACGATCTCTTCGCTGTTGGAGAACGAGTCCGATTTGTAGGTGTAATTCAATTGGCCGCCACTGATGGCTAGCCGGCTGTCTACGCGCACAAACAAATCTACGTCCTGATTGCCGCTCAGGCTGACGCGCAATTGTGTCGCCCCGCTCGGCGCGACGATGAAATACTGCGGGGTCAGCCGTACCGAGCAACTGTTGGCGGACGCAGGCGCGGGCAACGAATCAGTGACGAGCGTGCCGGAGGTGAGTTGAATGTCGGTTTGCGCCGGCACATTGGGGAGTTGGGGTGCTGGCCCTTCAGCCGCGGGAAGCGCCACGCCGGCTTTTGTGATGTGGCTTTGCGGCGCACGGCTCTCTTGCGATTGGACGCGGGCCAGCGGTAACGCGAGCGCAAGCACGATGAGCGCGAAACATAGATTGCGTAGTTGAGACATGACAAACCTCCTCGGCAAAGGTAGGGCAAGCTGTCAGCTTGCCCTACGCTCGATTGGCAGTGTTTTCGGTAGAGTTCAGCGAACTCGTGAATGACTCTTCAAATTACCAGCGCCGCGGCAGGTGCGACGCTTACACAAAAAAATGTGATGCAGGTTATTGGCTGGCTTTGCCGGCGATGAGTTTGACCGCTTTTACTTCAAGCACTTCAACCATACCCATCTTCCCTGTCGCTGGAATCAGCGGTTTCGGCGTTATTTGCGTTTCCAGTTCGCATAGTAAGTGCCACTGAGTTCGTACAGCGCCAGTTCCTTGGAATGGCGGGCAAGGCCGGTATCGCCTCCATAAAAAATATCCTGCTGGAAATAATAATCTTTGCCTGCCTCTAGCCTGATGCTAATGGCGATGGCGTTACTAGATTGCGAAGCCATCAGGTAATCTCCCGGGTCAAAGTAAACGAAGCTGTAGGTACCCATCTTGTTGACGGCCACAACTTGGTCATTCGCGTGGAATTTGATCTGATTGCCCTGCGCGGCGAGACGCGCCGCCATCGGCGGACAGACGAAGACCACCAATGCCTTGTCAGGCTTGATTTCCGGCATTGGGCGATTTTCGCGATCAACGTCCAGGGAGTGTTTGGACTTCAGGTCCTTCAGTTGGTTCTTCTTGATCTCCTCCGCCTTCTCATCAAATGAGGTGATGGTGACTCGAGCGCCGAAGACGGTCTTCGCTTTTTCAATCACTTGCGCTGAGGCGCGTTTGTCGGTTTCGAGCAGGTAGAGATTCAGACTGCCATCGGGCTTTTTGTATTCCAGATAAAACCAGTAGCTACGGGTGAACCGGTTGTCCATGCCAGTTTGAATGGCGGCACCGGCCAGACCGCCAATGCCAGCACCGAGGGCTGCCGCAGTCACGCTGCCTGGCATACGAGTCGAGGCCTCGAAGATCACCTTCTGGACTTCGCCGTATTGGACTTCCAACGGTTTTTCAGGACACCTCACGGATAATTTCTGTGTTGCGTCATCGAACACCAGAATGGCTTCCTTATCAACCAGCCGCCGATCCTGCTCACTGCGGTTGAATCTGGCTTTAACCTTATCGAAGACAGTTTGCTGTTCGTTGCTGTTCTTTGGGGCGTCCTGAGCTAGCCCGCTCGCTGACAGTGCGAGCAACAGCAATGCGATGCCCCCACTAACCCAAAGGTTTTGATGGTTTCCTATCATCACGATCATCCCTCCTTGAAAATGTCCTCTATTTGCCCTCGCCGCCACACGCCACCCGAAACCCGATATAGTCGAAACGTCCGTTTGGACTGAAGTCGAGTCGAGCGGCGGCCCGCGCGAAGACAGTGAAGTAGTACCACGCTCCGCCCCGCAGAAGACGCCGCTCCTGGTTCCCTCCGGTAGTCCAAGCTGAGCCATCCGTTGGCGCCTTCTCGTAGTTGTCATGCCAGACGTCTTCACACCATTCCCCCACATTGCCATGCACATCGTACAAGCCCCAGACATTTGGCTTCTTCTGTCCCACAGGATGCGTCTTTCCCTCTGAATTGCCGCGATACCAAGCATACTCAAGAAGAAGACTCTCCTTATTTCCAAAACAATAGTCTCCAGTTGAACCCGCCCTCGCGGCATACTCCCATTCGGCTTCGCTGGGTAGGCGATATTCTTTGCCCGTCAGCTTTGATAGCTTTTGGCAAAACTCCTTTGCCTCATTCCACGACACCGATTCTATTGGCAGGTCTTCGCTCTTAAAGTGACTTGGGTTAGCCTCCGTCACTGCTTTCCATTGCGCCTGGGTGACTTCATACTTGCCCATAAAAAGGGGCTTTATGTTCACGTTGTGATTAGGTGCTGAATTCTCAAATCTTCTGTTTCCCATCTTGAATGAACCGCCTGGAATGGCGACCATTTCCAATTTTACGCTGCCTGGGAGGGTCTCAATGAAACCTTGCTTCATCGAAGAATCAGTTTGGTTGCCAGCGGTATTCACCGCAACCAGTGCTGACGCCAAAACGACGTCAAGTACTAAAAGCAAGGTAAAGATAACAAGAGTGTAGCGTTGTCGGTTGTGCATAGATTGACTCGTTATATGGGGCGCGTTGGCGGTGCAACTGCGCCAAGAGAAAAAATTCGACCTGTGCCGCAGCCTTACGGACGCGCCCCTTTGATTGGTATCACGCCGCGGATCGAAGTGAAGACCGCGAAGTGCTCCACGCCGCTGTCACTCGGTCTGATCGTCATGATACTGGCCGTATCGCAGACGCCCTCGAAAGCCACCATCTGCCCGCGTTTGAACGCTTGCCATTCAGTCAGCGCCGCTTCTTCAGCGCCAAACGCCGCCATCACCCAACGTGTGCCGTAAAAGAATTTGTACTTGATGCCATAGGGTTCAAGATTGAAGTCAACCGTGACCTTGTTATCTTTCTGGGAGACGCTCTTAAAAGGCAGGCGCCAGCGCACGCGTTTGTTCTCGTATTTCGGCCCAACGCCAAACTCCATGTTTTTCGTGCGTGCGCGTTGCTTCCGTATCTCCTCGAGTTGAGTAACAAATACTGCGAAATTGGTCTGCCATTCATCTTTGATCTCACCTGGCGACGGAGACGGCGCGGCTGAGCTTGGCGCCGTGTTGTTGCTGGCGGCGCGCGCAGTAGGCGTTGCTGTGGTCAGGGCAGCGGGTGAGCTTGCAGGCAGGGCGGCATTCTCCCCGGCAGGCGCAACCTTTCGAGCGCACGAGGAATAGACTGCCACCGCCACGAGAATGACAATCAACAAGCTGTCTTTGGTGTGCTTCATCACGCGCTCCTTTGGGACTGCCAACAATTGATCGTGAGCCAGCGACCATCACCACGCTCGCACAGCGCCGTGCAGCGTGCCGCCACCGCCGCCCTCAATGCTTGAAAATAACGACGACGATTGCGGCGGCGATGCCGAAGCTGACGAACGCGACAAGCTTGCCCACGCCCTTGACGCCGCCTAACAAGAGGAGTGCGACCACGAAGGCAGGCCAGCCCAGTTTGTCGCCACTCAGGTAGTGGGTGGCGAGACCGCCGACTGCTCCGGCAAATGCGCCAGCGCCCACGGCAGCGCCGATAGTAGCTTGGTTCTCCTCACTCATTACTCGTGCCTCCTGTTTGTGACGCGCGACCTCCACCAGCGGCGGCCAGATTACGCGTACATTTTGATGACGACCCCGCTCGCGCCCTCGCGATCATTGAAGGGTGTGGTCGTGGTTTTGGATGCGTCATAGCCCGAACCCATCACCAAACCCATAATGTAAGCCGTGTTATTGAGATTTTCGCGGGCCACACAGCGCACGTTCTCAATGTGCGTGCCGTTGGGCAGGGAGCGCGGCGCCAACCCGATGGCGGATAACACTTGCTCGATGTACCAGCGCTCGTCCGCGGGCGCGCGGCCCGTTTTGAGGATCAAAATATGGGTCTTTGGGAATTGCCGTGTAAGCCCCCAACATCTTGTGGTTATCAATGGGCAAATGCTGCATAGCCATGTAAGTCCAGCCAGATGCGGCGAAAGA
>JAYUCP010000149.1:0-2307 GCA_043740245.1 Acidobacteriota bacterium | reverse complement strand
CCGCGTCGCGTCAGCGCCGCCTGAATTCAAGCGTCGCTGACGCGACGCGGGGGTAACGCGCACCTTTCCCGGCGTTGAAACGCCGGGCTAAATCCAGGTCGCCGCTACGCGGCTGCAAAGCACAGAGAGGCTGGCAATGAAACCGTTACCCGGCACTGAAAATGAAGACGATCCGGCTGACCAAACACGCGCAAGAACAATGTGCCACGCGCGGCGCAACCGAAGCCGAAGTGCGGCAAGCCGTTGAGCAGGGCACGCGCGAAACGGCGAACCAGGGACGCGAGTTGTGCCGCTACAATTTCCCGTTCAGGCAAACCTGGCAAGGACGCTTTTATGCGATCAAGCAAGTCGCGCCTGTGGTGAAAGAAGAGGCCAACGAAATAGTAGTGATCACGGTTTACACGTTTTATTTCTAACCCGAAGGGAGGCTGTTATGAAGATTAGTTACGACGCGGAAGTTGATGCGCTCTATATCCGCTTGATTGACGGGCCGCAGGAATGCCGCACGGTGAGGTTGAATGAAGAAGTCGCCTTGAACATTGGGCCTGATGAAAAGCTGGTCGGCATTGAAATCCTCGACGCACAGCAGGTGCTCGGCTGCGGGCAATTGCCATTCGTCGTCCTTGAAAACGTGCCGCTGGCGGCGGCGGCTTAGAGCTTCCACCAATGACACGACTACTCTTCACGTTATTCTTACTGTTGGCGGCGGGTGCGAGTGGCGCTGCTCAACCGGCCCTCCCATCAACTCCCCCAAAAACAATCCAAGCGAGTTCGCTCGACGCTTTCCAACTCCCGCCCAAATCCATTTTTGATCGCACGATGCCGCGCTATCCGAACGTTTGGTTTTATGTGGACGCCCGGCTGGCGCCCAACTACAAAGCGGCGGTCAAACTGGTGACGAACAACCTGCGCACAGCGATGCGCTTGCCCGAATACTTCGGCCCGTTTTCCAATCCCGAAGGCTGCGACTTTGAAGCGCGGCTGGAACACCTGCAACCGTGGGAAGTGCCCGCCCAGCGCGCGCTGCAACATTCGCACTGCTTTCATCTGCGCTATTACTACGCAGCGCTGGCGCAACAAAAACAGGAACAAGTCAAACTGCAAGGCCGCGCGTATTACCGGCTGGCCGCCAGCGTGCATTACGAAGTCGAACACACCAACCCCAATCACGCCGATGTCGAAAGCTGTCCGATCTGTGGGCGCACCGGCGAATACACCGATCTGAAAGGCAATCTGGTCGAATTGGTGCACGATCCGCTGGGGTTGGAATTGTTGCTGACCGGCAAGATTCGCGGCGAGACGGTGCGCTTTGAAGACTGGGAACAGCGCGCCGTCGGCAGCGTCGCCAAGTTGCAAAACAAATTCGCCGTGCGGCAATTCAACTTTCCGGCAATGACGGGCGACCGCAACACGCTGCGCATCGGCGTGGTCATACTTGCGCCGAAACACTAACCAACCATGCAACTTTCGCTCTGTCTGGAAATGCTGTTCACCGCCCAGCCGTTTGTCGAGCGCATGAAAACGGCGGCGCGATTGGGTTATCGCGCGGTGGAATTTTGGGACTGGCGCGACAAAGACCTGCCCGCCATCCAAGACATGGCGCTGCGCCGCCGCCTGACCATTGCCGCCATCAGCGGCAATCGCCGCCACGCGCTGATTGATCCGGCTGACCGCGAAGGGTTGGTTGAAGAGATGATCCAGGTCTTCGGCGTCGCGCGCCGCTTGCGTTGCCCCAACGTGATGTTGCTCAGCGATGTGCTCGAAGCTGACGGCAGTGCCGCGCCCACGCCGCCGCTTTCTGCCGCAGAAAAGACCAACAGCATCGTGGATGGGCTACGCGAACTGGCTGGCTGGGCCGCCGACACGGGCGTCAGGCTGTTGCTCGAACCGCTCAACACCGCGCTCGATCATCGCGGCTGTTTTCTCGACAATTCGGCGCTCGGCATTCAAATCGTGCAAAAGGTCAATCACCCGAACGTACGGCTGCTTTACGACATTTACCATATGCGCATGATGGGCGAAGACGCGCTGGCTGAGATCGAAGCGAACCTGCCGTGGATCGGCTATCTGCACGTCGCCGACATGCCCGGACGCCACGAACCCGGCAGCGGCACGCTTGATTACCGTGCCATTGCGGCTATGCTGAAACGCGTCGGCTACACCGGTTTTATCGGGATGGAATTTTCGGCGCAGGCGGACGATGAAGCCGCCGCCCGCGCACCAATGGAGGTTTTTGCCAATGGAGATTTCTAAATGACGCCAACCATGCAAGCCATCGTCTTTCACGGCAACGGCAAATGGAGTCTG
>JAYUCP010000148.1:0-5660 GCA_043740245.1 Acidobacteriota bacterium | reverse complement strand
TTCTTTACCCGCACCACACTTGCGCGTAGCCGGCGGGTGCGGGTAAAGAACCCGCACCACGGCTTACAGGTTTTTTGCGCAAGGTCTGTACTTTTACGAGCTTCTTGCTCTGATTGGCTATGCCATTGCGGCGAAGCGAATATAATGTCCAACGTTCGGTGAAAACAATCTGTCCCACAAGCATTCGTACAACACGGTCGCATGACACGGTGAGGAGAACAGCCCTAATGCCGGATTCGATGGTCGCTCTTTTACGAGACAATTGTGAAAGCCTGTTGGCGCAATTGGCGCAAATGCCTGTCCAGCGCGCGACAGAGTTCAACACCCTGTTGGAAATCGTCGGCTTGACTTGCGCTACGCCGGGCCTGAACGAAGATGCGCTCAAGGCCGCGCGCAAGCTGGGTGAGTGGTACGCCCGGCACAATGGCGACCTGCAGGATTTGATCGGCCAGTTGCTGGTGGCCAGCCAGTTCGGCGGTGAAGGGAATCGGCTGAAACAGCAAGCGCTGCTGACCAGCGCCGTCAAAGCCTATTTGCACGGCGTGACGCGGCAATTGCAGGAACAGGCGCAGCAGGACAGTGTGACCAAGCTTTTCAATCGCGCTGTTTTTGAACAATGCTGGCAAACCGAGTTGGCGCGCGCGGGCCGTTATGGCCGCGAATTGACGCTGGTGCTGTTTGACCTCGATCAGTTCAAACAGGTCAATGACCGACTGGGTCATCCGGCGGGCGACGCGGTCTTGCGCCAGTTCGCTGCCGTCCTGCAAGCATCGCTGCGCCAGAGCGATATGGCGTTTCGCTATGGCGGGGATGAGTTCGCGGCGCTCTTGCCCGAAACCGGCAGCGCTGCCGCCACGCCCGTCTTGCAACGGCTGGAAGCGCGCTTGCGTGAGACGTGCCAGGCCGAATCTTTGCACACGCTATTCGGCATTAGCTACGGCCTGGCGACATTCCCCGCTGATGGACAAGGCGCGGGCGAATTGGTGCGCCTGGCCGATGCGCGGTTGTATGAACGCAAGCGCGCGCACGCCCAAGCTGCGGTCAGTGGTCAGTTGGCGAATGTAGCGGTAACCCCATGAATCGTTCAGTCTTCCAACCCAAGCCGGTCAACTCGCGCTTGATTTACTATGTGCTGATCTTCGGCTTCGCCATGCTGCTCAGTTCGCTCTGGTACATCGGCAATTACAGCACGGCCAAGCTCAGCGAGTTGAGTTTGCTGGCCGAAGAGCGCACACAGGATTACACCAACCGCTTGCAACTGGCGATTGAAATGCGCGCGCATACCGAGAGCGTGATTGCCGAGGCGCGCCTTTACCGTACGACGCGCGATTTGGGCGTGCGCGGCCGTCCCACCAAAATCAAACTGGATGAAGCGAAAGTGCAGTTGGAGAAGTATCTCGCCGATGGCGAACGGCTGCGCGCGGATCGCGGCGCGACGCTGCCCGCAGATGAACGCCAGGCCTGGGAAGCCGTCGAAAAGAGCGCCGATGCTTTTTGGGAGTCGCTCTATCTCGAAGAACACCGCGCCCCGCAACCGGCCGGCGCAAGTCCGGCTAATGCCGAAAGCGCCCCACAGGTTTCAGATGAAACGCAGCGCCAGTTTTTTGTCAGCCGCAATGAATTGGCTGAAGCCACACGTGCCTTGGCCGGCAATTTGAGCAGCCGCCAGCGCACCGTTTTGCAAGAGATGAAAACGCAGCAGACGCAGGCGGCCACCGAGGTCAATAATCGCTGGTGGCTGACCTATGTGGTGAGTTGGATTGTCGCCCTCGCCACTTACATCCTCACGCAACGCCAAGTGCGCCAGATACGCGAGGCCAAGAACAATGCGCAGGAGGCCGAGGGTTTGACGACCTCTGTGCTCAACAGCTTGTCGAACGACGTGCTGGCATTCAACGAACAAGGCGCGGTGCTGACCGTCAATCCGGCCTTTCTCAAAGATTTCAAGCTGCAACGCGCCGAATGTTTGCAGCAGGATTACCGCACGCTGCTCAGCCGCAATGCCGATCTGCGCGCCTTTGTCGAAGCGTCCGCCCAAGCCGAAAACGGCCATCCGGCGCATCGCAAACACATTCAAATTCAACCGGCTGACGCAGGGCAAGACGGCACGCGGCTCTTTGACGTTGACGTGGCCCCGCGCCTGGTCGGGCAACAGCAGCGCGGCCACGTCGTCGTGCTGACCGATGTCACCGAGGCCGAGCGCATACGCGAAGAATCCAACCGCAACCGCACGCTCAGCACAGTCGGCCAATTGACTGCGCAGGTCGCGCACGAAATTTACAACCCGCTCGGCGCGATCAAACTCAACGTAGATTTGCTGGAAATGCAGCTTGGCGATGATGACAACGACATCAAACACACGGTCGCGCGGCTCAAACGCGGGTTGGAACACCTGACGACGATCGTGATGGATTTGCGTTACGTGACGCGCCCGCGCGAACCCGAACGCCAGCCGACCGAGCTGAATGCGCTGTTGGATGAGGTGATCGAATTGGCGGGTGACCGGCTGGAACGCTCGCGCGTCGTGATCAAACGCGAATACGCGGCGGGCAAACTGCTGGGCGATTACGATCCGCTGCAATTGCGCAAGGTCTTCTTGAACCTGCTCATCAACGCCGTCGAAGCTTCGCCGCGCGCGGGTGAGATCGAATTGCGCACGGAGTTACTCAAACCGATTCAGTTGCCCGCCGGTTTCGCTGCCGAACGCGGCGCCATCGTCGTCAGCGTTGTTGATCACGGCACCGGCATGTCGCCCGAAACCAAACGCCGTATTTTTGAGGCGTTCTATTCGACCAAACAGCACGGCACCGGCCTGGGCATGATGATCACGCAGGAGATCATCAAAAAACACGATGGGAAAATTGAGATTGAGAGCGAGGAAGGCAAAGGAACGACGGTGAGTGTGTATTTGCCCGTTTGAGAAATCAAAAGGCAAAAGGTCGGTCTTGTCACCTACGCTGACGCTTTTTAATTCTCTTGAGAGAGGTGCTAAATTCTCGGCCCTGGAGATCACCCATGGATAAAGAAGAGGCCATTGACATCAACCGGAAAAGTGCGCACCTGTTCGGCACGGTGCTTACTGGTTCGGTGAAGAACGTCATCGGATATGGAATCTGGACTCTAGTCACGATTTTTGTGGCTAAATACTCGTGGTGGGTTGGGGTTATTCTTTTCGCTATTTACGCCATCATAGCGATAATCACTTTTTTGCTGTATGCCTTTTCTGCAGTGATTTACCCAGTGATGTTGTTCACTGATATTTATAATCGACTAGTCAAAGGGTTCTCTGAGGGAACAGCACTTCAACTGATTTTGCACGGGGCGGCAACAGCCGTTCAAACCGTAGAGCAGTGCATTCACGCGCTGTATTTGTTCTTCCTCTATCGAGTCTTTTTCAGTCATCCCTGAGAGGTAATGTATGAGTAAAGAAAACAATAAAGAAGCGTGTGCAACCTGTGTCTGAACCAAAAGTCGGCGGTTGATTTCGTCTTGATTTCAACCGGCCTTTGCTTTATCACGTTTAGGCTTATTTCGCTTTGGGAGGTAATATGACATTACCGGACAGGCTGACAGATGCACAGTTATTACAAAATGGTTTCAAGATTCAATCGGACAAAGAAGCCAGGCACGAACGCTTTAATTCTTTCAGGCATAAATGCGATGGGTGCGGTCTATGGGTGAAGCAAGTATGGAAGGGCGCAAGGCCAGAGAGGTATTGCAGGCGATGTCTCCACAAATATCCCTAGAAGGAGAAAACGAACATGGCAGTTGTTATCAACTCAGCGCCTGATAGCCAGCAGCAATGCTGCAAGTGCCGCAAGATAGAATTGGTTCATAACGCAAGCTCAGGGCATTGGCTGTGCATGGCCTGTGCACGTGGATTGGTTGACCGTGGTCTAGCAATATGGGGCAGTGGGATAAACACAGAGCCACATCACTGTCCGCTGGGATGGCCTTTGGGTGACTTTTAGTCTAACCCGCCGACTTTTGGTTCAAGCGGGACTTTTGGTGCAAAGCCCTTTTGCCTTTTGATCTTTTACACCGCGACCACTTCCAATTCAGGATCAACCTCGGCCTTCAACATACTCTCAATCGCCATCAACGTGCCATAGCTCGAACTCGGGCAACTGCCGCACGCGCCCTGATAGCTGATCGTCAAGCGTTTGCCATCCAAGCCGAGGATTTCCAGGCCGCCGCCATCCATCGCCAGGCCGGAGCGCACCTTTTCATCCAGCACCTGATTGATTTGGTCGAGCAGCGGATTTTCGCCGGGCACGTAAGCCGGTTTGCTTTCCACCACCGTTGTTGCCGCCGCCACTTCTGTTACCGCTGCCGCTGAGCGAATCGGTTCGGCCAGCTTGCGCAGCATCTCTTCCCAGTCAACGTGATCCTCTTTGTTGATCGTGATGAAGCGATCCATGTAAAAGACAGAGGTCACGTTGCCCACGTCAAACAACGCGGCGGCCAGCGCATCGCCCTGTGCGGCCAGCGCGTTTTGATAAGAACGCGATGTGCCAGCCGTCACCGGCTCTTTCAAAATGAATTTCACGGCATTTGGGTTGGGGGTATATTCGATGTCAGCGATCTTAGGCATTTCCTTCTCCTCTAATTCGGTCAATGTCGGCGTTAGGGAAGCGGGATTATAGACACCCGTTGCGGGTTCACCAAACCGTGCGCGCCAGCCGGTCTTACCAAAACAATCACCGCTGCGCCCGCCCGCGCTTTTCAAGCCGCTTTTGCTTCGTCTATAATCCGCCGCTCATTCCGTCATTCAATTTTTGTCTAAGGACGTCAATTTCGTAAAACAAGAGGTTCAATCACCTATGCACCAAACGAAACCTGGTTTCGGTCTCGCGCTGCTGCGCCGTCAACTCACTGTATTGACGACAGGCGCCGCCTTTTTCGCTCTCAACACCCTGGTGGCTTTCGCACAAGAACCGGCGCATCGGCCCGGCGGCGAAGCCAATTTGAAACTGCCCGATCTTTCGACCGTCACCTTTATGGGCGGCACCAATGGGCGCTCATTGCTGATGGTCGGCATCCTCGTCTCACTGCTCGGCATGATCTTCGGCCTGAGGATTTACTCGCAGCTCAAGCGGCTGGCCGTGCACAAATCCATGCTCGAAATTTCCGAGCTGATTTATGAGACCTGCAAAACCTATCTGGTCACGCAGGGCAAGTTCATCCTGATCCTCGAAGCCTTCATCGCCGTCATCATCGTGCTCTACTTCGGCTTCCTGGTCGGTTTCCCCGCGTACAAGGTCGCCATCATTTTGATCTTCAGCCTGATCGGCATCGGCGGCAGCTACGGTGTCGCGTGGTTCGGCATCCGCGTCAACACTTTCGCCAACTCGCGCACGGCGTTCGCCTCGCTCGGCGGCAAGCCTTATCCGATTTACGCCATCCCGCTCAAGGCCGGCATGAGCATCGGCATGATGCTGATCTCGGTCGAACTGCTCATCATGCTTTGCATCCTGCTCTTCATTCCTGGCGATTACGCCGGGCCGTGTTTTATCGGTTTCGCCATCGGTGAATCGCTGGGCGCGGCGGCGCTGCGTATCGCGGGCGGCATCTTCACCAAGATCGCCGACATCGGTTCCGACCTGATGAAGATCGTCTTCAAGATCAAGGAAGACGACGCGCGCAACCCCGGCGTGATC
>JAYUCP010000147.1:0-14001 GCA_043740245.1 Acidobacteriota bacterium | reverse complement strand
CACCAACTTAGCCACTACCGGAAATAAAACCATTCGGGCCTAAGGCAGCGTTGCTCTTAAAAAAACGCCGGGCACGAAGAAAGCCAGCAGTTTCTGTTACTTCTTCGTGCCCGGCGTTTTTAGCGTGGCGAATGGGTCGTGCGGCAAGACCAACAAGTGTGGTTAAGGCATGACAGTGATATTGTCGAACACCGAAGTATTTAAGACCGCGCTCGCGCCCGAACTGACGGCCAGGCCGATATAAATGTTCGTGCCTGCCTGCAGCTTCACCGTATTGACCAGCGTCCAGGTTAGACCGTCCGCTGATTTATAGCCGTTGATGATGTTGTTGGTGCGCACCAGCCGGACCCACAATTGCGGCGGCGTGCCGCTACCATTGTCGGCTGCCGTGGTGTTTCCGCCGGGCGTGCTGCGTTGCATCCAGCGGAAGACCGCCCCGCCATCAATGCCTATGAACGCGTAACGTGAATCGGCCTTCAGGCTATCCCGGATCATCACGCCCAGGCGCGCATTCGTGCCGGTGTTTTGCGGCGCGCATAGCCGCGCCTTGATCTCTCCGTCGCCGTTCAAAGTTTGATACGCGAAAAGTAGGTTATCTGCCCTGCCGCTCATGATGCCGCTGCCGCGCACCGTGTAAATGCCGTTGTACGCGCCCGCGCTGCCATTCACGCCGACCGCGCCGATATTGGCGAAGGCCCACGGCGCGGCCAAACCGTTGGCGGGCAAATTGACCGTTGCGCTGGCCGCCGCCGAATCGCCGCCGCTGTTAAAGGCGCGCACGCGGTACGACAAGAGTGCGGGCGCGGTTACGGTGCTGTCAGTGAAACTCACGGTATTGGCCCCGGGCAGCGCAACCGTTGTGAAATTGACGCCGTCACTCGAACGTTCAACGCGATAGCCGGTCTCGGTGGCGGCATTGTCCTTCCAGGTCAAATTGATTTGTGTGCTGGCCGTCGCCAGCGCGGTCAGGTTGCTGGGGGCGGCGGGTGGAGGAGCGGGCGTCGTGGCGCTCGCGGCCATTGAATAGGCCGAATCGCCGCCGCTGCCTGTGGCGCGCACGCGGTAGTAATACAACGTGGCGGCGCTGACCGTGGTGTCGTTGTATGACGCGGCGTTCGCGCCGAGCAGCGCGATTTGCGCCCAAGTGCTGTTGTTCGGTGAGCGCTCTACCTTGTAACCGGTTTCATTCCCGGCGTTATCGCTCCAACTCAGATTGATCTGTGCGGGGGCGACCGCAGCGGCTGTCAAATTGGTCGGAGCAGCGGGCGGCACGCTGACGGTCGTGGCGCTGGCCACATTGCTGAAGCCTGAATCGCCATTGTTGTTAAAGGCGGCGACGCGGTAATAGTAAGTCGTCGCGGGCGCGATGCCAGTGTCAGAATAGCCGTTCACATTAGCGCCGACGGTTGTGAGGGCGGCGAAATTCGTGCCGTCGTTTGAACGCTCGATGCGAAAGCCGGTTTCGTTGGTGGAATTGTCGGCCCAGTTCAACAGTATCTCAACGCTGGAAGTGGCGTTGGCGAGCAGATTGCCCGGTGTACCTGGCACCGCGTTCGCAGGGGCGCGGAAATTGGCGACGATGCTGGCGGTGGCGTTGGCCGTGCGCGCGTTGTCGCGTTGGTCGGCGAGGCCCAGCGGCATGCCTTGATAGCTGAGGTTCGGATTTGAGAAGTAGGGGATGGGCGCACAGCCCGCCGTGCATTGATTGTTGTACGACATCACCGTGCGATAGCTGCCATTTCCGAAATGGCCGAATGACCAGGGATACGACGCATACTGCGGCAAGACGCCGTTCGCCGGGTCGTGCTCCATGCCCAGGTTGTGGCCGTGCTCGTGCGCGAAGGTCAGGTTGCCGACGGCGCAACTGCGCGCCGTTACTTGAAAGGCTAAATTCGCAAAGCCCGGACCCGGCGTGCGCATAGCAAAGCCCAGCCCGCAATAGGCGCCGCCGTTATTGACGATCATTGAGACCAAATCCGCGCCATATTGATCACGCAGCGCCGCGACTCCCGCGTCGGCTTGCACCCAATTCAAATCGTCCAACATGTTGCCTGCTTCGGCATAACTGACCTCGGCCGTGCCCACCAGGGTGTAGTGCGCATTGACTTGACTGTTGACAAAAACTGCGTTGGCGCTGTCCACGGCCGCCTGAATCGTGGCTTCGATCTGGGCAGTGCCGCCGGCCGCGGTTTTGGCCGCCGTGGTGTAAACCGAAAGCAACTGAATTTCGACCGGGGTTGCGGCCAGCATGGCCTCGGTGCGGAGTTGCAGTTCCTGTTCGTGGTTGGGCGCCTCGGTGCGGGTTGGCCCGACGCTCTCGGCGCAGGGCTGAAAGCTGGCCGGATCGAGTTTCTCGATGATGTGACCGCCGTCGGCGGTGGGGCGGATTTCATAAAGTTCCTGGCCGTTGCGCAAGGCGCCGGCCAACAAACCGTTTTTGACGGTGAGGACTGCTTGCAACTCGCTGCCGTCTTTGGTCACCCCGCGCCAGACAGCATTGCCAGCGCCGCGCCGTTCGTGGCCGCTTTTGCGCAACACGATGACGGGGCCGTCGGGTAGTTGTAGTTGAAATTCTGCCGCGCCGCCGTCAATCAACGCCAGCCGGGCATCGAAGCGGCTGGCAGCCGTGCCGTTTTTTCCGTGCGGAGCGGGCGTGTCGGTTTGTAAAAAGAGGCTGGGCGTGTCTTGGGCTAAGACAGTTGCCGCGAGCGTGATTGTTACAATGAGCATCGAGAATCGTAGACGAAGGTATCCCATCACCATTTACTCCATTCCAAACCTGATCTGCGTCTAGAGGAAATACGCCGAGGTGTCATTGTCCATGGGTTCCGGGCCGTGGACTTTGTGCGGGCAAAGCGGGGTGAAATGAAGCATGCCTTGGGAAAGCGTAAGCCTTCCGGACGTGCCGCGTGGTGCGAACGGAACTTGTCGGAATGTACCTGGCGAAACTGTACTGCAAAAGAGCGAGGATGGCTGTCGCGCGACAGTCATCGGTGTGATGTGGCCGTTGCGAGCGGTTCGGGCAAGTTGGGCTAATGGGTGTGTTGGCGACACAACCGCCTGTCACTTTTCCCGCAACTTTAGAAGTTCAGTACCGATTTCGTGGGTCGGCTGCGCGGCAGTAGGAGAGTGTTTCTGCGCGCGCGCTTGATACTGCAAGAAAGAGAACTATTGGGTAGGATGCGGCGCGGAAAATAGCACTCGTGGCCTAGCTTGGCAAGAAATTTTTATGGCCGGGTCGTTATGCAACTGGACAGGCGCACTGCCGTACCGCTGCTGGGCGTTTGTCCTACACCAAACTGAAAACCGAATCTAATATTTTGTTTGGCAAATTAGGAAGCTTGTGCTAAAAACTCCGCTGTCGGCGTCGCGACTACGCTGACAGCGGAAGTCCAAGACGGTGCCCCGATTGATTCCGGTAAGCCAAGGTGAGCGACATAGTAGGTGTAGGTGAACGGGCAAAGCTACCACCGGATAAATCCTCTGAACCTTCCCACTCGTTTCAATCCTAGCGAACAATTTAGATTAAGTCCGGCACGGGTTACCCCCCATCAGATCAATTTGTGTTTGGCAGGCTGCGTATTGCGCGCGCGACCGCGTGGCACATCGGCTTGTCGGCACAGCCTCGCATTTCGATCAGATGGATGGCAAAGCTGTTTTGTCCTTTCAAGGGCACTGCCTCCCATTCATCCTCAAGGAGAGCAATATGTTTGTTACCCCAAGACTCGCGCATTCAGTGCGAGCCGCTTTAACAACATAGGTTAATCCTGCTTCGGCTGTTAAAGCTGCGGCCCGTTTTCCCCGATTGCCGACACCGCAAGAGCCGCGCTCAGATGCGCTCGCTTTTGCGGGTTGGCGGTTCCTCAAAAACTTGCCCTGATTACTTTGAACATGGATTTAGTGACGGCGAACTTTCAAGCATAGGCCTCACCAGCCCCAGCGCGGAAGCGAAACGTCCGGTCCAGGTTCGCTGGAGAATTACCATGAAGCATCCCAAACTCCCGCTGTCCCTCACCCCCCGGTTATTGGTCTTGCTGGCCGTCTTGTTGCTGGCGCTTGTCACATTGATGAGTGGCACGCCGCGCGGCGCACGGGCGGTGGCTTTTGTCACCGGCAGTACGCCTGCTTATTTCAACGGCGTGTTCGAGCGGCTGATCGGCCACGAATCCCTCCGCACTGCGGGCGTGGCAAACTCAACGAAAACTGCCTCGGCAGCAGTAGCTTTCCCCGCGTCACCCGCAGCTTTCGCATGCGGCGGCATGACTGTCACGCGACTGTCCTCATCATTTCTTTACATCGATACTGCCACCCTCTCGACTGTTTCGGCGCAGTATGTCGGTTACAAGGTATGTAATGATACGGGAGCCGCAATTGCCGACGCCTGGGTCAAGCTGACTACTTCCGGTGCCATTGTCACACTCGGAACCAATGAAGATGGGCTTTATCACATCGGACCACTGGCGATAAACCAATGCGCCAACGTCTATTTCTACGTCAAAGCGAGCGGCGAGACAGTCACGGCGCAGAACCAGACCGTTGAACTCTTTAACGGGAATCCAACCGGCGGAACTCTTGTTTGTGGAGGAAATGTCTTCGGCTATACAGTTGAAGATTTAGTTAGTGCGAGCCAAAATAAGCCTCAATCGGTTAGCATCAGTGGTGATACCAACGCATGTTTCACCGTGACTACAACCGGAACAACAGGCATCGTCGGAAGCCACAACAATAACAATATCACTTATACACCTGCCGCCGCCCCGAACTGGCCTGCCGATGCCTACGAGTTGACAGGCGTCAATATCGTTTATACCGGTGGGCCTGTAGGCGGGGTCAACGACAAACTCTTTGTTGAGGGGTTGTCGGCTCCAGATAAGACCTACACGATCACTTACACTATCTGTAAAAGACTGAGCGTAGCTCTGCCTCTGATCCTGCCTATTACGTCTGTCGCCGGTGGGTCTAATAACAATAAATACGGCCCGCTTGATCCAGCCGTCACGGTCCAGCTTACGGCCTTGAAAGAAGTTTCTCCGACGGGGGCAGTCTCCCCCGGCACGCTGCTGACTTACACAATCACGATAACGAATACGGGCACTGTCGCGGCGACAAGTATGACGCTGACGGATGCGATCCCGGCAAACACGACGTATGTGGCTGGCAGCACAACGTTGAATGCAGTTGCTGTCGCCGATGTCGCCGGAGCTATGCCTTACGCTGCGGCGAAAGAGATTCATAGCACGGGCGCGGCGAGCGGAACGATTGCTAATTTTGCGGCAGCCCCTAATAACAAAGCTATCGTGAGTTTCAAGGTAACGGTCAATAATATTACGGCCCCTGCCACCAGCATCAGCAATTTTGCAACCTACAGCGGTACTGGGATACCGGCAACCAATACAAACACGGTCACAAACGCTGTATTGGCAGACCTGAGCCTGACCAAAACGGTCAGCAATGCGACGCCGAATGTGGGCAGTAACGTGACCTTTACGGTGACGGTGACCAACGCCGGGCCAAGCAATGCGACGGGTGTAGTGGTTGGCGACCAGTTGCCGAGCGGTTACAGCTTCGTGAGCGCGACGCCGAGCCAGGGCTCCGTGAGTGGAACGGTAGCGGTAGTCTGGACGGTCGGTACGCTCAACAACGGAGCGAGCGCAAACATTCAGATCGTGGCGACGGTGCTTGGGAGCGGGGTGTACACGAATACCGCGCAGGTGACGGCCTCGAATCTAAGCGATCCGGATTCGACACCGAACAACAACATCGCGGCGGAGGACGATCAGGCGAGCGTCACGGCGGCACCACAGGCCGACCTCTCAATTGACAAGACTGACAACAGGGCGGGGATTACTGCTGGGTCAATAATGAACTACACCTTGACAGTGACCAACAACGGGCCGTCGTCAGCCAATGGCGCGACGATCAGCGACCCGGCGGCGGCGAACTTGACGAAGCTGTTGATTTTGTCTTGCACGTCAGCGGGTAGCGCGGTTTGTCCGGTCTTGGGCAATGGCGCAGGCCAGTTGAACATCGCTAACCTGGAAGCGGGTACGGTGGTGATACCAACCTTCCCAGTTTTGGGCAGCCTTGTCATCACCGTGAGGGTGAAGGTGGCTGACAGTGCGGCGGTCATGTCGAACGTGACAAACACGGCGACGGTCACGGCTCCAGCGGGAATGTCCGATCCGACCCCGGCCAACAACACAAAAGCCGATCAGGATGATGTCGTGGCAGGCGCGCCGACGGCGGTCGAGTTGATTGCCTTTACGTCCGCTGGCAATGCCAGGGGCGGCACGACCCTGCAATGGCGCACTGGTTACGAAGCTGACAACCTGGGCTTCAACATTTACCGCGACGAACGCGGCAAGCGCGTCAAGCTCAATCCCGCGCTGGTGGCCGGTTCGGCCTTGCTGGCGGGCGGGCGCACGGTGTTGACGGCGGGCAATGGCTACGCCTGGACGGATGCGCGGGGCACGGCGGGTACGGGCTATTGGTTGGAAGCGGTCGACACGAATGGTGTGAGCACCTGGCACGGGCCGGTCTATGCCAACGGCGGCGCGACGTCTGGCGGTAAGCTTAATCCGCGCGACATCTCCGGGCGGCAGGTGTTGTTACTCCCAGACCTGAATGCGAGCGCCAATCAGGACACGCAACAGGAGTGGGCGGCCAACGGTGGCGAGCTTGGTAAGGTGGATGGCTTGGAGACTGGGGCGGGCGGGCCCGCGCCGCTGCTGTTGGCGCAAGCGGGCCAGGCAGTGTGGACGTTGCCGAATGAAATGGCGGTCAAGCTGGCCGTGCGCAAAACCGGCTGGTATCGCGTATCGGCGGCGGAATTGGCGGCGGCGGGCTTCAACGCGAACTTCAATCCGGCGTTGCTGCAACTCTTCGCCGATGGAGTTGAAGTCCCCATGCGTGTCGCGGGCAAGGGGAACAGCCTCGATTCCCTGGAATTTTATGGACGCGCCCTCGACCTGCCAGCGACTGACACGCGCATTTACTGGCTGAAAGCAGGGCCGGGGCAAGGGTTGCGCCTCGATGCGCGTCCGGCCAAAGCGGCGCAGACGCCCACTGCGACGAGCTTTCGCTCGACGGTCGAACGCAAGGAGCGGCTGATCTACTTTTCCAGCTTGTTCAACGGCGAGGCCGAGAATTGGTTCGGTCCAGTGATCAGCACGAACGCCGCAGTGCAGAAATTGACGACGCGCTTTCTCGATCGAACGGCGGACAGCGCCGCGCTCGAATTCGTGTTGCAAGGCGTGACCGAACAGCCGCATACCGTCAACGTCGAAGTCAATGGCACTGCCAGCGGAACGCTCACCTTTGCCGGCAGGGCGCGCTTCGTGACAACGCTGAACGTGCCGACCAACCTGCTGCTCGATGGCGTGAACGAAATCCGCCTGGTGGCGGTGGCGAGCAGCGCCGACATCAGCCTGGTTGAGAGCGTGCGGCTGAGCTATCAGCGCAGCTACGTGGCCGTTGATGACGCGCTGAGCTTTAGCCTGGGCGGCGGCCAGACGGCATTTGTGGGTGGATTCAGCACGCCGAACATTCGTGTGTTGGAATTAGGCGCCAACGACGACGCGGCGCGCGAACTTACCGTCAAAGTGCAAGCGGCGGGGAATGGCTATGGGTTCGCGTTGCAGGGTGATCAGAGCGCGCGTTATCTGGCGCTAGGTGACCAGCAGTTTGAACGCGCTGCCAGTGTCAAACTCAACACGCTCTCGAACTGGCGCGCCAAGCTGAACGCCGCTGATCTGGTCATTGTCACACATCGTGATTTCTGGACGGCGGCGAACCGGCTGGCTGTAATGCGCCGCCTGACCGAAATGCGCGTGGCCGTGGTGGATGTCGAGGATGCCTATGATGAATTCGGCTTTGGCGCGAAATCACCGCAGGCCGTCAAAGACCTGTTGACGGCGGCGCGCACGACCTGGCTCGTCAAACCCAAATACGCGCTGCTCATCGGCGATGCCTCCACCGATCCGCGCGATTATCTGGGCCTGGGCAACACGGATTTCGTGCCGACCAGGCTGGGCGCGACGACGTATTTTGAAACCGCGCTCGACAACTGGCTGGCCGATGCCGACGGCGATGGCTTGCCCGAACTCGCGCTGGGCCGTCTGCCCGTGCGCACGGCCGCGCAAGCCGACGCGCTGGTGACGAAGATACTCGCCTTCAAACCCAGCGCCAGCGCGCCGCGTCCCGGCTTGCTGGTGTCGGACCGCCTCAGGGACGGCGTGGATTTCCGGGCGCAAGCGGAGCAATATGCCGCGGCGTTGTTGCCACTGATGACGAAACAATTCATCAACCGCGACCCCGGCACGCCCGATCAGGTGCGCGCGCAAATCCTGAACGCGATCAACCTCAACAAACCGCTGATAGTGAACTGGGGTGGTCACGGCTCGACGCAAGTTTGGACCGGCGACGGATTGCTGCGCGCCCAGGACGCGGCGTCACTCACGAATACGGCGCCCAGCCTGTTCGTGATGACGACCTGTCTGAACGGCTACTTCCTCGACCCCACGCTAACCAGCCTGAGCGAAGCCGTGCTGTTGGACGCGCCGGGCGGGGCCTTTGCGGTAGTGGCGTCGAGTGGGCTGAATGAACCGTCACCGCAATTCGTGTTCAACATGGCGCTTTATCAGAGCTTGTTTGGGCAAGGTAAAACGCTGGGCGAAGCAGTCACGGCCGCGCGCCAAGCAGTGACGGATATTGACGTGCGGAATACCTATGTGCTGTTCGGCGATCCGACAATGAAGCTGCGTTGAAGCGTTGATAGGACTTTACGCAAAAGAGCATGGAGTTCAGGCTGCAGCCTGCGTTGGAGAACACGAATGCAGGCTGCCGCCCGTGCTCTTGCGCTTCGTTTGTCGGTGCTTCTGCGTAAGTCCTGGTTGAAATCAATGCATTCTCGTGGGAACAGAAGCCGGACAGCGCGTGCCAATGCATTTCCTGATTGACAGGCTTTGCCTCCGTGCATAGACTGCGCTCGTTTGGTTAGCGGCTTAACCGGCATTTTTTATACGATGTGACGGAAGCGCTACCTTGAAACAAGCGAACAGTTACCGCATTACTATCATCCCCGGTTGTTGGAGTGCCTCCCACAACCTCAAACCGTCTAAAAAAAGCATCCGCAATTTAAGCCGCGCCAAGTGTAAAACCAGAGCGCCACTAAATCAGGAAATAACGCCCGGGCTGATAGCCGCAGCAGCGTGCCTGATTTACTTAAACCAGGAGAGAACAATGCCTACTACCACTCTTAAACAGCAGTTGCCGCGCGCCCGCCAGGAAGGGCTGCTTTTCTCGCCGCTCAACGATGAGTTGGTGATTTACGACACCGAGCGCAACAAGGCGCACAGCCTGAATCGCGTCGCCAGCATGGTCTGGAAGAATTGTGACGGCGCGACTACGGTCAGCCAATTGCGCGAGTTGATCGCGCAGGAATTGAATACAACGGTTGACGAGCAAGTCGTCTGGCTGGCGTTGCAGCAGTTGGAGCGGAATCGGTTGTTGGAAGGACGGATGCAAACGCCGGGTAATTTGATTTCACGGCGGGAGGCGGCGCGGCGGTTTGGGAAGGTGGCGGGGATTGTTATCCCTTTGGTTGCCTCAGCAATGATTCCACCTGCCGCTGCTGCAAATACCTGTAATATGCCTTGCACCATTGATGCGCAATGTACCCCGCCGATGACTTGTGTGGCTTTATGCTGTACATAATTCCCAGGCGATTGTCGAAAACGATCATTCAACACTGCCAAGTATTGACGAAATCATTTCGAGTGTTTTGGTTCTGGCAACCCTGATTTCACTAATTGATTTCGATTCTTTGTTCGGCAACTAACTTATGCTTCCTTACTTAAGAATTCCTTCAACTTGAATGAACAAACTTGACCGCCTGGGTTGGGTGGCTGGATTTTCATTTGATGCATATGGCACGCGTATTGGAGTTCGAACCAATAACGCAGCTATTTTAGAAGAATTGCGCATGCGCTTGCCAATAGGCTGGAAGCAAGTAACGGATAACCGTGTCGAAACTATCTATTCACTTAAAGTTGGGGGCGCAGGTAGCCGACCTGGACTCAAGCAATATCATTTGCTTTACAACAACATCACAAGACTGACACGTACATTTGACTTAGACATGGCTCTCGACACCTTTGAAAATTCCATTCAATTGCTTGTCGCAGAAATGGCAAGTAATCGAGTTTTTGTACACGCAGGTGTGATCGCTTGGCAAGGCAAGGCAATTATGATTCCTGGTCGCTCTATGAGTGGAAAAAGCAGTTTGGTTAGGGCATTTTTGAAAGAGGGAGCAACTTACTATTCAGATGAGTATGCTCTGATAGATAAGAAGGGACGTGTACACCCTTATCTTCTCCCAATAAGCGTGGGCAGGAAGATTGGTGAAAGGCAAGCCAGAGTACCTGCCACAGGCATAGGGGCTACGCAGGGAAAGAAACCGTTGCCTGTAGGATTAGTCTTAGTGACTAACTATTCAAAAGGTGCCCACTGGCGGCCCAAACAGATTCCCGCCGGGCAAGGGTTACTTTCCATTCTTGCCAACACCGTCTCAGCCCAACGCAATCCCGCCAAAGCCCTCGCCACCCTGCAACAAGTCGTCCTGAAAGCGCCCGTGCTGAAAGGCGTGCGCGGTGAAACGGATGAGGTCGTTGACGCACTGCTTAATCGCCCCTGGCCCACACTTTAACCAATTACGAAGGAAGCAAATTGACTTTTACAGTAGCCGCGTTCTTGGCAGCAACATTCACGAGCTGCTTATCAAACGTCAGCAACTCTGCCGGGCTGTGTTGGGTTAATTCCTCGGTCAAGGCGAGATAAAAACAATCAGCGGAATGCAAGCAGCTATAACCGTTCCGCAGTTCTTCCGCGCGCCGGAACAAGGCAGCATCACCGCGCGGCGGCGGGGAAATCACAGAAACATAATCGGCAAAATCGTCAAGGGCTTATTGATGCGTGGCGGCGTCAATTTCCCCACCCTGTAGTTTGCGGCAAAGGGCAAACTGCACTTCCGTCAGGATCACGGCTGGCGCATAGAAAACCCATTGTTTGGCGGTGTAATCCGCCAGCGTGTTTTCCGCAGTGAGGCAGCCTGGTTCGTTGGAACAGATGGAAATCAGGATGTTCGCATCAATTACAACAGCGCCGGGTTTATTCGGTGTCGGTTGGCTCATAGCCATACATCGCTCCCGCGCGGCCTTCGCGAATGATCTTCAAGGTTGCCGCCGTCGAACCGCTGACCGGCATATTCTTGCGCCGCTGTGCGCTGCGTTGAAGGACGGCAAACATTGCTTCATTGCGCGCAGGTTGTACTGCCGGGCAAGACTGCGGCTCTGTGCTCTCCTTGCCACGCGCCAAGTCGGCATCGAGCCTTACATTATCGCAAGCAGCCGGATCGCCGCTGTTCACCGCCCCGCTAAAAGCAAAGAGCCGTTCATCGGCGGCGCGTAGCGATTCTTCTGAAAGCGCTGGCTGCGGAACCACGCGACCGCTTCCGTTGCCCAGGCCAAGCGCGGTTTGCAAATAGTCATTGACCGATAAACCACGCGCCATGGCTTGGGCAATGATGGCTTGCATGATTTCCGGCGCAAGCCGTTCTTGTTGTGTTGCGTTCATTTTGGTTATCCTGCCTTTCGTCCCCTCTCGTCTATGGATGCCGTGAAGATAAACCCGCGCAACTGTCACAGGCAACAGGCGTCTATCCATCTGGCAACTTTTCTTTTCTTTCTTTTCCGACCCGCTGGCAAAAATTCGAGGCCGCGTGTAGACTCCCCGCTTCGTAAAAGCACTGTTTTTCTCACTGCGCGCGTGTTGCCGCAGCCGTTTGGCCGCTGGCAACACAGCAGCAGTTCATTCAGGTTCTTATCCAAACGTAAGGAGCAAGCAAAGCAAGTATGTCTACTGCAAATGGCATCACCGGCAAGGTCGTGCAGATCATCGGCCCGGTGGTAGACGTGGAGTTCCCCGAAGGCCACCTGCCCCCGATTTACCAGGCGTTGCGCATCACCAGCGAAGGTTTCGACGTGCCGCGCGCCATCAACGTCATCTGTGAAGTCCAGCAGCATCTCGGCGAAAGCCGCGTGCGCACGGTTTCGATGTTGCCGACCGACGGCATGGTGCGCGGGATGCGCGCGCTCGACACGGGCGACCAAATCAAGGTGCCCGTCGGTAATGGCACGCTGGGCCGTATCATCAACGTCATCGGCGACCCGGTGGACGAACGCGGCCCCGTGATCGCCACCGATCATTACCCGATTCACCGCCACGCGCCCAGTTTCGAGGAGCAATCAACTTCGCTGGAGATGCTGGCCACCGGCATCAAGGTGATTGACCTGATCCAGCCCTTTTTGAAGGGCGGCAAGATCGGCCTCTTTGGCGGCGCGGGCGTGGGCAAGACCGTCACGATCATGGAATTGATCAACAACATCGCCAAGGCGCACGGCGGCTTTTCGGTCTTCGCCGGTGTGGGCGAACGCACGCGCGAAGGCAACGACCTCTGGGTCGAAATGCGCGAGGGCGGCGTCATCAATGACGAAGACAATTCCAAATCGAAAGTGGCGCTGGTTTACGGCCAGATGACCGAACCGCCCGGCGCGCGTTTGCGCGTGGCGTTGTCGGGGCTGACCGTGGCCGAATACTTCCGCGATCAGGGCCAGGACGTGCTGCTCTTCATTGATAACATCTTCCGCTTCACGCAGGCGGGTTCGGAAGTATCCGCGCTGTTGGGCCGTATGCCGTCGGCGGTGGGTTATCAGCCGAATCTGGCGTCGGAGATGGGCGAGTTGCAGGAACGCATCACTTCGACGAAGACGGGTTCGATTACTTCGGTGCAAGCCGTTTATGTGCCCGCTGACGATTTGACCGATCCGGCGCCGGCCACGACCTTTGCGCACTTGGACGCCACGACCGTGCTTTCGCGCGACATCGCGGCGTTGGGGATTTTCCCGGCGGTTGATCCGCTCGCTTCGACCTCGCGCATTCTCGATCCGAAGATCGTGGGCGAAGAGCATTACAACTGTGCGCAAGATGTGAAGAAGGTTTTGCAGCGCTACAAAGACCTGCAGGACATCATCGCCATCCTGGGCATTGATGAGTTGTCAGAAGACGACCGGCTGACGGTGGCGCGCGCGCGCAAGATTCAAAACTTCCTCTCGCAGCCGTTTTTCGTGGCGGCCCAATTCACCGGGCTGGAAGGCAAACTCGTGCCCCTCGCGGAAACGATTCGCGGCTTCCGCGAGATCGTGGACGGCCAGCACGACGACATCCCCGAACAGGCGTTTTACCTCAAAGGCACGATTGATGAGGTCATTGAGGCGGCGAAGAAGATGTAAACCAGTAGTCGGTAGTCGGTAGCCGGTTAAAGACGGTGAAAACCGACCACCGACTACCGACTACCGACTACCGACTACTCAACCTATGGCAGATAAACTGACACTCGAAGTTATTACTCCTGAAAAGCTGGCGTTGCGCGAGACGGTGGATGAGATCGTCGTGCCCGGCGCCAATGGCGAACTGGGCATCCTGCCCGAGCACGCGCCGCTCATTTCGCAATTGAAGACCGGCGTGCTCACGTATCGGCGCGGCGCTGAGAAGAAACAATTGTTCGTCAGCGGCGGCTTTATGGAAGTCCTGCCCGACAAGGTCTCGGTGCTGGCCGACGTGGCCGAAAAACCGGAAGAGATTGATCTGGCCCGCGCCCAGCGCGCCCGCGAGAGCGCCGAGCAAACCATCAACTCCCGCGCCGAGGGCGTGGACTTTCAGAGCGCCGAATTGAAATTAGAGCGCGCCTTGGTTAGGATTCAGCTCGCCAAAGGCGGTAACTGAACAAGTTTTTCTTTTCTCTCTGGATAGCGAAAGCCGCACGCGATTAACACACTACGCGGCTTTCGCTCTTTTTTTGCCCGGCTGCGGGCTTCAAGCCGCCAACAAGGGTTTGATGCGCGCGTACTCTTGTTTCCGTTCACGCACTGCTTGCCAGAGATCGAG
>JAYUCP010000146.1:0-5672 GCA_043740245.1 Acidobacteriota bacterium | reverse complement strand
GAGTTCGTGATCTCCGACACAGGCTGAAGCCTGAACTCCATGCTCTCGTGCGCAAGCTTTCTCACTCTCGCTGCTTACTGGGCGCGCAAGATCGCGCCTTCGGCTGCCGACGAAACCAGCGCGGCGTATTTGTGAAACACCCCTGATTTATATCGCTGCTCCGGTGCTCGCCATTCCGCCAGCCGGGCTGCGATTTCGTCGTCGGTCAATTCAACACGCAAGCTGCGCTTGGCGATGTCAATGTCAATGATGTCGCCTTCGCGCACGGCGGCAAGCGCGCCCCGCACGGCGGCTTCGGGCGCGACGTGGCCAACACAGAAACCGCGCGTGGCGCCGCTGAAGCGGCCGTCGGTGATGAGCGCGACAGTTTCGCCCAGGCCCGCGCCCGCGATCGCGCCCGTCACGCCGAGCATCTCGCGCATGCCGGGGCCGCCCTTCGGCCCTTCGTAGCGGATCACCACTACATCGCCGGCCTGAATCTGTTTTTGCGTGACGGCGTGCATGGCGTCCTCTTCGCATTCAAAGACGCGCGCCGGGCCGCGATGCTGTTTGCGCTCGAAACCGGACAGCTTCAGCACGCAGCCTTCGGGCGCGAGGTTGCCTTTCAGGATGACCAAGCCGCCGTTCGGTTTGAGCGGGTTGTTGGTCGGATACACCACGTCCTGGCCCGGCGTCTCGTCGGCCAGTTCGGCTTCCTGTTTGATCGTCAGGCCGCTGACGGTCATTTGTTCGCCGTTCAGGTAGCCGCCTTCGACCAAGCGGCGCGCAACCAGGCCGATGCCGCCCGCCTTGCCCAAGTCAACCGCCGTATATTTGCCGCCCGGTTTCAGGTCGGCAATCAGCGGCGTGCGCGCGCTGATCGTGTCGAAATCGTCAATGTTCAAGGACACGCCCGCTTCGCGCGCCATTGCCAATAAATGCAAAACCGCGTTCGTCGAACCGCCCGTCGCGGCCACGCCGGTAATCGCATTCTCAAATGCGGCGCGCGTCAGGATGTCGCTGGGCCGGGTGCCGCGCCGCAGCAAATCCACGACGTACTTGCCGGCTTCAAACGCGGTTTGCTCCTTGCGCGGATCAACCGCCGAGACGCTGCCCGTACCCATTACCGCCAGCCCGATGAATTCCATCACCATCGCCATCGTGTTCGCGGTGTATTGCCCACCGCATGCGCCCGCGCCGGGGCAGGCAACGTTCTCGATTTCGAGCAAATCGGCATCGCTCAATTTGCCCGCGGCATTCGCGCCGACCGCCTCGAAAACATCCTGCACGGTCACATCGCGCCCCTGAAAACGGCCCGGCGCAATCGAACCGCCGTACAAGATCAGCGCGGGCACATCCAGCCGGATCAAGCCCATCGCCGCGCCCGGGATCGTTTTGTCGCAGCCGACAATCGCGATCATCGCGTCGAACAGGTAGCCGCGTCCGACCAATTCAATCGAATCGGCAATCAGGTCGCGGCTGACCAGCGAAGCCTTCATCCCCTCGGTGCCCATCGTCACGCCGTCGCTGATCGAGACGGTGTTGAACTCCATCGGCGTCGCCCCGGCGGCGCGTATGCCTTCTTTGACTTTGACGGCCAGGTCGCGGTGGTTGAAGTTGCAAGGCATCGTCTCGATCCACATATGCGCCACGCCGATGATCGGTTTGGCGAGGTCTTCGTCGTCGAAGCCAATGGCTTTCAGCATGGAACGCGCGGGGGCACGGTCGCGTCCGTTAGTGATGATGTGACTGCGATGTTTCGGTTCAAAAGTCATACGTATTCCCAGCGCGGGTCAAGGTTGCCCGCTTGCTCCTTGAATATGTTGGATTGGATTTGTCACGCCCAGTCGCAGGGGACGTTGACCACTCTAAAGCACCTAACAATGTGGCGGCATTTTGGCGGAGTTCGGAGGCGGGCGCAAGGTTGACAACCTCATCAAATCTGACGATACCGAAGGGCGAATAGAAAAAGATAGAAAAAGATATTGACAACCTCGTCAGTACTGACGACACTGCCCGTGGAGGCTTTGTGGGGCGCAAGCCCTGCATTGCCTTTTCTCTTTTACGGCTTGCTAGACCTCTCCGTACGTGGCCGTAAATCTTCAATCAGTTTGAAGCTCCGCACAGTTTGATTCTTATTCTGGCCGATATCTCTTTTAGCGCGGTATTCCAGGCCGCAAACGAGTTCCGCCAGTTCTTCTAATTCAGGGCGCGCAGGCGCTGACATCCGCTCGACCCGCACGCCCCAGGCGATGATGTAGGCAATCAAATCGGCAAACTGAATCCCCGTGGTCAGGTCGCTGTGAACAAAGAATGGTTCGGGAATCACCCGCCCTGACCTCATTCGCCCTTTCTGTGTGTCGCGGAAGTAACGCGCCATCTGGTCAACGAGCAAATGGCTCTGCGAGCGCTCCAACTCGTCAAACACCACCAAGCCCAAAGCCTCAAGGCCGACATCTTCCAAAAAGTAAAAGAAGCGCTCGAACAAGTACGCGTAATCTTTACGCAAAAAGTTTCCCGTCGGCCGCAGTGCGGTGCGGGCAGTAATGCTGGCAAACGCTTTGCATCTGAAACTGCCGCAAAGTTGCAGCACTTGCCTGACAAATTCGAGCTTGGCTTGGGCCAGTGCCGTGAGTTGATTGCGCCCCGCCTTGTCGCCAGCGTCCAGACACTCCTTCGCCAAGGCGCGCCGCTGCTCCGGGTCAAACGGCGGCAACTGAACAGCGTGGCGAAAGACTTTGCTTTTGAGGATTCGTTTGGCTTTTAGTTCGTGTTCTGCCCGCGAATAGCGGCGGCCAAAGCATTCGACCTCGGCTTGTTGCACTGCCGTGATGAGGTTCCAAAGATCGCGATCCTCGACCGCGACACCTGCCAGCACCTCATAAGGCGAATCACGCCGGTCCTGTCCGCTCTCGTCAATGAAGAAAAGAAAACTCATTTGACCCTTTGCGTTGCTCGTTACTTCATTTGCCCATCCGCACGAGTTGATACAGCGGCGCGGGTACCGTCTCGCTCGTCGTCACCAACGCTTTGCCGTCCAGCGTATAACTGATCGCCTCGCCCTGCTTTTCCAACGGAACCTTGATCGTTTGTGGTTCGGCGTTAAAGAGTGACTCAAACTTGCCGCCTGTGCGCACAAGTTCCAGCGCGGTGAAGTAAGTTCTGATCACCACACGCTTGCCGTCCGGCGAAGTTGCCGCGCCGGTGATCAGCGCCAATTGCGAAATCGCTTTGAGCGCCTTGCCCGTCGTGACTTTTTCCAGCGTCGCGGTTTGGCCCGCCTGCAACGGCAGCGGAAAGCGATAGACCGCGCAGGGCGGCGTCATCTTCTTGGTCACGAGGTAAGGCCGCCCGCTTTGCGGATCGAGAAAGAGCGCCTCGGCATCGTGCTTGCCGTCGGGATAGCGAAACGGAAAAGCCTCGGCGGCTTCGGTCTCGCCGGTCAGCACGGTTTTGGGCGTAGCTTTGGCGAGGCTCGGTTCGGCCACGCGGTAGAGCGTCAATTCGCCGCGCCTCAAACTGTTGTTGCCGCTGTCGGCCAGATAAAGCGCCGGTTTGCCATCCTTGCCGGGGCCGATTGCCATGTCTTCCCAATCAACATTCCTGGCTTCCGTCACCATGAATTTCGCCAGCAGTTGGCCGCGGCTGTTGACGGCATAAACACGCGGTTGATCGCCGCTGTCGTTGTGCACCCACCAGACACCGCGCATCGTGCGGCTGGGCGCGAGGCCGGAGATTTCGTTGAGTTGCGGATCGGTGATCGTGCCGAGCGGTTTGGCGGTTTCGTAACCGGCGCCGGTTACGAGGTCTTGCAACGGCACGACGGGTTGCTGATCGGCTTTCGTGTGGGGATCGGAATTGAACGCGCAGCCGCCGAGCAGCGCGGCGTGCAACAGCAGTAAAGCCAGCCAGAGAAAAGAAATTTGCTTCGACATCTTTGGTACTTCTACTCATTCAGCGGCGTGTCAGAGCCCGACCGTCAGGGAGGGCGGTTTTGCGGCCAGACCCAAGCGGTCTTACTTGACACCTGCCCTTCCTCACGGTCGGGCTACTGACACTCACTTCAATTTGGTGGCCGCCGCACGAAAGGCTTTCGGCGTCAGCCCGCTGGCCGCGCGAAAGACTTTGGTGAAGTGGCTTTGGCTAGTATAGCCGACGCGCGCGCCGATCTCGCCGATGCTCAGATCGGTCTCGGCCAGCAAGCGCCGCGCGCGTTCGCTGCGCAACGCCGCCAGATAAGCGTGCGGCGTCGCGCCGGTGATCTTTTTGAACAGCCGCGCGAAATGGAACTCGCTCAGATAAGCCGCGCCCGCGATTTCGGCCAGCGACAATTCGCGCCCGCAATTGTCGTGCATGAATTCAAGCGCGCGGCGCAACCGGCGATCCACGATGCCGACGCGCGACAATTCGACCTCATCCGAACGCTGCACGTTGATGTGCCGGCGCAACAGATGGACGCTGAGTTGCTGTATGCCCGACGCGAGCATTTCGCGCCAGCCGGGCGCGCCGCTCTCCATTTCATTGACGAGGGCATCGAGCGTCGCGCGCAACCGGGCGTCGCTGACCGGTTGGCCCGCGTGGCGAAAGAGCAGTTGCGAGGCCGTGCGCAGCAGCCGCAGCCGCGTGGCGGTTTCGATCAGCAATTGCGGCGCGAGGCGCACGAGCAGCGCTTCGCCGCGCAACGGTTCAAGTTGGCAGGCGGTGTGCGGATTGAACAGCCGCAGCGTTGCTGATGCGGGGAAGTAAACGAGCAGGAAATCCGGCTGGGCGGGCAGTTCAACCGTGCGCCGTGACAACGTGCGGCTTTCGAGTGAGAAGTTTGATTCGATGACGAGGGCGGATTTCATGTGCCGGTTTGGATGGCGATGATGCCGGTTGCGCTGAATTTTCGCAATGCGGGCTTTGTGCTAAGCTGCGCGCCGTCTTGCCACCCGTACCGTAGGCTGTCCAGCCTGCGGCGGACTGGTGGCGCACACCTGCCGGACAACATCAAATCATCCGCAGACTCGCACAGTCTACGGTACGCGGGGAGACTTCATCTGTGCTCGTTCCACTCAACGAATACGATTTTCTAAAACGCGCGCTGGCCGTTTACGGCGATTGCGAAGCCGTCGTGTCGGGCGACTTGCGGCTGACCTACAATCAATTTGGCGAACGCGTGAACCGCTGGGCCAATTGGATGCGCGCGCTGGGCGTGCAAGCGGGCGACCGCGTGGCGATCATTTCGCAAAACAGCCACCGCTTGCTCGACGGCTTTTTCGGCGCGCCGCTGATTGGCGCGGTCTATATGCCGATCAACTTCCGGCTGGTCGCCAGCGATTTCGAGTACATCCTCAATCACGCCGAAGCGAAGATTGTCATTGTCGAAGATTGGCTGACCGAGGCCGTGGATGGCATCCGCGCGCAGTTGCCCGGCATCGAGCGATTCATCGTGTGCGGCGATGAAGCAGGCGCGAGTCCGGCTGGCTGGGAAGACTATGAAACGTTGCTGGCGGCGGCTTCGGCTGATGCGCCCGTGCCCGCAGTGATTGATGAGAATGACACGGCGGCGATCCTCTACACCTCCGGCACGACCGGCAGGCCGAAGGGCGTGATGATGACGCATCGCAATCTGTACCTGAACGCCATGAATTCGATCATTGAATTCGGCCTGACGCACGCTGACGTGTATCTACACACGCTGGCGCAGTTCC
>JAYUCP010000145.1:0-35284 GCA_043740245.1 Acidobacteriota bacterium | reverse complement strand
GATCGCGTTCGGGATCGAGTTGCAGAATTTCAGCCAAAGCATTGTGCCGCTGTTTCATTATGCGAAACTCCATTCAAGTTTGGACATTTGAGCCACTCACCTTTACGCGCCAGGCTACGAATTCAGATTCACCCGGCATTACCGTGCCTTGACCGCTCCAGACCCCTTTGCTAGTATCCGCCGCGACTCCGGGCATTAACATTTCCAATTCTCAATTGAATTAACTTCCGCGGAACGTTCCAGACGCGCCTGTAGGTGTGTGGTTGGCTTAGGTGTTTGGGTTAGTTGTCATGGTAGCTCCGCCCCAACTGAGGATAACCTTCCAGCATGAAGTGTGAAAAGTGTGCCTGTGCATTGTCCGGCAGTCGTGTGATCTGCCCGCAATGCGGTTTCAACAACGCCGCGCAACGCGCCGATAAATGGAAAGCGCAACGCCAAGGTTCCCCGCCAACCGAACCAACACCGCCAACAGCTTCAACCGAGGCGACACCAGCGGCCAGCGCCGTTTCATCCGCTGCCGCCAGAGTGCGCGCGCGTTATGCGCCGGAAGCCAAGCTGCTGCAATTCCCCGTACAGCCCAAGGCTGAGCCTAAAGCTGAAACCGAAGCGGCCCAACAAACCGCGCCCAGTGAACCGGCCTGGCGCGAATTGGCGCGCGCCAAAGTGCGCGAACATCAGCAACGCCGCCAGGACGCCGCCGACGGTCACACGCCGCCCGCCATACCCGAAGACCCGACATCGCAATTGATCGTCGAATCGGCGCTCAAACGCATCCGCCGCACACAGGTTCCGCCCACTGTGCGCCCCTTGCCGCGCATGCCGCGTAACAGCGGCGGCCAGGCCGTCGCCCGCGCGCTGGAATACGACGAAGAGCCGGTCGAAGAAACTTTGCCCGTTGTGGCGGAAATCGCCGCGCCCGAATCGGCGCCTGCGCTGCGCACTGTTTCAACCAATGCGAATTCCATTGCTCAACCGCCGCGCCAAGCAACGCCGGAATCATTGCGCGCGCGCCTGGAAGCCATCGTACCCGCCGCCGCCGTGGCGGAAGCTGCGCCCACACCCGTTAGCGCTGAAACGAGCGTCACCGCAACGCCGGACGCTGAACCAACAGTGACGCCCGCCTTGGCCGCGCCCGCGTTGATTGCGTTAGAACAACAAGCCGAAACGCACGCCAATGCCGGCAAGAAAAGCAACGTCTGGATCGGTAAACCCGCGCCCATCTGGTTACGCGCGCTGGCGGGCGCGGTTGATTTGGAAGCCGCCGCGCTGGCCTATCTGCCTTTCTTCGGCGCCTATACCTCGCTGGACGGCCCGCCGGGCTGGAGCGATCTGTACCTGATGGCCAGCATCCTGGCCGTGGTGGTCTACCTGTATCAACTCATCACTTACAGTTTTAATGGCCGCACTTTTGGCATGGCGCTGTGCGGGCTGCGTTGTGTGGATCTGACCGACGCCAGCACGCCGATTCCGTTCAAGCGCCGCTTGTGGCAAGCACTGGGCGGCACCCTCGGCTTGCTCTGCCCGCCGTTCAATTTCGTCGTCACCCGCGTCACCGAATATCAACGCGGCCTGGCCGATGCGCTGGGCCAGACGATCACGTTGCGGCGCTCAGAGGATTGAGACTGCCCTTAACACACATCAAGTTCATCCCAACCAACGGCACAAATGCATGGAGTTCAAGCTTTAGCTTGTCCGGCGCGCGTTAAGCGCCCAAACAGCCTAAAGGCTGAACTCCATGCACTTTGCCTTCGTGCTCTCCGGCTTTCCCTGGCACATTTCATGGTAGATTGGCCGCGCGATGGACAACTTCCTCTTGCACGCAATCACCAACGAATTGAACACGACGCTCAGCGGGCTGCGGCTGGGTAAGGTCTATCAACTCGGCGCAACGGATCTGGCGCTCGATTTCAGGTTGCGCGATGGGCGCTTGCTCTATCTTGCGACTGACCCACAACGCTTGGCGCTGTATCTGACCGCGCGCTCGGCTCGTCAGTTCGGCGTTGAAGCTCGTAACGACATCGCCTTCACCGCCCTGCTCAAAAAGTATCTCGGCGGCGCGCAACTGATGGTCGTAGAAAAACTCGGCTACGACCGCGTCGTGACCTTCAACTTTGCGGCGGAAGACGAAGCGGGCCAGCCGGTGCAACGCGCGCTGGTCTGCGCGTTGATCGGGCGCGCGGCCAACGTCTTCCTGCTCGAAGGCCAACGCATCATCGCCACCTTGCGCGAAGTCGCCGCGTTGCCCGACAGCTACCGCGACCCCGCACCGCCACCTGACAAGCTCGATCCGTTTTCAGTCTCGCCCGAAACCTTGACGAAACTCGCCAACGAAACCAATGGCGGATTGGCCGCCGCCGCGCAACAACATCTGCTTGGCTTCACGCAACTTTACGCCGCCGAATTGGCGCACCGCGCAGCAAAGACCGCTGCACACGCCGCGTTGACCGGGCTGTTGGCGGAATTGTTTGAACAGCCGCCGCACCCGTTGCTTTATGCCTCGGCTCCGTTGGCAGAATTGCAGCGCGATCTGGGGCGGCCCGGCGTAACGCTGTCGCTCGCGCCCATTGCCTTGACGCATCTGACCGCACTCGCCCTTCCCTTCACCACCGTCAATCAAGCGGCGGACGCCTGTTTCACCCTGCAAGACGAGCGGCGCGGCTTCCAGGCGTTGCGGCAACAACTGCACACGCAATTGACCGCGAAGCTAAAAAAACAACGCGCGCTGCACGCCAATCTGACGCGCGAACGCGATGGCTTCAGCCGTGGCGAAACACATCAGCGCTACGGCGAACTGCTGCTCGCCAATTTGCATCTTTTACGCCAACTGGCGCAAAAGACCGCGACCGGCTTCGTCGTGACGGACTTTTACGACGAAGCCATGCCGCAGATCGAAATCCCAGCCGCCACCAAACCGAACGCGCAAGAGGCCGCCGAGCATTACTTCAAACTCGCCCGCAAAGCGCGCCACGGCTTGCAGAGCCTCAATCAGCGCCTGCCCCAAGTCGCCGCCGACATCGCCAAGCTCGAACAGCAACTCGCGCAACTCGATCAACTGACCCAACGCGCCGAACTCGCAGCCTTCGCGCAGGCCTGCGGTTTGCGCCCCTTGCCCAACCTCGAGCCGCGCGCCAAAGCCAAACCTCAAACAACGAAAGCCAAGCCGGAAAAGATTGCGGGCATGCGCCATTATCGTTCGAGCGATGGGTACGAAATTTTGGTGGGCCGCACCGACCGCGACAACGACACGCTGACCTTCCGCGTGGCGAAATCCTTCGACCTCTGGTTTCACGTCGCCGATTATCCCGGCTCGCACGTGCTGTTGCGCAATCCGCAACGCCAGCCCGTCCCCGCGCGCACCATCACCGAAGCCGCCCAACTGGCCGCGCAATTCAGCCACGCGCGCCTCGACACACGCGTGGCTGTCAATTACTGCGAACGCAAATTCGTCACGAAACAGAAAGGCTTTGCGCCGGGCCAGGTGCGGCTCTCGGCGTTCAAGACCGTGCTGGTCGAACCACGTGAAGCGGGCGAGCGCGTGCTGAGTTGAGCACACAGATCAGCTTCCTTCCTTTGCCCTGCGCGCTGGCAGCGCTGCGTCTCAGGCTTCACTTAATTGAAGCCTGTGCGTAAAAGAAATGCCAGCAAAGCAGCGGAAATAGATACGCGGATGACGCGGGTGCAGCGGATCAGCGCGGATCAACCCGAAAAAGAATCTGCGGAAATCCGCTGCATCCGCGTCATACGCGTATCTATTCGCTTGTCGAATTAGGCACACCCCTTCACTTAATTCGACGACGTGTGATCGTGGATGATCTTCCAGCCGTCTTTGAATTTGCGGAACACCAACGTGAAGCGCCCGCTCGCTTCCTTACCGTCCGACAGCTTCAGTTGAAATTGCCCGCGCACAAAGGCGGCGGCGGGACCGAGTTGCTGCACGTCCAGATCGAGAAAGGCCAGCTTGCCCATCTCCTTGCCTTCGGCCTGGTAGGTTTTGCGGTAACGTTCGAGCGTGGCGTCCCAGCCATTTAATTTGCGCCCGCCGGAAACGAAGGTGAGCGCAGGCGATTTCCAGTATCCAACCATAAACGCTTCCAGCTTGCCCGCATTCCAGGCCACGACCTGATCGTCCAGGACTTTGCGAATCGCGGCGTCGGCTTTGGCGTTTTGCGCCTGCGCGCACAGGCTCAACGCCATTAAGACAGCCACACCAATCCATACTTTCGGCTTGTTATTTTTCATGCTCTGTTCCCTCAATCAATTTTCGTGAAGTTCGTTGCGTGATGTCTTCGTATTCGTTGGCCCAACGGCGGCCAATGGCGGCACGTCCGGCCCAAGCGCCCGGCACTCAGCGCCGCCTTTCGCGCCCTTGGTGCGACTGGTATAATCCAGGCCACGATGTCGGGCAATTATTTTTATACGGCTCCCAAAGAATCTGGCAAAAATCCGAAGAAAGAACCTGAGAAAAACTCAGGCCCAGGTTCGCGCGGCTCCTTACCATACCATTAAGCACTATGGACAAACTGAACGAATGGACTGATAGGTTGGAAGAATTCTTCCGCCGTTCAAAGCTCGGCGCGCTGGCCGTGCTGGCGCTGGTGGCGGGCGGCTTGACGGGTTTGGTGGTGGCCTATCAGCTCAACTTCACCAGCTATGCCGCCGAAGTGGATGCGCTGGCCGATTACCGCCCCGCCGAAATCACCAAAGTCTTTGCCGATGACGGCAAGACCGTGATCGGCGAACTGGCGCTGGAACGCCGCATGCCGCTGACTTACGAACAGATTCCCGAACGCATGAAAGAGGCCATCCTGGCGATTGAGGACACGCGCTTCTTCGATCATTTCGGTCTCGATCCTTACCGGCTGGCAGGCGCGGTCGTGCAAAGCCTGACGCGCGGCCAGCGTGCGAAAGGGACTTCGACGCTGACGCAGCAACTGGCGCGCGAGCTGTTTCTGAGCAAGGAACGGTCATGGGTTCGCAAGTTCAAAGAGGCCATCTACGCGTTGCAGATCGAGCGCGTTTACACCAAAGAACAAATCATCACGCTCTACTGCAATCAATTCTTCCTGGGCGGCGGCGCTTATGGGTTTGAAGCCGCGTCGGATTACTACTTTAGCAAACCGCTCAAAAATCTGAGTCTCGAACAGTACGCCTTGCTCGCGTCGTTGCCCAAATCACCGCAACAGTATTCGCCGATCCTGCGGCCCAAGGCCGCCAAAGAACGCCGCAATCTCGTGTTGCAGGCAATGGTCGAGGCCGGTTTTGTTTCGCAGGCCGAAGCCGAGACCGCCAAAGCCAACCCGCTGGGCACCAATCCCAACGAAGTCCGCAACAAGAACGACAAATCGCCCTACGCCTATTTCATCGAAGAGGTGCGCCAGGAATTGCAACGCATGCTCGAACGCAATCAGCAGGACGCGATGAATGTGTACAAGGCCGGCCTGAGCGTTTACACGACGCTCGATCCTGAGGCGCAAACCCTGGCCGTTGCGGCGGTGCGCAAAGGCGCGCGCAATTACCAGAAACGGCACGGCTGGCGCAAGATTCAATTCGACAACATTCTCGAACAAGACGACGGTACAACGCTCGAAAACTATCAGCACCACTCCTGGTCAGCCGTCGCGCCCAAGCTCGAAGAGGTCGTCACCGGCGTGGTCAAAGACGTGAACGAGCGCGCCGCGCTGGTTTCGTTCGGTTCGTTTTCGGCCCTCATCACTGCGGCTGAAACCGCCAGCGTGGGCAAAGCGCCGGCCAAGCTCTTCAAACGCGGCGACCTCGCGCAGTTCAGCGTCGAGGCCGTGGATGAAGTCAAGAAGACGCTCAAGGTCAAACTCGAACCTGAACCCGAAGTGCAAACCGCGCTGGTCGCCATCGAATCCAAGACCGGCGAGATCAAGGCGCTGGTGGGCGGCTACGATTTTGCGACCACCAAGTTCAACCACGCCACCCAGGCTAATCGCCAAACCGGTTCGGCCTTCAAGCCGTTCATTTACGCCGCCGCGCTCGAATGGGGTTTGCGCCCTGACGATGTGGTGGACGATGCGCCCTTCAAACGCGGCAACTGGCAACCGCATAATTACGACGATCAATTCATGGGCGCGATGCCGATTCGCAAAGCCTTTGCGCTCTCGCGCAACATTCCGGCGGTGCGCGTGCTGGACGAGATCGGCATCAACAATGGCGTGAACATGGTCAAACGCATGGGCCTGCCCAATCCGATGGCGCCCTTTCTGCCCTCGGCGCTGGGCGCGACCGAAGAGCCACTGTTGCCGATGGTTTCGGCCTATTCGGTTTTCCCCAACGCGGGCGTGCGCGTCGAACCGGTCTGGATTCGCAAGGTTGTTGACCGCGACGGCAACGTGATCGAAGAGGCCAAGCCGAAATCCTACAAGGTGCTCAGCGAATACGTCGCCGCCCAAATGGTAGACCTGATGCGCGGCGTCGTGCTGGAAGGCACCGCGCGCGGTGCCAACGCCGCTGGCCACGAAGTCGCGGGCAAGACCGGCACGGTCAACGAATTCAGCGACGCCTGGTTCATCGGCTATACGGCGAAATACACAACCGGTGTGTGGATCGGCTACAGCGACTCGAAACAAACGTTGGGCAAAGGCGAATCGGGCGCGTCGGCAGCCTTGCCGTTCTGGAATGAATTCATGAAGCCGTGGATGAAAGATAAACCGCACGAGAAGTTCCCCAAGACGCCGCCCTTGCCGGACGATTTGCGCCAATTGCAATTGACGCGCACCCGCGAACACGCCAACGAACGTTCCAAACTGGCCAACGCCAAAGGCGACATGCTGCCCGGCTCAAAAGATTTACCCAACCTCGATCCGCTCAGCGGCTCGGTGAAAGACGCCGCGCCGGCGCCCGCGCCCGTGGTGAACAAACCCGAACCGACGCCCAGGCCCTTGCCGCCGCCCGAACCCGCGCGCGTTGAAACACGCCCCAAAGTCGTGCGCGCTCCGACGCCCGAACCGACGCCCATCGAACCGGCCAAGAAAGGCAAGAAGGGCAAAGGCAATGACAATTGACCAACCCATCAACCCAAAGGAGAAACTTATGCGCATCGTAGATTCAATTTTGCAGGAACTCGATCAGGAAGCCGCCACCACACGGCGTGTTTTGGAACGCGTGCCCAATGACAAACTCGACTATCGCCCGCACCAGAAGGCGATGTCGTTGGGCCAACTGACGCACCACATCGCCACCGTGCCCGGCGGCGTAGCGTCCTTTCTGGGGGCCGAAACAATGGTGGTTCCCGACTTCGGTGAAGAGCCTGCGGTCAGTTCCGCCGCCGAATTACTGCCGCTGCTCGAAAGCAGCCTGACGCAGGCCAAAGCGGCGCTCAATCAATGGGACGACGCCAAAATGATGGCGACCTGGACGCTGAGCACCAAAGAAGGAAAAGTGGTAATGGCCGCGCCGCGCATCGGCGTAGTGCGCATGATTATGCTCAACCACTGGTACCACCATCGCGGCCAACTGTCGGTTTATCTGCGCGCCCTCGACGTGCCGCTGCCTTCGATCTATGGGCCGAGCGCGGATGAGAACCCGTTTGCCTAATGCGGAATGCGGAATGCGGAATGCGGAATAAAAGAATGAACGAACCAACGATTGAAACCATTGAAAGCAACCAAAGCCAGCCAGCAGACTTGATTCCGCATTCCGCATCCCGCATTCCGCATTCCTTCAAGGCCGGTTTCGCCGCTCTGATCGGACGCCCGAACGCGGGCAAATCCACTTTGCTCAACGCGCTGATCGGCGAACACATCGCCGCCGTTTCAAACAAACCGCAAACCACGCGCACGCGCATTCGCGGCATCGTCAATCGCCCCACAGGCCAAATCGTTTTCGTAGACACGCCCGGCGTGCACAAACCCGGTTACGCGCTCAATCGCCGTATGATGGGCTTCGTCTCCGACGCGCTGTTGCAGGTGGACGTCGTGTTGCTGCTGCGCGATGTCACCCAGAGTTTCGGTCAGGGCGAACGCTTCACGCTCGAGTTGGTCAAGGAAGCCAAGAAGCCCGCGTTTCTGTTGCTCAACAAAATTGATCTGCTCAAAGACAAGAAAGCCCTGCTGCCGCTGATCGAAGATTACAGCCACGAATACGACTTCGCCGAAATCATCCCGCTCTCAGCGCGCACCGGCGACAACCAGGAACTGCTGGTCAACAAGCTGCTCGAACATCTGCCCACAGGCGCGCCGCTTTACGAACCGGAACTGTTCACCGACGAGATGGAACGCACGCTCGCCGCCGAAATCGTGCGCGAAAAGATTCTGGAAATCACCGGCGACGAAATCCCCTATGTCACCGCCGTGCGCACCGAACAGTGGACTGAGGCCGAAGACGCCACCGAAATCCATTGCGTGATCTATGTCGAACGCGACTCGCAAAAACCGATCCTGATCGGCAAACAGGGCCACATGCTCAAAACCGTCGGCACGCGCGCGCGCCGCGACATTCGCAAACTGCTCAACCGCCCGGTGCGCCTGTTCCTGTTCGTGCGCGTGCAAGAGCACTGGCGCGACGACCCGCGTTTGCTGGACGAACTCGGCATCGAAGAGACGCATCGCGCGTAGGGGCAGACCTGTGTGTCTGTCCCGGTCAGTTCGGACGTACTCCGATTCCGTCTGTAGCCACCGGGGCAGACACACAGGTCTGCCCCTACGCTTTTGGAATAAAATGAAAGTCTGGCACGCAGTAGAAGTCGAAATCGCCAAAGCCGCCGAACAGGCCGTTACTCCGCAACTCTGGAACGCCGGCACCACCGGCATCGAAGTTTCGGAAGACGCACCCGACCGTCTCACGTTGCGCGCCTATTTCGCCGCCGCGCCCGACGTGGCAACGCTGCGTGGCGAGATCGAACGCGCGCTCGGCTTCCTACACCTGCCCGCCACGGCATTGCACAGGCTCGAAGCCCTGACCGTCGCCGATCAAGATTGGCTGGCCGAATGGAAGAAGGGTTATGAGCCAATGGAAATCGGCGCGCGCTTGCTGATTGCGCCGTCGTGGAAGCGCGCTGGCCTGGCTGCGACCGAACGCCTCATCATCCAGATTGATCCGGGCATGGCCTTTGGCACCGGCACGCACGAAACGACACGCGGTTGTTTGGAACTGCTCGAAAAATACTGGCCGCCCAAAGTGCCTGCGCCAGCCCTACTCGATGTCGGCACCGGCACGGGCATCCTGGCGATTGCGGCGTTGAAACTTTGCCCGACGGCCACAGTTATTGGCTTCGACGTTGACCCCGAAGCCATCACCGTCGCCGAAGAGAATGCCGAGATCAACGAGGTCGGCGACGCCTTGACCTTGGAGGTGAATAAACTCGCGGCGTATCGCGGCCAGGAATTCGATGTCGTCGTCGCCAATCTGACCGCCGACGTCATCACCGACCTCGCGGCCAATTTCACCCAAGTCATCAAAGGCCAGGGCACGCTCATCGTTTCGGGCATCCTGCGCGAACAAGGCGATGACGTGCTCTCATTGCTCGCCCGCTGCAGCTTTGATGTTTTGGAAAGCAAACCCGATGGCGAATGGATTTCGTTCGCGCTGCGCTCTCAAAAAACACAACGCATCTAGTCGAAACGCCCGGCCCACATGCATGGAGTTCAGCCTTTAGGCTGCCCGCGCGCGTAGCGCGCGCCAACCAAGCTAAAGCTTGAACTCCATGCACTTGGGCCGGGCGTTGGTAGTTTCTCTCTATGCAACGCCACCGTTTTTACGCCCCACCCGCACAAATCAACGGCCCGCTCATCACGCTGGCCGACGACGAAGCGCACCACCTGACGCGCGTCTTGCGCCTGCCCGCTGGCGCGCGCGTCTACGTCTTTGACGGCGGCGGCAATGAATACGCCTGTGAAATCAGCCAGGCTGGCAAACGCACTGCCGAACTCATCATCACCGAGCAACTCAGCAACACAGTTGAATCGCCGCTGCAACTCACGCTCGCCGTCGCCTTGCTCAAAGGCGACAAATTCGATTGGGTCGTGCAAAAGGCCACCGAACTCGGCGTCACGCACATCGTCCCGCTGCTGACCGAGCACAGCGACATTCGTAAGACAGAAGCACGCGCCGACGCTAAGTTGCAACGCTGGCAACGCATCGCGCTCGAAGCCTTGAAACAATGCCGGCGGCGTACACTTGTCGAATTTATCGAACCGCAGAGTTGGCCGAAATTTTGCGCCGCAGAAACCAGCAACCTGAAACTGATCCTGTCCGAACGCGGTGGGCAGCGGCTCAAAGACGTGCCGCCCACAACTGATTCCGCCTGCATCGCTGTTGCCTCTGAAGGCGGTTGGAGCGAGGCCGAATTGGAATTGGCCATGCACCACGGCTTCGTGCCCATACATCTGGGCGCGCGCATCTTGCGCGCTGAAACCGCCGCCATCACGGGCGTGGCGCTGTTGCAACATCGGTGGGGCGATCTCTAAATCGAACCACACTTGGTGCGCGGCCCAACCCCTTCCAACACCGCCAACGTCTGCCGCGCCGCCGCTTCCCATGAAAACATCTGCGTGCGCGCAATTGCCTGCTTGCACAACTCGACACGCAACGCTTCATCCACGACCAGCCGTTCCAGCACTGCCGCCAATTCCGCTACATCGTAAGGATCGAAATACAACGCGGCCTCACCGGCGATTTCAGGCAAAGCGCTCATCCGCGCGGCGGCCACAGGCACGCCCAACGCCAACGCTTCCAGCAACGGGAACGAACACGTCTCGGCCAGTGAGGGATGCACAAAGGCCAGCGCGCCGCGATAAACATGCAGCAACTCTGCGCGCGCACAACCCGGCACTTGCAAAATGTTATCGGCTAGACCCAACGCCACGATTTGCGTTTCAATCTCGCGCCAGTAATCCGCATCAGCCTGATCGCCCACCAGCGCCAGTTGCAGCGTCGGATGCAGCACGTGCACCTGTGCAAACGCTGCCACCAGCGTCCCCAGATTTTTGTAGCGATGGAATTGCGAAACGAAAAGCAGGTAAGGTCGCGTCAGGCCGAAGCGCCGCAACACGCCTTCATCCAGCGGCTGCGCCCGTTCCGCCGCGCCCCAATCAATGCCGTGATGCACGACCGCCAGCGTATTCTCGGTGATGCCGAAACTCGCGCGCACCCGCTGCCGCGTGTCGTGGCTGAAGACAATCGTCGCCGCGCTCCGCCGCGCCGCCCGCCCCATCAACCAGCGCAACAGCCGCAAACGCCAGCGCCGCAGCGTCGAACGTTCATCCGCGATCAGCTCCGCGCGCAACGGCATCGAATTGTGCAGCGCCAGCACCAGCCGCGTGTGGCGCGGCAGCCAGCCCGGCGCGTAGCCTGCATTGGAAAACAGCACGTCCGGTTGCAGCCGCCACAGATGCCAGGGGAAAACGACCAAGCGCCAGACCAGCTTCACGATGGCCTTGCCAATCCAGACGCGATTGGTGGCCGCCAAGCCTTCCACGCGCCGCAGCCGCAATTGCGCGGCAGGCGCGGCGTTTGCCACTGCGGCTTCCACGCCCGCGAGGTCGCCATTGTGCAGCACAATCAATTCGTGCCCCGCCGCCAGCCGCGCCAGTTGCGGCAACAGGTGCGCGAGATAAACTTTGCCGCCAGACATCGCTGCTGTAGCGTCAATCAGAATTCGCATCGTGAATCGTCTTTCCCTGCCAGTTAATTCAGCAAAAGCTTTTTCAGTTTGCGCTTGCCCCATGACAGTACGCCGCCCTGATAGTTTTGCCTTTGCACATAAGCATCGGCCTCGGCATGACGAATGACGAAGTTCGGATGTTGCAAGGGAAAAGGCATCGCCACAGCCGGTTGATTGGCAAAGCGGTTCGGCACCCAGCCGCTGCATGCGCGCCTCAACACCCGGCCAAGAGTTGAAGATGAAGCCAAGCCAAAACGCTGCAATAACTGAGCAATTGCCAAATCCGGCGCGAGCGTATGCGTGGCGTCAGCACCGAATCCGAGGTTAGAGACTAAGTTGACGCGCGGCACGATACACAACCCGCTTTGTAACCAGCAAGCCAACACCCATTGAAAGTCCCAGATATGCGCTTTGCCCGGCCCGTAAACTTCATCAAACAACTCTGTCCAGAAACGTTGCGCACTCACTGTTGCGAACTGACTTTTGAGCGCACCCTGGGCTTTCGCCGCCGGCCATGCGCGCAGGTCGTAATCGAAATGCTGCCACGCGCGCCGCCAGGTCGCCCAGCCCCAGCATTGCGCATAGCGTGAAAAGTAATAGCTTGCCTCAACCGGCTTTTTGCCGAAGAGAAAGTTCGAGCCGCCGATATGCATCACCCGTTCATCATCGCGGTAATGCGCCAACAGTTCTTCACAGAACCGAAAGAAGGTTGGATGCGGCACACAATCGTCTTCCAGAATGATCGCTTCGGGAACCTGCTCAAATACCCAGGTGATGCCCGAAGCAGGACGCCAGCCACAGCCCAGGTTGCGTTCCGCATAATTCCGCGTGACTTCGCAATCCCAATCCACTTGAGCAAAAATCGCGCGGGCCGCCGCACAATGCGCGGCTTCATCTGTCTTACCTACGCGCGGCCCATCGGCAATCACAAACAGCCGCGGCGGTTTGACCTGACGCAAAACCTCGTATACGCGCAGCGCCATGTGCGGGCGATTGAAGATAATCACGGCCACCGGAGTTGTCAGTTGCCAGTCGCTCATCAATTCCAAACGCCTATCGCTTCAACCCAGCGTGCTGCTTCAATTGCAATAGCGGTGCTTCAAAGTAACGGAAAGAGAGCGCCGCAACAGCGAACGCGACGGGAAAGACAGCCAGCGCCCGCACACCATAACGCTTAAACCCGCCCAGCGCCGCTTCGCCTTGCCCGCCCAACCGTTGCACCAGCCAATCCCAACCTTGCAGCAACAGCAAGTGAATCAGGTAGAGGCAATAGCTCCAATCGCCCGCACGTCGCAACCACGTCATCCGCCAAAAACCTGTCCACCGTGTGTCTCGGGTCGCCAATACCCAAGCGAGCAAACCGGCAAAAAACAATTGCGCCATGGTGTATAGCAACGAAGCACCCACGATGCGCTGCCGATGCAAGATCCCGGATGAAGCCCCAAGCAAAAAAATCACTAGCGCAACAGCCCAAGCTGCAATTGCAAATCTCAGCAACACGGCCCGTTGTGCGGTGGCATGAAAGACCAACGCCAACAATGCGCCCCACGCCAAACCATCAAACCTGAACCACGAGAAATAATAAACGTCCCAACCATTGGCAAACCCAAGCGCACGCACAACCGGCTCAGCAACCGCAAGCGCTCCGGCGATCCACCACAAGGCTGACAAACTCACGCCCCGTACCAACCAGGGCCAAATGAGATAGAAATGCTCTTCTACTGCTAACGACCACAGCGGCCCATAAACCAACGGCACGCCAAAAAGCGTCGCCATATTTGCGAGAAAGAAGGCACTCAACAAAACAAACAAACTCGACTGCGGGTACGCCAATAAAACAATCAAGAGCACCGCAAAATAAAGCGGCAGGATGCGCAAGGCGCGCCGGGTATAAAAATTCGATAGCGCGCCCGGCTTCCCCTTGGTGCGTAACAGAATGCCCGTGATCAAAAAGCCGGAGAGAACGAAGAATAAATCTACGCCCAGCCAGCCCAGATTCGTCATAGTCACGACGACACGCGCCCAACCAGACCAGGCTTCATGCATCATCTGATAGGCAAAGGCGTGATAGGCCATTACCAGCAACACCGCGAGGCCGCGAACCCCATCCAATTCAGCGATGCGTTCATCCGCAGGCACAGCATTACTCAAGCGCAAATTGGGCATAGGAACGCAGGATGGAGACGGTTCACTCGCGCGTGAAAGAATAGCCAGCGGTTTGGTTTGCTGGTGTTGACACGCGGGCAGGCCAGTGTAGTTGGGCAAGCTGCGGCATGCGCGCCAATTTGATGAGCAAAAGAATCGGCAGGGTTAGTTGCGCCAACTCTGTCGCCGCGCCAAACATCCCGCCACGCACCAACGCGCCGATGAAAGAGAAGAGGCCGCAAGAATATAACAAGACGGCGAGTTGCGTCTTCATACTGGCCAGCATCCAACGATAGCCCAGGCCAATTAGTAAGCCGAGCAATAAGGCCCCTGGGATAATTCCCGTCCAACCGAACTCCATATACCATTCGCCGACCAGCGAGGTGCCCGCGCTGGCGCCGTTCAAATAAGCCAGCGGATCATAACGTTGCGTCATGATCCGGCTGACGTTCTCCGGTTTATCAATCCATAGCTGGCGTGGTATTGGAAAATAAAGAAAGCGTAACAAGCCCGTGCCGTAGCCGTAATTGTACGTCGTTGGCACCGTGTTGATGATGGCAATCAGGTAATCAAAGATGACGTTATCGCCCTGCGAATTCATATCTTCAATGACTTGACCAAGCTGTACTTGTGTAAGGCGTTCGCGCACGGCTTCAGAGCCTTGATGCATGGTCGAGCGGATGTAGAGCCAGGCCGCAGAAAACATGATCAACACCATTAACAACGGCAAGGCGCGTTGCATATTCAGCCGCTTGCGCAGGTAATGCCGTTGCAATAAAACAGCAAAAATAATATTGACTAAAAAGCGGCGGCTGCCCGAATAGGTAATATCCACTACCCCATAGACCAACATCAGCCCGATCAGGATATGCCATCTGGCTCTTCGCTCAGTGTCGAGCAACGCCAGAAAACAGAGACTCACCAACCCTGCCCCCACCAGTGAAGTGAGATTGGCAACATAGGGATTTTTCGCTGAGATGTAATAACGAGCCGTGCGTTCGGTGTTGAACGTGTCCTCCCAGCCGCCGCCCAGCACAAAAATCACATAGATGTATGCCAATAACCCTACGCCTACGAACAGCCATCCAATAATCCGCGCACGCGACAAATCCAATTCCGCAAAATTGGTAAAACTCGTTGTGAATTTGCGGCTTCGTCCCCAGTAGTAACCAATCAGAAAAGCGAATAACCCAAGGGTGCTGGCCAACAGGGCATTCGCCATCGTTGCCCGGTCCATATAAAAACCCAGCAAGGTCGAGGTTTCACCCGTCTTCAACAGATAGAGCGGGCGCGCAATATAGAAATACGCATAGAGTGTGACAAATAAGAAAACCGGCTCGCAGACGTCAATTCTGCCATCTACCAAATAGCTATGGATCAACGGATAGGACACCAGTCCGAACATCGCCGCCAAACATGTCGCGTGAGACCAATGCAGCGGCCCGAGCATCGCCAGGGCAACCAAAGCCACGGCCAGTGCCAGCAAAATACTAAAAATCGGCTTTTCCATTTTGCTTATTACGCAGACAAAACGCCTTGCAAGCCTCGCCGCACTGCCAGCCAGACCACTGCTTCCGACAGCAGTGCGCGAACGGCAAGTGCCAATGCGACAGCGCACGCAGCCCCGGTCAATCCGTAGCGCCGGGTAAAAATTAAACCCGCTGCCGCCAACACTGCCAGACTTAAAGTATCGTGCCAGACAATCCAACGTGCGGGCACATAGACGATCAACATCCCACGCAACAAAATTGAGACGATGGCACAAGCGCCCCCGGCCAGTACGATCCAGTAAAGCTGGCTAGCTGCCGCAAACGTCCCGCCGCCATAGAGCCAATCGGTCAATGGCTGTCCCAACAGCACGCCCAGACAAAGCACACCCGCGATGATGACCAGCATAAAACCGTGTAAGCGCCGCAGATGTCTGAGCGTCTGGTGACCAAGCTGCTCTTGCGCCACCATACTCAACAGCAACCCCGACAGCGGCTCAACCGGAACGACAACCATGTAAGCCGTATTGGTCACTTTGAAGTAGACACTCACTGCCGCCGCCCCCAACAACCAGCCAATGATGAAACGATCCAAACTTTGTAACAAGCCTTGACCGACTACGCCCCAAACAAAGACCCACATCTGCCGAAGCATCTGCCGCATTTCACCGGCCTTCCTAGCTGCCGTCTTGGCGCGCCAATCAGCATCGCGCCGCGCCGCTACCCAGGTAACCAGCCACGGCACGACCGCCGCCAGCACCCAGCCCCAATACAGCCCTGCGACGCCGCCCAGCCAGAAAAGCGGAACGACCAACAGCAACGCCAAACCATTGAACAACTGCAACCCATAAAAGAGCGGCATCCGAAACTGCATGCGCCAATAGGTTTGCCAGAGATAATTGACCGTGTTGACAACCCCCCAAACGCCAAACGCCGCAATGCTGGCAGCCTGTAGCCGCAACTCTTCAACTCCATTGCGGACCCCCAGCACAAGCACGACCAACACCAATTCGACGCCCGCTAACAATGCGCCCAGCCAAGCGGCGCGGCGGACTGCCACAGCTTTCTCGACTCCCTGCCATTCCTGATTCCGGCGCAACAACAGATTGTGCAAACCGGCAAACAAGCCGCTCGACAGCACGGTCGCCGTATTGCGCCCCAGCAACAGCGTACCAAAGGCCACTTCACTCAACCGCCGTCCCAAATACGGCATCAACACCAACTTTTCCACCGCAACCATCACCGCATAAGCGGAAAGTGCCCACAACGTGTTAGCGGAAAATTCGCGCACTTGCTGGTGCGTTGCGAAGGCTTTGGCTTGAGCGTAGCAGCGGGTCAACGCAACGCTGCCCGCCGCGAAGATATTCATTTAGCCTCGATAAAACGCAATGACCTGCTCCACCACATATTTCTGCATCTCCGCCGTCAACTCAGGATAAATCGGCAGCGCGAGCACTTCGCTGGCGGCCCGTTCGGTCTGCGGCAAATCGCCCGCGCCGTAGCCGAGATAGGCGAAGCATTCCTGCTGGTGCAGCGGCACCGGATAATAAACCTCACAACCCACGCCCGCCGCCTGCAGGTGTTTCAACAATTCATCACGCCGCGCCGCACGAATCGTGTACTGGTTGAAGATGTGGCGGCGTTGCGGGCGTGTGACCGGCGTGGTGATTTCTTCGAGCGCCGCTGCGGCAAAGAGCTGGTCATAGCGCGCCGCGTTGCGTTGGCGCGCGGCGTGCCAGCTTTCCAGATGCGGCAGCTTGACGCGCAGGACGGCGGCTTGCAGGGCGTCGAGGCGCGAGTTGATGCCGATGACTTGGTGATAATACTTCGGTTGCATGCCGTGCATGCGCAAGAGGCGCAATTGCGCGGCCAGCGCGTCGTCATTGGTCGTCAGCAAGCCGCCTTCGCCCGCGCCGCCCAAATTCTTTGACGGGAAGAAACTGAAACAGCCAATCGTGCCCATGGTGCCCGCGCGTCCGTCTTCGCCATACGCCAGATAGTCGGCGCCGATGGCTTGCGCGGCGTCTTCGACAACGGGCAGGCGATGGTGGATGGCGAGGTCGAGGATGGTTTGCATCTCGGCGCATTGGCCGAACAGATGCACGGGCATGATCGCTTTGGTGCGCGGGGTGATGGCGCGTTCGAGTTGGGCTACGTCGAGGTTGAAATCGTCGGGCGCGATGTCTACGAAGACGGGCGTCGCGCCCAACCGCGTGATGGCGCTGGCGGTGGCGAAGAAAGTGAATGAGACGGTGATGACTTCGTCGCCGGGGCCGATGCCCAACGCCTGCAAGGCCAGCAACAGCGCATCGGAACCGGAGCCGCAGCCAAGCGCGTGTTTGACGCGGCAATAGGCGGCGGCCTCGCGTTCAAAGGCTTCGACTTCGCTGCCGAGGATGAATTGCTGGCTGTCGAAGACGCGTTCGACGGCGGCCAGCATTTCGCTGCGCAAGGTTTGGTGTTGGGCTCTTAGATCGAGGAGTGGGACTTTCATGCATTAAATCGTAGGGGCAGACCTGCGTGTCTGCCCCGGTGGACAGCAGATGGAATCGAATGAGTCTAAAGCGACCGGGGCAGACACACGCAGGTCTGCCCCTACGTTGACGATGGCTATTGTCAGCCGTGCGCGCGCGTCTGTCCATTGCTAGGCGCGCTGACCAACGCCACGATCAACAAACAGATCAGCGCATTCGCCGCGATCTGCAAATTGAAATCCAGCAAGCTGTGCACCGCGATGCCGAGCAGCGCGACGTAGCCTCCCGCCCACAACGCGCGTTCCTGGCTGCGCATTTCAGCCAAACCATCCCATTGGCGGCGCATTTGCCGCAGCAACGCGACGACAAACCACAGCAGCAACAAGCCACCAATCAAGCCCGCGTCGGTCAGCAGTTGTAGATAATCGTTGTGCGTTTGTTCCAACCGTTCCAGCTTCGCCGACGAATGGCCGTAGCGCGGATAGACCGCCGGGAAGGCACCCAGGCCTACGCCAACGATGGGGTGATCCAAAACCATGCGCCCCGCCGCGCGCCAGTATTCAAGCCGCGTGACGACGGAGTATTCCTGCGCGCCCTGCCCGATGGATTGAAAGCGCCAGAGCAGGCGGTCAGCGCCGACCCACAGCGCCGTGACGGCAATCAGCAACGCCACCAAACCGAGCATGACGGGCGGGCTAAACAGTTTGTGCTGTTCGTCGCGCTGCCAGCGCCGCGCCAGCCAGAGCAACGCTGCCAATTGCGCACCAAACGCCAGCATCCCGCCGCGCGAGAGCGAAAAGAGCAAGGCCGCTGCCATCAAGACTACGGCAAACAACCACAACGCGCGCTGCCCCGCTTCAAGCCGCACAAACAGCGCGTAAGCGAATGGCAACGGCCAGAGCAATTCCATCAAGCCAGCGAAGTGGTTGTAATTGGCGTAAGGGCCGAACGGCGCGACGTAAGCTGAGACCGGGCGCAGCCAATACAATTTGCCGTTCCAGGTCAGTTTCTGAATGATGGCGAAAAGAGCAAGGCCTGCGCCCAGCACTGACAAAGTGATGAGCAGCTTGCGCCGCCGCCCCGTATCGCGTAGCAGATGCAACGCCGCGCCGAAATAGCAAAGCAGCGCCAGCAACTTGACGGCGCTCTCGCGCGTCGCCTGAGCGTCCAGCGAGAGCGTGCGCCAGGCTTGCGCGGCTTGGAAGACATCGCTGGCTGTTGACGCTGAACGCAATGGCAGCAATTGAATGCCCGCCAGCAACAGCAACGCCAATAGCGGCGCGGCCAAACGCCAGTCGGGCCAAGTGACGGTAGGATCAAAAGCCAAACGCGCCGCCAGCAGCACGCACAGCAACAGCGCATTCAATTCAAACAACGCCAGCGACCACGGCTCGACCGTGCCGTAAGCCAGCGGCGCGAGCACGGCGGTCAGCAGCAGGTTGATGAACAGAATGCTGTCGAGTCTTTTCATTGCGAGCAGCGAATGTACGGCAAACTGTTAGTTTGCCGTGGGCTGGGCGCGTGACGCTTGCGGGCCAGCGGGTTGAATTGCCGGGGCCACGGCAAACTAACAGTTTGCCGTACCTCAGGGCTCAGCTTCCAAACTGAAATCATCCAGCCAGACCTCGGCGATGTTGCCAGTGTTGACCTCAAACAATCGCGGCGCATGGATCGTCAGCCGCAAGGCGCGCGTTTCAACGGGTGTCGTGAAGGTCAATGCGACTTCGCGCCAATCCTGTGTGCCGGTGGGCACGGGCGCGCGCACGGCAAAAAGCTGCGGGCGTTCGGCATCGGTCAATTCGATGAAGGGCGCGCGGTCGGGCACCTTGGTGGTTTTGGCGAAAAAGCGCAGGCGGTACTGTTTGTTCGGTTCGACGACCAGCAATTGCGTGGGGCCGAACAATTCGCTTTTCATTTGCGCGGCAAAGGTCATGCGCCAGACGTAGCGGCCCGCGTGCGCCTGCGCGTCATCGCGGCGCGCGAAGACTTCGGTGTGCGCCGCCGCTTGCCAATCGAAGCCTGCGGGGTCGTTGATGAATTCGCGTTCAAAGCCGCTGTTGTAAATCAAATTGGGCGCGGGCCAATCGGGCGCGCCGGTGCCGAGCACAAAGGCGCGCCAGAGATCGCGCGCGTCTTGAAAACGTCCGCTGCCTTGCGCGGCAGTCAGCAGGCTGGACAAGAGGTCGCGGCGCTCAGGCAGTGAGGACGCGGGCAAGGCGCGCCAGAGTTCCAGCGCCGCATCAAGCGCCTGATGTTCGGCCAGATATTTGGCGAGGTAGGCTTGGGCACGCGCGTCGGGCGGCGCGATTTGCCGCAAGGCTGCCAGGTTCATGCCTAGCCCCTGCGCTACGGCTTCATAGGCGTTGCGCGCGGCGCGGGCGTCGGTCTCGCCAGCCTTTTCGCCGGAGAGTTCCAGCGCGGTGCGGAATGCGCGCAGGGCCTCTTCCGCGCGCGCAGTGCGCAAGTAAAAGTTGGCGACGGCCCAATGCGTCTCGAAATAGCGCGGGGCCAGTGTGCGGGCTTGTTGGTAAGCGCGTTCGGCCTGCGCGGTTTGATTGTCGCTCTCGTATCCACGCCCCAATTCCAGCCAGAAGCGGTAATCAAAAGGCGAGGCTTTGACGGCGCGTTCAAGCTCAGCCAGCCCTTCGGCGGGTTGCGAGGCATCGGCGCGATAGAGCAGATATTTGCCGCGCGCGGCCAGCACCTGCGGATTGGCTGGCGCATAGGCGGCGGCCAGCGCGCGGCTTTCCATTTCGTTGCCGAACGCGATCAACGAAGTAGCAATAAATTGTTTGACGATAAAACTGCCAAGCCACAGGGCGAGGGCGAGCACGGCAATCAATAGCGGCAGGCGTTTGGACATTGTCAGTTGCCGCAGCCAGCAGGTAACCGGTTTCAAACAACCGGCTACCGACTACTGACTACTGACTACTCTCTTCAGCGTGGTGGTAATACGAATACTTGTAATTGTAGTAATAACCTTCGCGCTCGAGGTCAACGTGGTTGAGCACGACGCCGAAAATTTTGGCGTTGACGTCAATCAGCGCCTGTTTGGAGCGAACGACGGCTTCGCGCGGCGTGTGGCCGCTTTTGACGACGAGGGCGACGCCGTCAACTTGGGGCGAGATGATGAGGGCGTCGGTGACGTGAATCACGGGCGGCGAATCAATCACGATGTGATCGTAACGATCCTGCAATTGCGCCAGCAGAATGCGCAGCTTGACCGAACTGAGCAACTCCGACGGATTGGGCGGCACCGGGCCGGCGGGAATCACGTGCAGGTTGGGAATGTCGGCGGCGACTTGCACGACTTCGTCGAGCGGAATATCGCGCGAGAGATAGGTCGAGAGGCCGACTTCGTTTTTGGTGTTCAGCACCTTATGACAGCGCGGGCGGCGCATATCGGCATCCAGCACGATCACGCGCGCGCCGGTTTGGGCCAATGAAATCGCGGTGTTGGCGACGATGGTCGTCTTGCCTTCGCCGGGATGGCTGCTGGTGATGAGCATCGTGCGCGGCGCGTGTTCGGCGGATGACAGCAGCAGCGAGGTGCGCAAGGCGCGATACGATTCTGAATAGGCCGACAGCGAATCATGGCTCGACACCAGTTCGTGGCTGTTGTCGCTGCCGTTGCCATTCGACAGCGCCAGCGCGGTGCTCTTGCGGCTGCCGTAACCGTAGCCCAGCCCTTTGCGTTTGCTCAGGCTTTGCAGCGAGGGAATCGCGCCGAGCGGCGGCAGGTGCGTGATGCGTTCGACATCTTCCGCCGTGTTGATCGTGTTGTTCAGGTATTCGATAAAGAAGGCCAGGCCGATGCCCAGCGCCAGGCCGATCAACACGCTCAAGCCGATGTTGAGCGGCTTATTCGGCTTGACGGGCGCGATGGGGACTTCGGCGGTTTGCACGACACGGATGTTGGTCGGGTGGAATTCGCTCTCGACGCCGGCTTGCCGCGAACGTTGCAACAGGTCGTCGTAAATTTTGCGGTCAATATCCAGCTTCTGCTTGATGACGTTGAGTTGAACGGATTCGCGGTTTTGCTGGATCGCTTCGCCTTTGGACACCGAGAGCGAGACTTTCAGGTCGGCCTCTTTGCGGCGCGCGACTTCGTATTGCGTCTCGATGTTTTTGACGACGTTCTTTTTGGCCGCTTGCAATTGCGTCTTCAGGTCGTTGACCTGCTCTTGCACTTGTTTGACCGCCGGGTAGCCGGGTTGATATTTTGCCGATAAGTTGGCAAGTTCCTGTTCCTGCTTGCTCAATTCCTTCGAGATGTTTTGCACCATCGTGTCGTTGAGCACTTGCGGCAGATCATCGGGCGCGGCTTCGCGGCTGCGTTGATAAAGGGCCTCGGACTGGCGGCGTTCGTTTTCGACCTGAACGAGTTGTTTGTTGAGTTCGGAGGCGCGGTCGAGCGTGATGTTGCCTTTGTCCAGGTCGAAGGAAATGATCTTGTGTTCGGTCAAATAAGTGCTGTAAGCCTGCTCGGATTTGCGCAGTTCTGCTTCGGATTCAAGGAGCTTTTCTTTCAGAAAGTCCTTGGCGCTCTCGACGCCCTGCACGCGGTTTTCCATTGACCAGCCGATGTATTGTTCGGCGGCGGTGTTCGCCACGTCGGCGGCCAGTTGCGCGTTATAGGCGTCGAACGAAATCGAGACGACGCGGCTCATGCGTCCGACGGCTACGTCATAGCGATTTTGGAAAGTGTTGACCAGCACGACCTGGCGTTCGTTTTCGCTGAGCGGGTTCTTGGTTCTGAGTTTGAATTCGTCGTGCTCGGTGAGTTTGAGCTTGTTGATGATGCGGCGCGCCAGATCGCGGCTCTGCAGGATTTCAACCTGCGTTTGCATGTAAAGCGGATTGAAAACGTTGGCCGTCTCGACCTCCATAATGCGCTGGCCGCTCAGCACGCGTTCGGTCTCTTTGCCGATTTCGACCTTGACGGTGGCGCGGTAAACGGGCCGCGTCATCAGCGTGGCAATCGTGACCAGTGTGACCAGAATGAACAGCGTCGCAAGCACGACCCATTTGTGACGCTTGACGATGCGCCAGTATTCGCGCAACGAATTCTTTTCGACTTCGAGCGCCGGGTAACGCGCCGAACCCGCCGGATAGCCAATCGGATAGCCTCCATGCGTGGCAGGCGCAGCAGGCAAGCCGCCCTGCCGCCGTTGCAACTCGTTGCTGGGCTGCGGGACGTTGACGAGGGCGTTGCGGTTGTCGTCGTTGTAATTCATGTGTCAGTGGTCAGAACCGAAAGATTCCAAAACCGAGCGAACTGGCGACGCCGCTGGCCAACGCCTGGACGATGGAGCGCGCCTGTTTTTTGCCGGACGATTCAGGCACGAGCACGATGTCGTAAGGGCGCAGCAGAATGTCTTTCTTCGGGTCTTTCTCAATCTCGTCCAGGCTGACGATCTGTTCGGTGCGCTGGTTTTTGTTCGCGCCATTCGCGCGCCAAAGATGAATTTCTTTGCGTTTGGTGTCTTGCTGCACGCCGCCCGCCATCGCCAGGGCTTCGGTCAAGGTGACGTTTTCTTTGACCGGATAGGGGCCTTGGTTTTTCACATTGCCTGTGATGTAGATCACGCCGGCTTCGGGCACATTGACCAAGTCGCCATCGCGTATGACGCGGTTGAGTTCGGGTTTGCGGAACAACTCTTTCAGGTCAATCGTCTCGATGCCCTCTTCACCTTTGGTGTGCACCAGTTCGACGATCTCGCCGGCCTTGTCAGTCAAACCGCCCGCCAGTCCGATCAGATCGTAAAGACGCAACTCGCGCGTCAACGCGATGCGCTTCGGTTCCTTGACCGCCCCGGCAATCCCGGCGGCCAGTGCATTGTATTCTTCGATAAAGACGGTGACTTGGGGTTCTTTGAGAATCGTGAGGAACTCTTTTTTGAGCAACTCGGCGGCTTGGTGCTCAGACAGGCCGCCCAGCTTCAATTCGTGGTTGATGTAGGGCAGTTGAATCGTGCCGAGTTCGGTGACTTTGACTTTGCGTTTGAGGTCGGGCTCGCCCGCGACTTCGATCAATAACACGTCGCCGGGGCCGATGCGGTAGTTGGCGGAAGAATTAGTCGCCGGATCGGTGGGCGCGCTGTTGATGGTGCGCGACCGCGCTGGGGCGTCCTGTGCGCCAATTGTTACAGGCAACCAACAGAGCGCGGCGCACAGCAGGATGCTAACAATCAATTCGGGATGCCGTTCAGTGCTCATCTTTACCAACCCACACCTCTTCACTTCAGGAAGAGCGTAATTTCAGTGAATACAGATTGCGCGTCGCCGGATTGCGCTGCGGGGAGAGAGGCACGCGCTTGCTCGAAGGAAATGGGGCGGGTCTTTGTCTCAGTCTTTATTGCGTTCGGGGCCCCCGCAGTTTCAGACGGGGCGAACGATCATTTCGCAGCGTCATTGTGCGATGCGCCGGAAACACCCGCGAGAGATGATTCCGGCGCAATTCGCCAAGACATTTCAAACGCCAGCCCGAAAGCTGACAACCGTGCGGGCTTGCTTATGGGCGGTAGCCGCTCACCATCAGCGAATTCGGTGTGGTGTCGTCCGATTGCGTAACCGCAATGAGGCCAGCGATGGTGCCAGCGATGCCAGCGAGAATAAACGCCGCCAACGCGCCGTTGCTCAGGCCCGCCGGCTTGGTGGTGGCGGTCAGGCTCGCGCATTTATTCGGTGCGCCCTGTTGGCCAACTGAAGCCGTGGCGCCAGCCGCAACATATTCGACCTTGTTCTTGGCTACGAGCTTCACATCGCTGCGCGCCGCGGCCACGCGTGTGTTGCCGCAAGTCACGTCCACCGCCACCGTCACCGGCTGTTTGCCTGCGCTGACGGCCGTGCCTTCGGCGGTGACGACTGAAACCGCCACACCCGCCGGTGCGCTGACCAGCGCGCGGCCCGCCAACAGATTGCCGCCAATCGAAGCGTTGGTGAAGTGCACGATCATCTCGGCATTCGCGCCCAACTCAATACGGCCCTGTTTGCCCAGATTGAGCGTCGCGTTGCCGTTGGTGGTTTTGATCGTGCTGTCGCTGAAAACGGTCGCACCCGCAAGCGCCGGGGTGCCGTTGAGCGTAACCGAACCCATGACAGCCAATTCGCCCGCCGCTTTCGGAGCGCTCTCGGCCAGCACCGCAGTGCTCGTGAGCGTCGCGCAACTGGCGAGTGCCAGCACCAAGCCGACGGTGAGCGTCTTCTGAAAAGTAGATGGTCTGCAAATCATCTGGTTACTCCCCTGAACAAAAACTTTCCCGTTTTGAATACTGCTCGAACTCGCCGGTTTAAGCCTCTGTGTCCGGATTGAGTCACTGCGAAAAATGCTGACAACCTCGCCGCCCACTTAGGGGCGGAAGGTGCTTATCGGAAGCGGAGTCGGGCCAGGGCCGGGGCACTTCGCCGCACAGATAATGATGCCCGTGGCGCCGCCAACACCCAGAATTAGCAAGGCCAGCGCGCGACGGGACAATTTTTCTTCCTTGGGAGGAATCAAGCGCGCGCACCTCTTCGGATCGTATTGTTGTTGCGTGGCCGTGCCAGTTTTTTGCTGCGTGGCCGTGGCCGCCGTCGTACCGTTAGCCACATACTCGACTTTGTTATGAGTCACCAGCTTGGCGTCGCTGTGCAGCGCGGCCACTTGGGTATTGCCGCAGTTCGCATCCACAGCCAGCATTGCGGGCTGCTTGCCCTCGCTGACGGCGGTGCCTTCTGCTGTCGTTACTGAAACGGCAACCCCCGTAGGCGCGCTCATGACCGCGCGACCCGCCCGCAGGTTGCCGCCGATTGAGGTGGCGGCAAACCGCACGACCATTTCCGAGTGCGGCCCCAACTCGATGAGGCCCAGTTTGCCCAGATCGAGGGCCGCATAGCCTTCGGCGGTTTTGATCGTACTGTCGCTGAAGACCGTCATGCCGACGATGGCTGGAATGCCATTGAGCGTTACCGCCCCATTAATCGTCAATTCGCCCGCCGCTTTCGAAGCGCTCTCGGCTAACACCGCAGTGCTCGTGAGCGTCGCGAAACTGGTCAGTGCCAGCACCAATCCGACGGTGAGCGTCTTCCGAAAAGTAGATGGTCTGCGAATCATGTGGTTCCTCCCGTGAACAAAAACCGTTCTGTTTTGTAGACTGCTCGAACTCAAAGGTTCAAGCCCGAGTGTTTTAATTGGGTCACTTCAATAAATTGCGAGCAGGAATGCTGCTCATAAGGCAGTGGCAGCTTAGCCTGAGCCCCCGGCTTTTTCAAACCTAAATCGCTGTCACTGCTGAAACTTTCGCGTTGGCGAATGCGGGCGCAGTTTTAACCGAAAGGCGCGCGGCAGTCAACTAGCGATGGCAGCGCGGGGCGACTGAACAAGCAGGCACAAACGCCGCACCGGCCTAGCTAATTGAAGCCTGTGCGTAAAAGAAACGCCTACAAAATAGAGGAAAATGGATACGCGGATGACGCGGATGCGGCGGAGCAGCGCGGATCAACCCGAAAAAGAATCTGCGGAAATCCGCTGCATCCGCGTCATCCGCGTATCTATTCGCTTGTCGAATTACGCACACTCATCAGCTAACTGCGCAATGGAATCAAGCTACGCAGCCGCTCATCGCGCCAATAAAGCCCGCCCCAAATCAACACGCCGAAAACAATCGTCACGTAGTTAATCAACGGATCGCCCACGCGCACGTGCGTAGCCGTCGCGCCGCCCAAATACCCCGTCAGCAAAATCGCGCCCAGCACCGCAGTACGCGGCACCAGATAGATCGCCGTGCAGGCAAGTTCGAGCATCCCGATCCTGAGAATGGCGTGCTGCTGATACCCAAGCCGTGCGAACTCCTGCACAACCGGCGTTGGTTTCATCAATTTCATCACAGCGCTGAAAAGTAACATCAACACCGGTAACGCGCTCAAGATACGGCCAACCCAAAGCATCTGCTGCGATGTGGCAGATGGTTGCGTCGTCAAGGGCAGGAGCAAGTGCAGCCGCGCTTCGCGCAGGTATAGCCCGCCCCACAGCAGCACACCAAAAATGACGGGGAACAGAATCGGGAACCAGCCGCCACCCGCCCGCACGTGCGTCGCGACCGCGCCGCCCAGATAACCCGTCAACAGAATCGCGCCCAGCACCGCCGTGCGCGGAATCACATAAATGATCGTACAAAGAGTCAAAACGATCCCCAGCGGAATAACCACGCTGGCTGGATAACCGAGCTGAACGGTGGCTTCGACGACAGGCGCGGGTTTGAACAGCTTCATCACGCCGTCCATCAGCAGAAACAGCACGGATAAGCCGCTAAGGATGCGCGCAGCCCAGCGCGTTGTGTTTGAGACAGGGGCAGTTGTTTGCATAAATTTCTCTTGGTTCCTTTGGTGGTTGGAGTGGCTACGTCATCGGTAGCCGGTTACCGCAGTGAGCTTGCCGGTGTACTGAATTTCGCCAACGTACCGCCAAGCGCCGGGGGCGCTGAAATTAACTCGCCGGACTCGGATCGCCGCAATTGACCATCCACGGAATACCGAATTGATCAATCAGCATGCCGAAACGCTTGGCCCAAAAAGTTTGCTGCAACGGCATATTGACCTGGCCGTTTTCCGCCAGCGCATTGAACACGCGTTCGGCTTCGGCAGGATCGTCCAGGCTGAGCGCCACGCAAAACCCGTTCGGTTGTTGGTAAGAACCCGGCGGGCTGTCGGAACCCAAGACGACCGTACCGCCCACTTCGAGCGTGGCGTGCATGATCTTGTCGGCGTACTCCGCCGGGAATTCGCCCGCCATCGGCGAAGCGCCATAGGTGATAGTGAAGAGCGTTTTTGCGCCCAGGTGTTGTTCATAAAACTGGTAGGCAGCGGCGCATTGGCCGTTAAAATTCAGATGTGCGTTCAGCTTCATTGATTTTCTCCTTTTGAAGTTTAGGCGCGCGCTGCGCGGCGTTCGTACAGCGTGCCGCCCAGCCAGGCGCAGGGCAAGGCCGTGAGCGCGAGCAAAATCGGATACCACATTGGCCCCAAGTGCAAGCGCGTGGCCGCGATGGCGCCGATGGTGCTCAGGACGAAGCCGATGGCCCCGCCCACCCAAACGTGGCGCATCGGCGCGTAAGGCGCATACCTCGCCGTGAGGTAACTGCCAAGTACGCCGTAAACGCACCGATACGTCAGCGCCAGCAAGTTATCGCTGGTCTCGTTCATCGGCTCGCCCCACGGCGGATAGACGTTCAGCACATGCAGCACCTGGTCGGTGCCGAGCGAAAGCACGACGACGACGACAAATCCTAAAAACACCGCGCCCACGCTGCGCCACAAGCGGCGGGGCGGCGCGTTTGTTGTAGTCATTCGATCTCCCGCGTGCGGCTTATTGTCCATCGTAAGCCCGCTGCAACGTAGCAATGTCAATCTTGTCCATTTGCAGCATGGCTTGCATTACCCGGCCTGCTTTCTCAGGGTCTTTGTCGCGCATCAACTCGCCCAGCGCAGTGGGAATGATTTGCCACGACAAGCCGTATTTATCCTTGAGCCAGCCGCATCTGGATTTTTCACCGCCTTCGGAAAGTTTTTCCCAAAGTTCGTCCACTTCCGCTTGCGTCTCGCAGTTGACGAAGAGCGAAATGGCCTCGGTGAATTTGAACATTGGGCCGCCGTTGAGCGCGTAAAAGTCCTGCCCGTCGAGTTGGAAGGTCGCCATCATTACCTTGCCATCCGGCCCCGGCGTGGCGCTCAAGACTTTTGAGTTCTTAAACAGCGAAACATAAAAATTCATGGCTTCTTCGGCCTTACCGTCGAACCACAAAAATGGAGTGATCTTTTGCATAGCGTTTCCTTTTGTGTGCGGCGTTATTCCGCCGGTTGCACCAGATTGATTAAGTTGCCGCAGGTATCCTCAAAGATTACGGCAGTGACGGGGCCCATGCTGGCAGGTTCGCCGCGAAAGACGACGCCCGCAGCTTTGAGCCGTTCGTATTCCGCCTGAATGTCACGCGTCAGAAAGGCCGTCGCCGGAATGCCCGCCGCAAAAAGTGCCTGTTGATAAGTCACAGCAGGCGGAAAGCCCATCGGTTCCAGCACCAGTTCGACGCCTTCCGCGCCTTCAGGTGCCGTGACGGTCAGCCAGCGAAACGGCCCCATCGGAATGTCGTGCTTTTTCACGAAGCCGAGCTTTTCGGTGTAAAACTGCAAGGCTTTGTCCTGATTGTCTACCATAATGCTGGTGAGTCTGATTTCCATGTTTGCTCCTTCATAGTCGGAAAAGTGAATCGAATGATGTGGAACTAATTGCGCAACGGCAACAGCGCGCGCAATCGCTCATCGCGCAAATACAACCCGCCCCATAACAGCATGCCGAACAGAACGGGAAGCAAGATGTTGAACCAGGGATCGCCCGCGCGCACGTGCGTGGCCACTGCGCCACCCAGATAACCCGTGAGCAAAATCGCCCCGAGCACCGCCGTGCGCGGAATGGCATAGAGCGCGACTGAAAGCAGCGCAGCGATGCCTAACGGTTGGACGGCGCTTTCGGGGTAGCCGTATTTCGCCATCCCCTCCATCACCTGCGAAGTTTTGAGCAGCGTGTTGATGCTGCCAAAGAGTAGGAACAGCGCGGGCAATCCGCTCAGCAGGTAACTCGTCCAGCGCTGGCCTTTTGAAGTTGGGGCATTCGTTGACATATTTTCTCCTTTTGGTGGATGGTTGATTGGCCGGTTCAATGCGGGTCTGCGTGAAACATCCAGCGGACGCCGAAGCGGTCGTTCAACGCGCCGTAAAGTCCGAAGGGTTGCGCGGTCAAGGGATCGGTTACGTTGGCCCCTTGCGCGAGCTTCTGAAAAATCGCGGTCGTTTGTTCGGGCGTACCTCCGCTCACGTAGAGGCAAATCATATTGCCCATCAAAGGCTTTTCATTTGGGCGCAGCCAGTCGGAAGCGGAAATGTCTACGAATGCGCCCTTGAGCCGGGCGTTGACGACGCGGGCGTGAAAGGCCGGAGGGAATACGCTTTTCATCGGCGATTCGCCTACGGTGGTCAGCGTCAACTCGCCGCCAAAAACGGAATGGTAAAATTCCAGCGCCTCTTTGCAGTTGCCGTCGAGTAATAGGTAAGTCGTCACTCGCATGGATGAAATCCTTTCTTTGGTTGGTTTGGTTTTCTTCGCTTGCGCTAAAGCCGTGCCGGAGTCGTGTGGTGGCACGAGGCATACACAACTCAACAGCAGCAAGCTCACAATGATCGTTGGTTTCATAGGTTTCATAGCTCAGTCAGGTGAAATGGTTTTTCTTTGATGAGTGGCAAAGTGTAAGGCGAGTTGGTAACTCGCCTTACCGTGAAAAACACGCGGAACCGCCTTATTGAATCGCGCTCGGATCCATCCAGAACAGTCCCCAGCCATTGCCGTCCAAGTCTTCATAATCGTGCGAGTACATAAAGCCGTGATCCGTCGGCTCGCTGGCAGTCGAGCCGCCTGCTGCGATGGCCTTGGCGACGAGTTCGTCCACTTGCGCGCGGCTGTCGCATGAAAGGGAAATCAACGCGCTGGTGTATTTCGTCGTGTCACAGATTTCTTTCTTCGTGAACGATTTGAGTATTGCGTGCGTCCCCAACATCGCGTAAATGTCTTCGCTGATAATCATGCACGTCGCCGTCTCGCCGGTGAATTGCGGGTTAATGGTGTAACCGAGCCTGGTGTAAAACTCGATGGATTTCGGCAGGTCTTTGACCGGCAGGTTCACAAAAATTTTCGTAGCCATAAATTCTCCTTGTTGAAATGGTTTTAGGTTAAGCAGATTTTTCGCAGTTGACCATCCACAGAATGCCGATTTCATGCCTGCCACGCTTGTTAGACTACGGCGTTCCGGTATTCACTGACAATGTCGCGTCGTCCGAACTATCCGGTCTTCAAAGGCCCGGCGACCTTGTAAGTACTGAAGATGATGCCGGACGGAAATGCTTGCGTGCTGACCAGCTCGAATGAGCGTGGCGGGGTTCCCTCCGCAAAGAAGCGCTTCCCCGTGCCCAACAGGACCGGATAGACGGCCAGCAGGACTTCATCCGCAAGCCCATGTTCGAGCAGCGGCGATGTCAGCGTGGAGCTACCTGAGAGGATTAGGTCCGGGCCGTCCTGCGACTTGATACGGCGAATGCCCTCGACGAGGTCCGGTCCAACGCCCTCGAACGGGCCCCATTCAAGACTTTCCGGACGGTGAGTAGCGATATATTTCGTTGCCGCATTGAGGCGGTCCCCCATCGGACTGCTCGGTGCCTTTGGCCAGAAGCCCGACCAGATATCGTAGGTGCGACGGCCCAGCAGCAGATCAAGCCTCTCGCCATACGCGGCGAGCATTGCGTCCCGGCCAGCGGGGGTCCGATAGGGCGCGGTCCAGTCGCTGTAGGGAAAATCGCCGTCATCGGCGGAGTGCTGGATCACGCCGTCCAGCGAGATGTGTTCGATGATTTTGAGCTTTCTCATTGCCAGCATTTCTCCTTGTTGAAATGGTTTCAGGTTAAGCAGCCTTTTCGTGTGACCATCCACAGAATGCCGAACTGATCGCGCAGCATTCCGAAACGATGCGCCCAGAAGGTTGGCGCAAATGATTGGCTTTCGCACCTCGTCTGCTTCAACTCAAATCGTCACCCGCTTGCTTCAGGATGCGTTGCTGCAATTGCGCGACGAGTTTCTTCGGCGCAGTCAAGAGGTAGGCATCCACCAAGACGCCTTCGACCTCAGCCCAATCCAGTTGCGGCAGGTCGAGCCAGATGCCTATCCAGCCATGCTGTCCGACGTATTTGGGAATGTGAAACAGCTCCGGCGCGCGCGCAACGAGCGCCTGGCTCTCACCTGCTGGCGCGCGGCAAGCGAGTGCGAGACGTCCATCGCCGTGATGGTCGTCCATGTACCAGCCGAACCGCTTGCCGCGCACTTCCAAGCTCAGGTGTTGGCCGTATTCTTTCGCCAGCGCTTCAGGCAAGGTTTCGATGAAAGCAATCACGCGTTCGTGCGGGTGTGCCTCAACGGATTGCCGGTCTCGTTTTAGAACCGCAGAATTTTTTGTCGCCATGATCTCAGCCTCATTTGCACCGATCAGAGTGGGCGATAGTCGCCATTCGGCCCCGGCGTAATGTGAATGAATTGCGCTGGTTCGATCAGGCTGACCCGGTGCCACTCGCCTTTGGGAATGATGCAGGCTTCGCCCGGCCCCAGTTCAAGTGGCCCGTTTGGCTCCGATTCGCCCGTGACGCGAACCCTGCCGGAAATGATGTACAGGATTTCGTCACCATCCGGATGTACTTCGCCGCCATGTGGCGCGTCGCGGGTCATCGTCACGATTCCCACCGTCATCCCATCAATCCGCTCCGGCGGGCCGGGCTTGCGTTCTCTGGCAGAAACAGAAAGGTCGCGGTGAATATCGAACGAGTAGCCGGAAACGTCTACGGGAATCATCTTATTCATACGCAATTCTCCTGGGTTTTGGTGCTCAGCGATTGGAACTTCCTGCCCGCCTGGTGAATCCCTGCGCTTCCAACCAGTAATAGAATGCATCGCTCCAGTGGTCGCTGCTGGCGCCCTGTTTTCGCAGGCCGAAGCCGTGGCCGCCCGCGCTGAAAATGTGAACCTCGGGTTTGTGGCCTGCTGAGGTTAGCGCGTCATAAAACTTGACTACGGGTTTGAGCGCCAATGCGTCGTCCTGCGCCCACGCGAGAAACATGGGTGGCAGTTTTGCCGGAATGGCGGGGATGACGCCGAACGGGCCGCCATAGATCATGGCAGCGAAGTTCGGGCGCGCCGCGGCGTCCTGCTGAAGCAGGGATCCGCTGGCGACCATGGCCCCGGCTGAGAAGCCCATAAAGCCGATCCTGTCGGGAGTGAGGCCCCACTCCGTTGCGTGCTGCCGAACCACTCTGAGGGCCTGAATTCCGTCAGCAATGCCATACTTCCCAGCCTCGTCCATGTTCATCCCTGCGGGAATGCCATCCCCACGCTTTTCCATGATCCGATACTTGAGCACGAAGGCGGCGATGCCTTTTTCCTGCAGCCAGCGCGCGACATCGTTACCTTCCAAATCAAGGGCCAGCGCAACGAAAGCGCCGCCCGGGGCGATGATGACGCCGCTTCCCGTCGCCTTGGTTCGCTCCGGCAGGTAAGCCGTCAAGGTCGGAGTTACCACGTTGAAGACCACGGTTCCAATCGGCGTGTTATCCGCAGTCCTTTCCTGCTGGGTCCAATTCTCGGAACCCGGCGCGCTGCCCGGCCAAATCTGCACGACCTGCGCGGCGGCGGAGCAAGCCATCAGAAATGTAAGGGCGATTGCGCCCGTGGTACACACTGTTGTTCGCATCAGATTCCCTCCTGATCTCCTTTTTCGGCGTTTTCACTCGCAGGCACCATGAAACGCAACTGATTTCCGTCGGGGTCTGTGACTGTCATGTTCCGAAAGCCCAAGTCGTTATTCGGTGCTTCGGACACGACCACATTTCGGCTCTTGAACTCCAAGTACCAGGCGTCAACATCTGGGATGAGAAAATGCACCAGACCACCGACCTGACAGTCCCCAGTGTGCTCCGAAAGGTAGAGTTGCATGCCGTCGCGGACGATGGACATGAACACTGGGAAATGCGGCTCGAAGCGGTGCTCCCAAGCGACCGTGAAGCCGAGCCCGTTGACATAGAATGCCTTGCTGCGTTCGTAGTCCGTAATCCGTAATGCGGGAACAACCCGCTGAGCGGGCATTGTCATCACTCCACCTCCTCAATCTGGGCTTTACTTCTTAGTGAATCGAGTGAGCTGTGAAAAGACGCATTGCCAGCGCCCCTTTTGCTTTACAAAAACATCCGTCGCCCGTTCCTGTGTGGTGAAGTCTTGGCCTGAGAATTTCCCCTTGGTTTTCGTCAGCCCCGTGACGACGGCAGTATCTCCGTAGAGGCGAACTCGCACCTCCTCCGATTCCATTATTTCGTGGGTCAACGCGCCTGACTTAATCACTCCAAGGAAACGCGCCTTGTCAATGATGCCGCCATCCGGGTCAATGATAATCCAGTCGTCGGCCAGGATTCGTCCGATTGCTTCCACATCATTTTTGACAATCGCCTGCGCGAATTCTTTCTCCAGTTTCAAGAGTTCTTCTTGCACCTTATTCCTCCTGATTTGACCGAGAGCGAGGGAAGATATTGTAATTGCTAACGTGATGAATATAAGCGTTCGTTTCATTAGTTCACCGCTATTTGATCCTTTAATTGTTTACGCAAAGCATAGAACTGACTCCTCATCATTAGCGCATCATCTCGCGCAAAGCTTTGGGCGAGACGCCCAGCGTTCGTTGCATGTGGCGCGCAAGGTGGCTCTGGTGCGCGAAACCGGTTTCCGTCGCAATCTGGCTGATGGAAAGTTCGCCCGCGCCCAGCAAACTGCGCGCGCGTTCAATGCGCCGCCGGATGACGTATTGATGCGGCGCGGCGCCCGTCGCTTCGCGGAACAACACCTTGAAATGCGACCCGCTGAGATTGACTACCGCCGCCAGATCGTTGAGCGAAATGGTATCGGCGAGATGCTCTTCGATGTAATCGAACACCTGCCGCAGCCGCCGGTCTGACAGGCGCTTGTGCGGTTTCTGCACCGCGATGGAATGCGAACTGTGATAGCAGATCAACCGCGCCGCCACGGCTACGGCGAGGCTGTCGAAGTAAAGCTGCCCGCAGGGATAACCGCATTCCATCTCTTCTTTCAGCGCCCACGCGATGTTTTCGAGTTGGGCGTCACGAATCTGAAAGCGGTTTTTGATCTCGATCCCGCGCGGGTCGAGTCCCATTTCCGCCGCGACTTTTTGCAACAAGGCAGGCGCGATGCTCATCGTCAGAAAAGTGTCGTTGCCTTTGACTTCCCAGACACTGGGCGTTTGGGCGGGAATGATGTGAATGTCGCCGTGAACAGAGACGCCGCTGTAATCCATTCCAGCGCGGCGGCAAACAATGGGCACGGACGGCCCGGCGTGAATGGAAACGCGCGTGTCTGCCTGACCGGGAACTTCAAACAAGCCCGGCGGGTCGGTCAGCAGGCTGACGCGAAAGCCATTGTGGCGAATCTGATTGGATGCTGGTTGGGTATTCATCTGCTACGGGCTCCTTCGTTTCGAGTACTTGGCCGCACCGCCAGGCCAACATTTGGGGCAAGGGCCGGAGCCACGGTACTTGTGCCCCCGACTACAAGTCTTCCAGCCATTGGTTGTGGTTGAAACCGGAACCGTGTTCTTTTTCGTCTTTTTCGCCTTTTTCGTCGCTACCATGACAGATACTCCTGCGCTTTACCGCGCAATTGCTACTGCTAACGCCGCACCTCTCATTCTGGCGTGACGGGAACTCGCAGCGAAGACTGGCCGAACGCATAACGCCAGCCCGTCGCCGTGCGCACGTAGGTGTCGCTGAACCAGACCTTGTAATCAAACGGCCCGCCGCGCTCTGTTCCTTTCGCCCACAGTAGCGCCGTGACGACGGCGGTGTCGCCCCAACGGCGCACCGTTCGATCAGTGGCTTCCTGCCGTTCATAAAGCGCGGTTTTGTCACGCGCTTCTTGCAGCAGATCG
>JAYUCP010000144.1:0-14066 GCA_043740245.1 Acidobacteriota bacterium | reverse complement strand
TTTTCACTTGATGGGTGAAAAGGCCTGATGTGGGGAAGGTTGATTTCATTGACTGCCTCTTCATTTTCAACTTCTTAGCCGTGGATTCAGGCTTTAGCTTGTTTGGCGCGCCCGGCGCGCCCGGCGGCAGTGCGTCGGGCACTTCGATGCCCGGTTCGCGATAAGGCCGCGCGACGCTGGTGACGACCCCGAAAAACAAGCCGTTCGTCGTGGTGGTCGCATTCGCTTCGTTGACAGTGCCGCCAGTGGGCGCGACGACGGTGAACGATGGGATCGTCACGCGCATCGCTTCAAAACGTTCGAGCTGTTCGAGCGCGCCGTCCGATTGCGTATCACTGGCTTGCAAGGCGACAGGCGCGGGCAGCGCATTGCCGGTCGAAACCAATTCAACCGCCGGGTTGTTGCTGAACTCGGTCATTGGCGGCGAGACGGGGTCAGCGGCGGGGCGGAACTCTGTCACCAGGCCCGTGACGTTGACGCGATTGCCGCGCGCAGCGGCAGGCGCGGCCGTGCCGGTGAAAACGAAGATCGCTTCAGACGTGTCAGGGTTGCCGTCAGCTACATTCTCGGCGGCTTGCAGAAAGAAGCCATTGCTGCGCACGGCGGTGACGATACCGCTGGTCATCACGGTTTGCCCCGCGAAGGGCGAGAGCGTGCCGCTGCCTTGAATGTCGTGAATCGAGGTGAGCGCGGCTTTGGCGGGTAAGGCATCATTGATAGCCTTAATCGTTGCGGCCTGGGCGTGCCGCAGTTGATAGCCCAGCGCCAACAAAATTAGGCCACCACTTAGCGGGAGCAGAGAAAAGCGCGAATGAAACTTCATGCAAGCATCTCGAAATGAAGGAATAGGTTAGGGCGGAGCCGTTACGGTAGGCGCAGTGTAGGGGCTTTGACAAGACGCGTCCAGTAATACCTGGGCCGCGCACAAGCGAACCGTGCAAGCTGCTTTACTGTGTTTGGCATTTCTGGTTTACTGCCATCCAACATACCCCGAACCCCGACGCATCAGCAGATGCGTGCATTACTCGATCAATAGGCTGCTTTGCTTTTGGTACCGCCGCGACGGTTGCCCTTTCACCCAGGGCAACAGCGAGCGAAACAGTTTCGCGGCGCAACTGAAGGAGTCGTTCATCCCATGACCGCAAGAGTTCACGCGTGGATAAAGGTGGCGCAACCGCGTCGTCTGGTGTTGTTGTTTTTGGTTGGCTTGTGCGCCGCCGGCAGCGTCTGGTGGACGTGGAGCAGCGTCACGGCGGCGCAAGCGGCTGATGCGTTTTGGCAGGAAGAAACTGCCGCCACGCATGCCGCGCGGCCCTTGGCCATTGCGCCCGGACGCGGCTTTCGCACCGCACGTTTGAAACGCGCCGCTTGGCAAGAAGCGTTGCACAAAGCGCCGTTTGAACACAGCGCCGCCTTGCGCGAAAGCCAAAGCGTAATCAGCCTGCCCATGCCGGATGGCTCGTTCGCGCGTTTTCGCATCGAAGAATCTCCGGCCTTGGAACCCGCGCTCGCAGCGCGTTTTCCGTCAATCAAAAGCTATCGCGGCCAGAGCATTGATGAACCTTCAACCGTCGCCCGTTTCGACTGGTCGCCGCGCGGCTTGCATGCGCTGGTGCTGACCAAAGACCAAGCCATCAGTGTCAATCCGTATGCAGCAACGGGTGATTCGACAACATACGTCAGCTACTACGGGCAAGATGCCGTGCAGCCGCGCGAGGTGGAATGCCTGGCGGAACAGATGCAAGAGCAAAACGCACGTGTCGCCGCGCCGCAATTCGCCTTCGGCAATGTGCAGCGCCAATTCCGCATCGCCATTGCGACGACGGTCGAATACACCAATGATCCCAACCTGGGCGGCGGCACGGTCGAAAGCGCGTTGGCTTCGGTCAATGCGTGGTTGAACGCGGTCAACGTGATTTACGAACGCGACCTCGCGGTGCATTTCAAACTCGCGGCCAACAACGACAAAGTCATCTTCACCACCAACGATAACTTCACAAACGGTAACCCCACCGCAATGTTGGCTGAGGTGCGCGGCGTGCTGAGCCAGACGCTGGGCGTGGCGAATTACGAGTTGGGTCACGTGCTGGGCACGGGCAATGGCGGCACGGCGAATAGCGCGGTGGCTTGTGTGGATGCGGGTGTGGCGGGCGCTTTCAAAGGTGGCGGTGTGACGCTCTTCAATTCTGCCGCGACGTTGGGCAATACGTTTTTCATCACAAGGCTGGCGCACGAGATCGCCCACCAATTCGGCGCGACGCACACTTACAACGACACAGACATGAATTCCGCCTGCGGCCCCGGACGCAACAGTTTCAGCGCGTGGGAGCCGGGCAGCGGCTTGACGATTATGTCGCTGGCCGGTTCGTGTAACCCGATCACGACGGCGCGCGCCTTGCACTTTCACGGCGGCAGCCTGGCGCAGATGAGCGCGTTTTTGCAGACGACGGCGACTTGCGGCACGCGCGTCAATGCGAACAACGGCCCGCCCACGGTGAATGGCGGGGCCGATTTTCGCATCCCGCGCAACACGCCGTTCGTGCTGACGGCGACGGCGACCGACCCCGATATTTTCGATGCGCCGAATTTGACCTATGCCTGGGAGCAGATGGATGCGGGCGGCATTGAATTCAGCAACCCGCCGTTTAGCGATGCCGCTGACGGGCCGAATTCGACGCGCCCGTTGTTCCGGCCTTACCCGCCCTCGCTCAACCGCACGCGCACCTTTCCCGATGCGCGTTACATTTTGAATAACGGCAACGACGCGCCGTTGTTGCGCGTGGAAAACGGCGTCGAAGTCTTCAGCGCCGAGAGCCTGCCGAATGTGGCGCGCTTGCTCAATTTCAAAGTCACGGTGCGCGATGGACGCGGCGGTGTCGCTGATGACGACGTGCAATTGATTGTAGACGACACGGCGGGCCCCTTCGCCGTGACCGCGCCCAACACCAATGAACAATGGGCGGGCGGCAGCCAGCAAACCATCACCTGGAGCGTCAACAACACCAACGGCGCGGCAGTGAACGTCACGCAAGTGCGCATCACGCTTTCGACCGATGGCGGTGAGACCTTCCCGCTTACGCTGTTGACCGCGACGCCCAACGACGGTAGTGAGACGATCACCGTCCCCGGCGGTTTGAACAGCACGGCGGCCCGTGTGCGTGTCGAAGCCATCGGCAATATCTTTTTCGATATTTCCGACGCGAATTTCACGCTCACGCCGGGCACGGCGGCGTGCCCCACGATTGCCAGTTTGAATCCGGCCAGCGGGCAGGCGGGCGTCAACGTCACACTTACGGGCACGCGTTTCAGCGGCGTCAGCGCCGTGCGCTTTAACAACAATCTCAATGCGGCGTTCACCATCATCAGCGATACGCAAATTCGCGCCGTGGTGCCGGGCGGTTCGATCACCGGCCCCATCCGGCTGTTGCGCGGCGATTGCGCCGATGCGGCGAGCGGGAACTTCACCGTGGCCGCTTGCAACTTCACGCTCAACGCCACCGTGCGCGCGGTTGTTGCCGCCGCCAGCACCAACAATGTGGCGATCACGGCGAATGCCGGTTGCGCGTGGACAGCGGTCAGCAATGCGCCGTGGGTCAGAATCACCAGCGGCGCGGCGTTGACGGGCAATGGCACAGTCAATTTTGCGATTGACGCGAACCCCGGCTCAGCGCGCACCGGCACGTTGATCGTGGCGGGGCAGACGGTGACGGTCAATCAAGCGTCGGGTTGCACCTTTCAGCGCAGCGCGGCCAATCGCAACTTCCGTGGCACGGGCGAGGAATTCACCGTCAATGTGACGACTGACGCGGGCTGCCCCTGGACGGCGGCCAGCAACGTGCCGTGGATCAAACTCAATGCGAATACTTTCATCGGCCCCAGCGCCGTCACCCTCACAGTTGCGCCCAATGACAGTTTGGAACGCGCTGCGAACGTCGCCATCGCCGGGCAGGCGTTTGCCGCGACACAGGATTCCAACTGCGGCTTCAACGTCGCGCCCACCACGCGCAGCTTCAGCGCCGTGGCCGGCACGGGCGTCATCAATGTCGCGGCGGGCAGCGCCTGCACCTGGGTGGCGCAAAGTCATGTGCCTTGGATGACGATCACGGCGGGCGGCAACGGCACCGGCAACAACAACGTCACGTTCAGCGTGCAAGCCAACACCGGCCCAGAGCGCACCGGCGATCTGACCATCGCCGGACGCGGCGTCACCGTCACGCAAGCGGGCGGCTGCACCTTCGCGCTCAATCGCACCAGCCAGGATTTCACCGGCGCGGGCGGCACAGGCCCGGTCAATGTGACCGTCGGAGCCGGTTGCACCTGGACGGCGAGCAGCCCGGTGGATTGGGCGCGCATCACCAGCGGCGCGACGGGCAACGGTAACGGCACGGTCAACATTACGGTCGCCGCCAACACCGGCCCCGCGCGTGTGGCGATGCTGACGCTGGCTGGGCAGGGTTACACGATCTCGCAGGCCTCGGCGTGCGCCGTGACGATCAACGCCGCGACCCGCCAATTCACGCCCGCCGCGGCCACTAGCACGCTCAACGTGACGGCGGCGGCCACTTGCGCGTGGACGGCGGTGAGCAACGCGCCCTGGCTGGCGATCACAACGGGCGCGAGCGGCACGGGCAACGGCACGGTCGGCTATTCGGTCGCGGCTAACACCGGCGGCGCGCGCATCGGCACGTTGACTATCGGCGGTGTCACACACACCGTGACGCAAACGGTGGCTGCTTGCACATACGCGCTCAATCCAGCCGCGCAGACTGTAGGTGCGGCAAGTGCAAGCGGCACGTTGAATGTCGTGACGGCCAGCCATTGTGCATGGACGGCGGCGAGCAATGCGGCCTGGCTCTCGCTTGATGGCTTGACCACCGGCACGGGCAATGGCGCGGTGAATTTCACCGCCGCGCCGAATAGCGGCAGCGCGCGCACGGCTTCGCTCACGCTGGGCGGGCAGACCTTCAACCTCACGCAAGACGCCGGTTGCCAATACCAACTGAGCGCCAGGCAACTCAACGCCGTGGCCGTTGGCGAAAGCTATGCCGTCAACGTCGCCACCGCGCCCGGTTGTGCCTGGATGGCCACCAGCAATGCCGAATGGTTGCGTTTGAATTTGGGCGAAGCGCAAGGCGTGGGCGCGGGCACATTGCGCTTTGAAGCCGCGCCGAACCCCGGCCCCGCGCGCAAAGGCACTTTGAACTTGAACGGCAACACGCTGACGGTGACGCAAGCCGGGAATGCCGTGAATACGGCCTTGCTGCTGGCGAGTGCGACTCCGCCGTATGCGCTGGCGGGTGCGGCAACGTTTACGCTGATCATCAACGGCGTGGGTTTTAGTTCCAATGCCGTCGTGCGTTGGAACGACGCGCCGCGACCGACGACCTATGTCAGCCCCACGCAACTCAACGCCACCATTGACGCGGCGGATATTGCGAACACGGGCGTGGCGAACGTTGCCGTCTTTGATCCGCTGCAAAATGCAGCCACCAATCGGCTGAGCTATTTGATTGCGGGAGCGGGCGCGCTCGTTTCGGCGGCCAGTTATGTCACGGGACAGATGGCACCCGAACAGATTGTCTCGCTCTTTGGCCAGCGGCTGGCGACGGCTTCGGCGGCGGCAACGACCACGCCGCTGCCGACCACGTTGGCGGGCACGACTGTGCGCGTGCGTGACAGCGCGGGTGTCGAACGGCTCGCGCCACTCTTCTTCGTATCCGCCGGACAGATCAATTACCTGATTCCGTTGGGCACCGCGCCCGGCCCCGCCAACGCCACCATCGTCGCCAGCGACGGACGCATCACGATCACGGCCTTTGAGGTCAGCGCCGTCGCGCCGGGTTTGTTCAGCGTGGATGCGTCAGGCAAAGGCTTGCCCGCAGGCTTGCTCTTGCGGCAGCGCGGCACACAACAATTGTTCGAGCCGCTCAGCCGCTTCGACACGGCGACGCGCACCTTTGTCGCGCTGCCAATTGATTTGGGGCCCGCGACCGATCAGGTTTTCCTGGTGTTGTACGGCACGGGCATCAGGCAACGCAGCAATCTGAATGCGGTGAGCTGTGCGGTGGGCGGCGAACTCGTCACCGCGCAATTCGCCGGTGCGCAAGGCGGCTTGGTTGGCTTGGATCAAGTCAACGTGCCGTTACCGCGCGCGTTGGCTGGACGCGGCGAGGTTGAAGTCGTGTTGACGGTGGATGGGAAGACAGCGAATGCGTTGAAGGTGCAGATGAAATAAGTCTGGGAGCGTAATTCGACAAGCGAATAGGTACGCGGATGACGCGGATGTAGCGGATCAGCGCGGATCAACCCGAAGAAGAATCCGCGGAAATCCGCTACATCCGCGTCATCCGCGTACCTATTTCCTCTACTTTGTAGGCATTTCTTTTACTCACAGGCTGCATTTACTTCATCAACAACGGCTGCATCTTTGGTGAATCCATATTTTCTTTGGTCAGCAATTCCACGCCCGTGTCAATGCGGCGTTCGGGCGTTTTACCGGCCAGCTTATCCACGATGGTTTTGACGCCTTCGTAACCCATCTTGAACGGATTTTGCAGCACCAGCGAATCAATCGCGCCGTCTTTAACATCCTGCCCCAATTTGCTGGTGTAATCGAAGCCGACCAGCAACACCTTGCCCGCCAGGTTGCGCTGCTTGATGGCCTGCACCGCGCCCACCGTCGAAGATTCATTCGAGGCAAACAGGCCCGTCAAATCGGTATTGCTGGTCAACACGTCTTCGCAGGCGGCCAACGATTTGGCGGCGCTGGCTTCGCCATAAAAGATCGGCTCGATGATTTTGATGTTGGGGAAATCTTTTTTCAGCGCGGCGATGAAGCCCTCTTCGCGTTCGTCAGTCGAGACAGAGCCTTTCTTGACGCCGAGCACTGCGACCTTGCCTTTGCCGCCGAGTTTCTCGCCCATGCGTTTGGCCGCCAGCGCGCCGCCCGCGCGATTGTCGGTCGAAACATAAGACAGATAATTTTGTGTCGAGATGCCCGAATCGAAAATCGTCACCGGGATGCCGGCCTTTTGCGCGGCCTCCACTTTCGGCACCAGCGCGTCGCCGTGCGAAGGCGCGAGCACGATGCCGTCTACGCGTTGGGTAATCATGTCTTCGACGATGCTGACCTGGCCGGCGTAATCGGTTTCAGAGGCCGCGCCTTTCCAGACGATCTTGACGTTCAGGTCTTTGCCCGCCGCGTCAGCGCCAGCTTTGATGGTTTGCCAGAACGAATGCGAGACGCCTTTGGGAATGACGGCGATGGTTGTTTGCTTGTTGCCAGCTTTATTGCACGCGGCCAGCAGGGTGATGGTGAGTGCAAGAGAGATACAGAAGAGCGATTTTGCTTTGGTCATCGTTTGTCCTTGTGAATGGTGCGGTGCGGGGAGCGGTAGCGGCTTGGTGCATCAGAGTTGTGCGCGCTCGGATGCACCAGGTCGCTACCGCTCCCTGTACCGCACCGCGTCGTTTTACGCGAAGGGGACAGAAAAGTGCATTAGCCTTCAAACACGGCCACGCCCTTGATGAAATCCGCGCCGAAACGGTCTTTGGCAAAACCGTTCGGCACTTCCTCCAGCGTGCGATAGCGGTGCGTGATGAACTTTGAAACATCAATGCGGCCCGTGCTCAATAGATTCAAGGCCTCACGATAAGTGGTCGGCCTGCCGTCCGCTTCAAATCCGCCCGAAGCGCCGACTGGCGAAACGAGTGTGGGTTCCAGGAACTGCACGTTGTTGAGCACGCCCAAATCTACGCCGTGGTGGCCGTGGCCGTACAGCAGCACGGTCGCCTGTTTGCGCAACAGGCCGGGCATCTGTTTGAACAGTTGCGCGATGCCCGCCGATTCGATCAAGTACTGAATGCGCTCGCCGTGCGTCAAGTCTTGCACGGCGGCGACCAAATCGGTTTGCAGCGGATCAATGGCGGCACTCGCACCGTAGCCCAAGACTAACTCGCGCCGTTGGGCACTGGGCTCCGTGACGATCAAGGTTCCGTCAAAGCCGACGACGTTGCGCAGGTATTGCGTGAAGAGCAGTCCGGCGGGCCCCGCGCCGCACACCAGCACATTGCGGATCGGGCGCGCGCCGCCAAAGGTGTAGCGGGCCGTGGCCGCGCGCATCATCGCGGTCGAATGGATGATGCAACCGAGCGGTTCGACCAGCGCGCATTGCTCCATTGGCAAGTCGCTTTCGACCTTGACGACATTGACGGCGGGCACGGCGATGTATTCAGCCAGCGCGCCTTGCAAGCCGGTGATGCCGTGCTCGGCGTAGTTCGCGCACTGATGCGAATTGCCCGTCTCGCAATACTCGCAAAGCGCTTGAGCATAGCTGTGGCAATTCAATCCTTGATCCACCACCACACGGTCACCGGCTTGCAAGTCGCGCACCTCCGCGCCCGTTTCAACCACGGTGCCGCCGAACTCGTGACCCAGGATCAGCGGTTGTTCGGCGAGCGGGATCAAACGGCCCTGTGCGTCGGTGTTGTAATTGGCCTGGCCCAGAAAGATGTGGAAGTCTGTGCCGCACAGCCCCACGCCGCCGACTTGCACCAGCACATCGTGCGGGCGCAGCGTGGGCACAGGGATTTGGCGCGTCTCCATTGTTTCCGGCGCGGTGAGCGCCAGAGCTTTCATCGAAGCGATTGTTGAATGCTCGTTCATCACAATTTCAAATTTCAGATTTCAGATTCATCAAGAGTCCAAGTCTTTGACATCCAGGCGCGCCTCGCGTTGCAGCAATTGAAAGCGTTCGATGGTTTCACGCACGCCTTGTTGCAATGAAGTAGCGGGCGGTAGTTGCAGCGCGTTGCGTAGCGCTGTGTCGTCCAGTTTGGAAGGCATCGGAATCGGATTGGGGGCGCAAGTCAGAGCGCCCCGTGCCGCCGGGATGAGTCTTTCGATTTCGGTGATGACATCGGCGACGGCTTCGGTTTCACCTGCAATGTTAAAGACGTGCGCGCCTGCGAGTTCGGTCGTGGCCGCGCGAATGAAGCCTTCGGCACAATCGCCTACATAGAGGAAATCGGTCTTGCCGCCAAAGCCAATATGATACGGACGGCCCACGACGGCGGCCTTCATCGCTTTGGTCGGCCCGGAGGTGATGCCGAAATCGCGGCCCGCGCCATACACGGTCAGCGGCCGCAAACCCACGCTGTGCACGCCGTGATCGAGGAAATAAACGCGGGCGTTGTCTTCGTTGCAACGTTTGAACGCGCCGTAATGCGTCGCCATGCGTCCGGCTTCGTCTTCTTTGGCAGCGTGACCTTCCTCGGCTTCGCCAAAGACGGCGGCGGAACTGGCGTAAGCGATGCGTTTGACCTGACCGTTCGATTGGCGCGCGGCTTCGAAGATATTGATGGTGCCGATGACGTTGACCATTGCGCCCAGGCGCGGATTGGCGCGGCACACGGGCACCTGGACGCCTGCGAGGTGAATGATGTTGGTGATGCCGTGGTTTTGGATGAGGCCAGCCACGGTGGCTTCGTCGGTAATGTCGCCCGCGACAAATTGCGCGCGAGCGATTTCAGCGTCATCCATAATCAAGCGCAGCCGCTGCGGGTCGGCGCTCTGATCGAAGATGACGACTTGAACATTTTGCGCTAACAGTTTTTTGACGACCCAGGCGCCGATGAAGCCGTGCGCACCGGTCACCAGAAAAATTGGGTTTGACATGCTCTGATTGCCTTTAAGAATGAAGTTTGCACGAGCTACCGAAAAACTGGCGCATCATAGCATGTGAGTTCAGAATGAGGAACGTTTGGAGAAAGAAGCCGAGTGAGGTTTAGATCGGCTTGCATTTGAGTGCGGCCTGCCGCAACCACGCCCAACGTAGGGGCAGACCTGTGTGTCTGCCCCGATGGCAACAAACGGAATCGAAGGTGTCAAAGGCGACCGGGGCAGACACACAGGTCTGCCCCTACGCGCTGTCGCACCCATCTGCAAATCGCTATTGAGAAGTCTTGACGCTGACACGCGCCATCGGTGAGTATGCCGGGCGTTTCGGGCTGCAAAGCTCAAACGTTCATCAAGGTAAATAACAAGGACATCATCTGAATGTTGCAACACCTGACCAAATCGCTGCTGCTCAGCGCGGTCTGTTTGACCGCCTGTGAAAGTCAGCCGAACACCGCGCCCACACCTGATCCGATCACACACCCGTCGGCGTCTTTGCCGGATGTGGCGGCGCTGCTCAAAAAACTGGCGACTCAGGATGGCGCCAAAGACGCGAGCGCCGAGATGCGTATGCAATTGGAAGAGGCCGACGGCAAACGCGCGCAGTTGGAGTTTCAATTACAGCGCAAATACAGCGCCCAACGCACCGCCACTTTTTTGAAAGTCACCGCGCCGCGCGAAGACTCTGACAAGGCTTTGCTGGCGATTGAAAAACCGCAAGCCGCCACCGAAGCGACTTCGTATCTCGCCGGGTTGAAAAAACTGGCTAAGCTGGGTTCGAGCAACACGCTCAACTTCCACGATGCCAAAGTCACCGTGCAGGAATTGTTGGGGATGGAACTCGGGCAATACAGCTTCAACGCGGGCGAACGCGTCACGGTGGACGGCGTCGAATTGATTAAGGTGGAAGGCAAAGCGCCCGCTGAACGCAATTTGGCCTACCCGCGCGTGCTGGTGTATTTCAATGCGGCCAATCAAGCGCCCGCGCGCTTTGAGGTTTTTGACGAGCGCAACGAATTGCAAAAGACCACGCGGGTCGAAGAGGTCAAGCAGATTCAAGGCCACCAGACGATCACCAAACTCGCCGTCGAGGAACATCTAACCAAACGCAAGGTGCGGCTGGAAACCCGCAGCATCAAATACGATCAAAACCTCGCTGACAAAATCTTCACCGAAGCAAACCTGAAAAGCGTCATCACCAGCGTCAGCCAGAAATTGGCGCAATAACGAGCGAAGTACGTGAGCGGAATACAAAACTCTTCAATCTTCGTGCGCTTCGTGCTGGCCCAGCCGCGCTTGATCGTGCTGGCTGTCGTGCTGGTGACGGTCGCGTTGGGCTTCGGCTTGCGGCGCGGTCTGTTGCTGGATGTCTCGCCGCAGGTCTTTATCGAACACGAAAGCCAGGCGCGCAGCGATTTTGAACGCACGCGCAGCCAGTTCGGCGCCGACCGCTATCTGATTATCGCGGTTGTTTGCGACGATGTTTTCGCGCCCGCCAATTTTGCCAGGCTGCGCAACTTGCACGAACAGATCAGCGCCTTGTCCGGCGTGGCTGAAATCCTGAGCCTGAGCAGCGTGCCTTTCGCGCGCAGCCTGCCCGACGGGGCCGCGCTCGAAAAACTTATCCCTGAAGGCCCGCTCGATCCTGCCCGCTTGCGTGCGGCGCGCCAACTCGCCACGCGCGACCGTCTGTTTGCCGGGAGCCTGGTTTCGCTCGATGCCAAAACGGGCGCGCTCACCGTACTGCTCAAACAATCCTTGAGTTCAGAGGAGCAATACCAAGTCACCGAGCGCATCTGCGCTTTGACGCGGCAGGCCGGGTTCGAGGCCAGTTTCTTCGCGGGCGACCCTTATTCGCAATGGCGCGGCATTGCGACCATCAAGCGCGACCTGAAACTGTTTTTGCCGCTCACGTTGTCGCTCATCGCATTGCTGTTGTGGCTCAGCTTTCGTTCACTGTCCGCCGTGTTGTTGCCCCTCTTGACGATTGGCATCGGGTTGATCTGGCTGTTGGGGTTGATGGCCTGGTTCAAGGCGCACTTCACGATTTTGGCACTGATGTTGCCGACACTGATGCTGGCGATTGGCTGTTCGTATCTGATTCACGTCTTGAATCAGATCGGCATCGAGGCTACACAGTCACCACACGACACACCCGAACAATGGATCGAACGGGCGCTCCGCTTTATCACCTTGCCGGTGGTCGTTTCGGCGTTGACGATCCTGGCCGGGTTTCTCTCGCTGGCTTTTTCCAGGATTCCCGCGATTCGCACGACGGCCGTCTATGCGGCCGTCGGGGCATTAGTCACGATGCTGCTGTCACTGACGCTCGTCCCGGCGGTGTTGTTGTTGCTGAAGCAGCGCGCCAAACCCCTTCGCATTGGCTTGTCGGGCGCTTTGGTGCGCCGCTTGGAAGCGACCGGGAAATGGGCGACCGATCATCAACGGTTTTTGTACGTCTTGACCTTGCTGATCGCACTGATCAGCGCCATCGGCGTCTGGCGTATCCGGGTGGATATTGATTACTTCCACTTTTTCAAACCCCAATCCGATACCACCATTGGCTTGGAAGAAATCAACCGGCGTCTGGCGGGCGCAGTTACCTTTGACCTCGTCGTCGAAGGCCAACAGCCTGGGGCAATCGAAGATACGCGCGTGTTGCAACACATTGCTGAGTTGCAAGCCTTCGCCGAACGCCAGTCGGTGCAGGGGCAGGGCATTGACCGCTCGCTCTCGGTGGCGGATTTCGTTAAACATCTGAACCGTGCCTTCAATCGCAATGACGAGCGGTTTTACAGCATCCCGGCTGACAATCAGGTGATTGGCGAACTGCTTTCGGAACGCGATCAATTAAAAGGCTTCCTCACGCGCGATGGCCGCAACGCGCGCATTCTGGTGCGCAGCAATCTGTCCAGCTCCAGCCTGATGGCCAGGGTTTTACCCGAATTGGAAAAGAAAGGGCGCGAGCTGTTGCCGGAATTTCGCGTCTACGCCACGGGCACGTTCGTATTGCTCAATCGCACCTCCGATCAGATCGCGGGCGAACAGGTGCTGAGCATCTCGCTGGCGCTGGTGACGATTTATTTGATGCTCTCGCTGCTGTTCCGGTCAATGCGGGTGGGCTTTACCGCGCTGGTGCCCAATCTGATTCCGGTGCTGTTCTTTTTTGGCTTTATGGGCTGGCGCGGGATTCCGCTGAATCTCACGACCAGTTTGGTGGCGAGTGTGGTGCTGGGCTTGGCAGTAGACAACGCCGTGCAATTCATCGTGCGCTTCCGCCGTGTGCAGCGCGCTGACCTCGATTTGCAGCAGGCGATCATCGCGAGCATGCGTCTGTCGGGCCGCCCGATTATTTATGCCAACATCGCGCTGGCCGTGACCTTTGCCATTTTTGCGCTCTCGAATTTTGAACCGGTCGGCTCCTTCGGCTTGCTCTCGGCGGTCACGATCCTCGGTTGCCTGGTCGAAGATTTAGTGCTGTTGCCGTCGCGGCTGACTTCGCCGATTTTCCGCGCGAAATGAGAACACGCTGGTGTGTTCGCTTTGCACTACGAGGCTTCTTCTCAGGCGGAGGGCGCCAGCCGTTGGCAGACGGCGCGCCACAGGGCTGCGAGGTTGGGGCCGCTGCGTGGCTGGCGGCCCATAGGGAACGGCAGGCGCAGCAGCTTCCAGCCTGACCGGCGCAAGCGCCCGGCCAGGGCGGCCTCACTCTCGGAATACAGACGCGGATCAAACGGGCCAGACTCCGCTAACGCTGCGCGCCGGTAAACAGCGTTGCTGCCTAAGCCAGCCAGCCTTTGCCCTGTTACCTTATAGGGGCCGCTGTGGTTGGCCTCGTCCGTGCGGTTGAGATAGCCCGCCACGCCCGCGACTTCCGGGGCGGCGAAGAAGGCGAGTGCGCGGCTCAGCCATTGGCGTTCGAGCACGGTGTCACCATTCACGAACATCAACAACTCGCCGGTTGTGTGGTGCAGTCCCACGTAACGCGCCGCCGCGGGCCGCTGCGATTTTGTGGGCCGCAACGCCAGTGCGCGCACGCCCAACGCGCGCGCGATTTCGACCGACCGATCGGTCGAAGCCGCATCCACGTAAAGGACCTCAGTCGCGCCGGCCTCGGCAGCGGCGGCCAGCACGGAGCGCAAACAGGCGGCCAGATGCGCCTCCTCATTTTTGCCAGTCACGATGACGGAAAAGGTATTCATTCAGTGCCTCACGGGTATAGCGAGCTGGTTTGTCAGGGAGGGGAGGTGAATGTGCGTAGCGTAAACTGCTTATAGCGGTTTGCAGTTGCGTGCGACCTGCAACAACCATACGCAACGTAGGGGCAGACCTGCGTGTCTGCCCCGGTCGCCTTTGACGCCCTCGATTCCGTCTGCTGCCACCGGGGCAG
>JAYUCP010000143.1:0-35388 GCA_043740245.1 Acidobacteriota bacterium | reverse complement strand
CACTGCCACTGAACTTTTACAGAAGCAGGCCGCTAATTGGCGGTCGTCTAGTGGATTTTTTTTGCCTTGCTCACAAAGGGGCAGGGCTTCTGAGGAGACAGCACAATGCCTGCACCCAATCATTCACCTTTTTCCAAGCTGGTAATCTGCCTGCTGGCGCTCTGCGCCGGATTGCAGGCGGGTTGCGCCACGCGCGAGGTCGTCGCCGAAGCCGATAGCAAGAAAGCCAAAGTCGGCATCGTCTATGACATCGGCGGCAAGGACGACCGTTCGTTCAACGCGGCGGCCTATCAAGGCATGCTGCGCGCCAAGAAAAATTTGCCCATCGTCTTGCGCGATGTCGAGCCGGGCGATCCCACTTCGATTGAACCGGCGATTCGAGCCTTTGCGCAATACGGCTACAACCTGATCACGGGCGTAGGCTTCACGCAGGGGCCGATTCTGGAAACGGTGGCGAAGGATTATCCGCAACTGCATTTCGTCATCATTGACTCGGTGGTGAATGCGCCCAACGTCGCGAGCCTGCTCTTCAAAGAGCACGAAGGCTCGTTCCTGGTCGGGATGATCGCGGCGGCTACCAATAAAACCGGGACGATTGGCTTTGTTGGCGGCATGGATATTCCGCTCATTCGCAAGTTTGCCAAGGGCTATGAAGAGGGCGCGCTCTATGTCAACCCGCAGATCAAGCTCGTGCAGAACTACGTCGGCATCACCGACGCCGCTTGGAACAATCCGGGCAAGGGGCGCGAATTGGCAAACTCGCAATACGAACAGGGCGCGGATGTGATCTTTGCGGCGGCTGGTAATTCGGGCCTGGGCGTGTTTGACGCGGCGGAGAGTTACAAGAAGTTCGTCATCGGCGTGGACGCGAATCAGAACTGGGTCAAACCGGGCTATGTGCTGACCAGCATGATTAAGCGCATCGAAAACGCCGTCTACAGCGTCGTGCAGGAAGAAGTCGCCGGCAAATTCAAACCGGGCGTGCATGTGTATGGGTTGGATAACGACGGCGTCGGTTATGCGCTAGACGAATACAACAAAGCGCTGATTCCGCCGAGCGTGATCGAGCGCGTCGAACAGGCGCGCAAAGACATCATCGCGGGCAAGATCAAAGTGACGGATGTGATGGCGGCGAAATAAGCTTGAGTGAACGCGGGACTCCGCCCACGAAGCCACACGAAGAGGCACGAAGCAGCGCCAGAACTGCAATGTACTTGTCCTGAACCCTACTTCGTGTTTCTTCGTGTGGCTTCGTGGGCAAGCAAAAAATCCATGACTACTAACATCATCGAAATGCGCGGCATCACCAAACGCTTCGGCGCTGTGCTGGCCAACAAAAACATCAACCTCGCCATTCCGGCCAACACCATCCACGCCATCGTGGGCGAAAACGGCGCGGGCAAATCCACGATCATGAAAATCCTGTACGGCTTTTATACCGCCGACGCGGGCGAGATCGTGATTGACGGCCAGCCGCGCGCGATTCGCACGCCGCACGACGCCATCGCGCTGGGCGTGGGCATGGTGCATCAACATTTCATGCTGGTGCCGCCGATGACCGTGCTCGAAAACATCGTGCTAGGCGCCGAGCCGGGCAATGCGCTGCGCATTGATTTCAAAAAAGCCGAAGCTGAGATCGGCCAACTGGCGCGCGCTTTCGGCTTCAACCTGAACCTCAACGCCAAAGTCGAAGACCTCTCGGTCGGCCAGCAGCAGCGCATCGAAGTGTTGAAGGCGCTCTATCGCGGCGCGCGCATCCTGATCCTCGACGAACCCACCGCCGTGCTGACGCCGCAAGAGGTCGAGGAGTTTTTCAAAATACTGCGCGCGATGCGCGAACAAGGCAAAACGATCATCATCATCACGCACAAGCTGAACGAAGTGCTCGCGCTGAGCGACAACGTCACCGTGATGCGCGACGGCCAGGTCGTCGGCGAACGACAGACCAGTGCGACCGATGCCGCCGAACTGGCGCGGTTGATGGTCGGGCGCGATGTGTTGTTGCGCGTCGAAAAAGAACCCGCGCAACCCCAGGCGGTCGTGCTCAGCGTCAAGAATTTGAAGCTCGGCAGCGCCCTGAACGACGTTTCGTTTGAGGTGCGCGCGGGCGAGATCGTCGGCATCGCGGGTGTCGAAGGCAACGGCCAAACGGAATTGATCGAAGTGCTCTCTGGCTTGCAACACGCCGCCAGCGGCAACCTGACGCTGGCGGGGCAGGAACTCAACAAGCTGTCAGCCCGTGCCAGCAAAGAACTCGGCATCGGGCACATTCCCGAAGACCGCCAGCGGCGCGGCTTGTTGCTCGATTTCGATTTGGCTGACAATACGATTCTAGGCACGCATTACCGTGCGCCAGCAACGAATGCTTTTGGCTTGCTGGATGACAACGCCGTTGCGGCCAAAGCTGAGCGGTTGATTCGTGATTTCGATGTGCGCCCGCCGAATGCGGCGCTGCCCGCGCGCGCACTGTCGGGCGGCAATCAACAAAAGCTGATCATCGGGCGCGAATTCGATCTGCAACCCAAACTGCTGTTGGTCTCGCAACCCACACGCGGCGTAGACATCGGCGCCATCGAATTCATTCACCGCAAACTGATCGGCCTGCGTGATGCGGGCGCGGCGATCCTGCTGGTCTCGGCGGAATTGGAAGAGGTGCTCTCGCTGTCTGATCGCGTGCTGGTGATGTACCAGGGCCGCATCGTCGGCGAGGTTGATCCGCAAAGCGCCGCGCAGGAAGAGATTGGACTGTTGATGACGGGTGGCAAACGTAACGAATAAATTCGTTACTACGAGGGAACGAGCGCAACTACGAGGGAAGTGCGCCCCCCCTTGTAGTAGCGAATTTATTCGCTACGGCTTGCGCCACTACGATCAGACGCGCGCGAACCATGCCAGCAGAAATCACACAACTTTTGCAGCGTTGGAGCGCGGGTGAACCGGCGGCGCTGGATCAGTTGCTGCCGTTGGTATACGACGAATTGCGGCAGTTGGCGCGTTCATACATGCGGCGGCAGGCGTCGAATCACACCTTGCAACCGACGGCCCTGGTGCACGAAGCGTGGTTGCGCATCGGCCAGCAGCAGCCGGGCGATTGGCAGGGCCGCGTGCAGTTTTTTGCGTTGGCCGCCAAAGTGATGCGCAACGTGCTGGTGGATCACGCCCGGCAACGCCAGGCTGAAAAACGCGGCGGCGCCCAAGAGTTGTTATCGCTACGCCACGCCGAACAACAGGGCCAGGAAACCGAATTCGACTTGCTGGCGCTCGATGAAGCATTGCAGCGGCTGGCGGTGCTCAATGCGCAACACGCGCACATCGTCGAGTTGCGCTTCTTCGGCGGCCTGACGATTGACGAGACGGCGCACGCGCTCGGCATCTCGCACGCGACGGTCGAGCGTGGCTGGCAGGGAGCGCGCGCCTGGCTTTACAGCGAATTGCAGCGTTAACGGCAACAAGGCGCAATTTGTACAGCGGACTGTTAGTCCGCTGTCACCCGTGCGTAGCGGACAGTGGCCGAGAAGAACGACCAAGCGCTCGGGATGAGCGATTCCTTCAAGCACGCAGCGGACTAACAGTCCGCTGTACAGTATTCCCACATGACCCCGGAACGTTACGCACAACTCAATCAGCTTTTTCACGACGCCCAGGCCTTGGCGGTGGAAGAACGCGCGGCGTTTTTGCGGCAAGCAAGCGCGGGCGATGACGAGTTGCGTCAGCAGGCCGAACGCTTGCTGGCCGCGCACGAGCAGGCGAATGGCTTTCTTGAACCGGCAGCATTGGCCGAGGCCGCGCGCGTGTTTTATGAAGCTTTGCAAGTGCCCGCCAGCGAGCGCGCAGCTTTCTTACAGCAAGCTTGTGCGGATGACGCGGGGTTGCGCGAAGCGGTCGAACGGATGCTGCAAGGCCACCAGCAGGTCAACGGCATGCTCGACCAGTCCGACCTCGCCGCGTTGGCGCATGCCGATCTCGCAGCGGATACGGATGCGTTGTGCGGGCAGCAACTCGGCCACTATCAAATCATCCGGCGCATCGGCGCGGGCGGCATGGGCGAAGTTTATCTGGCGCGGGATTTCGCGCTGGATCGCCAGGTGGCCATCAAAATCCTGCCGCTCGAATTCACGCGCGACCCCGACCGGCTGCACCGCTTTGCGCGCGAGGCCAAAGCCGCCAGCGCGCTCAATCATCCCAACATCATCACGATTTACGAAATCGGCGTCGCCGCGACCGCTGACGGCGACTTGCACTTCATCGCCACCGAATTCATCGAAGGCCAAACCTTGCGCCAACGGTTGAAAGACAAGCCGCTGAGTCGGGCCGAAGCGCTCGATGCCGCAGTGCAAACGGCGGCGGCGCTGAATGCCGCGCATCAGGCCGGCATCATTCACCGCGACATCAAGCCCGAAAACCTGATGCTGCGTCCGGACGGTTATTTGAAGGTGCTGGATTTCGGTTTGGCGCGCATCAACAAAGCCGTGGCCGCGCCGGGCGATGATTCGACCACGCGCCGCTTTCTCGAAACACATCCCGGCGTGGTGATGGGCACGCTGGCCTATATGTCGCCCGAACAGGCGCGCGGCGAACGCGTGGATGGCCGCACTGATCTGTGGAGCCTGGGCGTGGTGCTTTATGAATTGCTGACCGGCGTGCGGCCCTTCACCGCCGCGACGCTGCCCGATTTGATGGTGGCGCTGTTGGATCGTGAACCGGCTCCGCTTGCTCAGCATTTGCCGAATGCTACGCCAGAGTTGGCGGCGGCGGTGCAAAGGGCATTGGCCAAAGATACGGCCTCGCGCTTTCAGTCCGCGCAGGAATTCGGGCAAGCCCTCAAAGAATTGCAACGGCGAGTTGATGAAGCCGTGCCCGCCGCATCCGTTCGTGACAACGCCGCGCAGTTATCCGAAGCGCCGACGCGCACCTTTGCCAAACAACCCACGGCGGCGGCCAGCGAAGAGGCCAAGACCTTGCCCGCCGTGCCTAAAACGACGCAGCCGGTAACGGCAACCACGCAAGCGGTGAGTGCCGCGCAACGCTGGCGCGTCTGGTTGCCATTGGCATTGGTGGTCGTGCTGGGCGGAGGTTTGGCGGCGTGGCGTTGGCTGGCTGTCACGCCGATTCAAGAGCGCACACCTGCGGCGACGCTGACGCCCACAGCGCCGGAACGCAGCTTGAGTTACTTGCTCACGGTTCAGAAAGTGCGCAATGGGCAGGACGATGGCTTGCCGTTCTCTGCGGCGGAGGGCGAGAAACTTGAAAATGGCTGGAAATTACGCTTCACCTTCAAAAGTCCGCAAACGGGTTACGTGTACATGATTAACGAAGGGCCGGGCGCGCGTGGCCAAACGCGGTTTGCCAAGCTCTTTCCGCCGGATGACGAGACCGCCCAATTGCCGGCGAATGAAGCGCGCGTCACGGCCAGCTTCCCGCTGGATCAAAACAAAGGCACCGAGAAAGTCTGGCTGGTTTGGTCGCAAGCCGCCGTACCGGACTTGGATGCCGTGAAAAAAGAGATCGTCACCAATCCGGCACAGGCCGAGGCGATCCGCCGGTTCTTGTCGCAGCACGCTGGACAACAGCCCGCGAGCTTGCCAGATACGCAAAGCAAGCAAATCACCCTGCGCGGGCGCGGTGAGACGTGGGTAAAAGCCATTCTGCTTGAACATCAATAGGGCGAAACGCGCCGGGAAAGATTTTTTTCGCTACGGTGAGGGACTTCGCCGTGAAATTCCGTTTGTGTTAGTAGAGCGTGAGAGACGCACGCTCAGGCAAAATGCTCTGTCAGCAACTGTCGTGAGAGGCTTATGAACAGCATCGAAACAACCAGCGCTTTCTATCAAACGCAAAACTACAACCCCGCTGACCCCTTGAGTGCGGCGCTGCCCCCCAGCCTGTCGGGCATCGAGGTGCTGGCGTTGACGAGCGCCGCGCCCGCGCCCACGGCGCATTTGGCGCTGGTTGATGGCGCATCGGCGACCGCCTCATCCGCGACAGCAGAGAGTGAAGGCGCGTGGACATTGGCAGCGGGCGGCGCGTTGCCGCTGAACTTGCACCTGACCTATCAACACGGCGTCACGCTCATCGTCGAGTTGTGCGGCACCGATGTTGCCAACGCGCTGGAAATCGCCTTGCGCATCGAGGTCAATGACTCCGTCCTGGAACTGGCGTTGTCAGGCAAGCCGGCGTTTACTAAACGCTCGTGGTACCTGACGCCGGACCTCATGCACAGCGGCGACAATCGCATCACGATCAAGTTGCCGGAGGGCGCGCCCGCGCCCATCCGCCTGAAATCGGTGGCGGTGATGCGCTTCAATTTGCAAAAGCAGGAACGAAAGTATTGGTGCTGGGCTTCGGTCGCCAGCGGCATCCACAGTTTCTTTGAGCCTGCCGCAGTCTTGACGCAAAGCCAGATCGTCGAGGCTTGTTTGGGCAGCACCGAGAACAAAACTCTCGAACTGGCGCAGGCGTTGAAAAAGCTGGGCACGCTGGTCTGTTCGCACGAGGCAGTGCCGGGCTTGGGCGAAATTCGCAAACAACTGAGCAACGGCATCCCGGTGCCGGTTCGCATCGGCTGGACGACTGAGAAAGACGGGCGGCGTGTGCTGAACAAACGCGGGCATTTCATCGTCATCACCGGCGTGCTGCAAAGCGATGCGCGCGGCGATGACGAAACGCTGGTGCGCGTGGCCGACCCGGCGCATGATATGGCGTCTTATATGCCCTATGGCATTTTGAAAAACGGTTACAATCGCAACCGCGGCGTGTTGACGCATTTTTACATTCTCAAAAAACAGGACAGCGCCAAGACAGGAGGCCAGTCATGACCATTTCCCCGCTGTATCTGCCGCTGCATCAGGGCGCGGTGACGGCAGGTGCGCGAAACGCTCGCCCACCTGCCGACCGGTTACTTAAGTCTGGCGGGCATGTTTCGTGAAGTGTGCAATGACCCCGAAGCGCATTGGCCGCACCCGGTGTTTGTGCTGGATGATGATGAGTTGCTGGCGGGCAATGGTTTGAACGCGGCGCAATTGGTCGGCTGGCAGTTTTTAGCCAAGGCCGCCGGCGCGCGCGCTTACGCCATCGAAGTGCAGGGTCGCCTGGACGGCAAGGATTGCCGCTTCGCCAATCTGGCGCACGGGCCCTTTGTGGACGGCCTTTGCCAAACGCTCGAGAATCCCGACTTGCAAGAGCAGTTGCGCGACGGCGGCGCGCAGTTGGCCGTCGTGGCGGTGAGCGAACTAGGCGTGCAAGCCGCCTGGTTTCGCACGGCGAATCCCGCGCAGAGTTTTTTGTTCGTCTTGCAAAAGGTCTCGGACGCCCTGCGGCCCTGGCCGGCGTTTTACACCGTCAAACAGTTTGAAGAAGCGCTGCGCCAGGAAGTGCAACGCGCGTCCCGTTAGCTTTGAACACTGCGTCTTGAAAGACCGTTGTCTTTTAACCCCACTCCGGTTTCGTTTCCAAGCCAAGCGGGCTTGGGCCACGACCGGAAAACTCGCGCGTGACCACGTCCGGTCATGCGCACCAACGACACCAAGCAAAGGAGCAATAACATGGCCGATGAAATTCTGGAAAAAGAAAAGCAGGAAGCTAGTCAACAACAAGAACAGCACGCCCAGAAAAAAGTGCTGCAATCGCGTGAAGAGGACAGCGACGAATCCGGCGGTGATGATGGGGATGACACCAAGCCGAAGAGTTAGGTGAAGCTTGTGCCGATTGATTGGCTGCCACTTCAACAACTGGAATTGGCGTGACCTTTGGAGTGCGGTGGCTCGACACCGCTTTGGTATCCCCTTGGCACTCGACGCAATGGAGCCCGTGTTGCCCTGTCCGTCCTTCACTGCAATGATGCAACTCGCCATGGGCATACCAAAGCGGTGTCGAGCCACCGCACTCCAAAAACGCTAACGAAGCGTGAGCGCAGCGCGGCCAAACGTGGCCGCGCTCGCTCACGCATGTTTCCTCATGCCGCGAGCCGCTCATCAACCGCGCGAATTGACTGTCCCGTTTGCCTGAATCAGAATCCCGCCAACGCTCTAACAGATCACTTAAGGCAGATCACCAAAGGGCAACACCGAAGACAGGCCATCCGCTTTTCAATCCAAGTTGAAAAACATCGGCCTAAGGAAGTCGCTATGACTCGTCAAGCTGTGCGGTCTCTGCATCAACTCCACCTTCCCTCTCATCCACGCCGCAGCGCAAAACTTGCTGTGCGGTTGAGCGCCGGGCTCGCGCTCTGGAGCCTGTTTTGGCAGACCGTCGAGTTCAATCCTGTGCAAGCACAGACCCAGCGCTTGGAATTGGGGAAACCCGAGACGCGTGAATTGGCTGGCGGCGGGACGCAGTCTTTTCAAGTGTCGCTGACGCCCGGCCAATTTCTGCACGTTGTGGTTGAGCAACGCGGGATAGATGTGGTGTTGCGGCTCCGGGCGCCGGACGGGCAACTGATGGTCGAGATGGACAGCCCGAACAGTACGCAAGGGCCAGAGGCTGCCGCGCTGATCGCCGAGCAAGCGGGGAATTATCGGATCGAAGCCGCTTCTTCAAATCAAGCGGTGCCAGCGGGGCAAATCGTGATGCAGCTTCAAGCGCTGCGCGCGGCCACCGAACAAGACCGCCGCTGGATTGCGGCGCAACGCGCTTTTCTGGAAGGCAATGCGTTGCAACGGCAAAGCAGCGGCGCGGCGCGTCAACAAGCCGTTGAGAAATTTCAAGAGGCACGGCTCGCTTGGGGCGTGACCGGCGATCAGATGATGGAGGCGCACGCCCTGTTGCGCCTCGGCCAAACCTGGGGACGTTTGGGCCAACCGCAAAGAGCCTTGGGTTATTACACTCAGGCGCTTGAATTGCAGCGCGGCGGCGCGGCACCGCGTGAGGAAGCCTATACGCTGTTTCTGCTCGGCACCGTCCATAACGAGTTGGGGGAATCCAAAAAAGCGTTGGAATACTATGGGCAGGCTCTCACGCGGCAACGGGCACTCGCTGACGTTTATGCCGAAGCCCAAACGCTGCTCAATCAAGGCGTGACTTACTACAATCTGGGCGAAGCCACGCGGGCGCTCGAAACATATACGGCGTCACTTTCTTTCTGGCAAAAGGTGAAACACCGCCAGCGCGAAGCCACCACGCTGCACAACATCGGAGCGGTTTATAAGGCGCAGGGCGAGTATCAGCAGGCGCTTGAATACTACTTGCGCGCGCTGGCTTTGCTGAAAGCGTTGCAAAATTCCGAAGCGGAAGCGGATGAATTGAATGAACTCGGCTTCGTCAATGGGCAACTCGGCGAATGGCGACAGGCGCTGGCCTATTTTGAACAAGCGTTGACGCGTTGGCGCGTGGGCGGCAATCCCGCGAACGAAGCCATTGCCCTCAAAAATATCGGCGCGGCCTATTTTGCGCTACAGCAATATCCGCAAGCGTTGACGCATTACACCCAGGCGTTGAAACTGAATCAGGAAGTGCGCAATCGCGGCGGTGAAGCGCAAACGTTGGAAAAGATCGGCGAATTGCACGCGACGTTGGCGCAACCGCTGAAAGCGCTGGAAGCCTTTGACCAAGCCCTCCCGCTGCGGCGTGCGCTCGAAGACCGCCGGGGCGAAGCCAGCACGCTCGCTCAACTCGGCAACGTTTATCTGACCTTGGGCGTAGCGCAAAAGGCGCTCGATAATTTCAACCAGGCCCTGCCGCTTTATCGCGCCGCCAACGACCGGCGCGGCGAGGCCGGCGTGCTTTACGGTTTGGCGCGCGTCGCGCGTTTGCAAGGAAAGCTGATCGAAGCGCGCCAGCACAGCGCAGCCGCCCTGACCATCGCCGAAGCCATCCGCCTCGACGCGGGCAGTCAACAGGCGCGCGCCTCTTATTTCGGCACGGTCCAGCAATACTACCAACTCAACGTTGACGTGCTGATGCAATTGCACCGCGCCCAGCCCACGGCTGGTTTCGCCGCCCAAGCCTGGCAAGCCAGCGAGCGCGCCCGCGCCCGCAGTTTGCTGGAAGAACTGGCCGATGCGCGCGCCGACATCCGCCAAGGCGTAGACCCCGCGCTGTTCGCGCGCGAACGCGAATTGCAGCAACTGCTCAACACCAAAGCCCAGCGCCAACTGCAACTGCAAGAGCAACGCAGCGCCGACGCCTCGGTCAAAGGCTTGCAGCAGGATTTGAGCACGCTCGAAGACGATTACCGCCAGGTGCAAGTCAGGATTCGCCAGAGCAGCCCGCGTTATGCGGCCTTGACGCAACCGCAACCGCTCGGGCTGGCGGAACTGCAACAGCAACTTGATGCCGACACCTTGCTGCTCGAATACGCGCTGGGCGCGGAGCGCAGCTATTTGTGGGCCGTGACGAAAACCGGCTTGACCGCGTATGAATTGCCGCCGCAAGCGCAAATTGCCAGCGCCGTGCAAACGCTCAATCGCTTGCTGACCGCGCGCAGCGTGCGCGTCGTCGGCGAGACTCCGTCACAGCAACGCACACGGCTCGCGCAGTCCGACACGCAAGTGAGCGCCGCCGCCCAAGCCCTGAGCCGCCTGATCCTCGCGCCCGTCGCCGCGCAACTAAAACAACAACCGCTGGTCATCGTCGCCGATGGCGCACTGCAATACGTGCCATTTGCGATGTTGCCGGAACCAAGTGGAGAAGGAGAGAAGGGGATAGGAAAAGAAGGAGAGCAATCTCAAATCTCAAATCTCAAATCTCCAATCCCCTTGATCGTGAATCACGAAATCGTCACGCTGCCCTCGGCTTCGACGTTGGCGGAATTGCGCAAAGAATCAGCAGGCCGCGCCCCTGCGCCAAAGATGTTGGCTGTGTTGGCCGATCCGGTTTTTAGCCGCGCGGATGCCCAGAGCCGCCTCAGCGCTGGTAAAGCCGTTCCCGGTAAACTGTCGGCGCGCGCGCGCAGCATCCAGCACGAAGAAGAGAAAGCTCCGCTTGTGTTGGGCCGCTTTCAAGCGCCGCGTTTGCCCTTTACGCGAGAAGAGGCCGAGCGCATATACGCCCTCGCGCCCGCCGGCCAAAGCCTGAAAGCGTTGGATTATCAGGCCAGCCGCGCGACGGCGACCAGCGCCGAATTGAGTCAATACCGCTACTTGCATTTCGCCACGCACGGCATGGTGGATAGCGAACACCCCGGCATGTCGGCGCTCGTGCTTTCGCTCGTGGATGAAAAGGGCCGGCCGCAGAACGGTTTTTTGCGCGCGCACGAAATTTACAACCTGAACCTGCCCGCTGAACTGGTTGTGCTCAGCGCTTGTCAAACGGCGCTGGGCAAAGATTACCAAGGCGAAGGCCTGGTCGGCTTGACGCGCGGTTTCATGTACGCCGGCGCGGCCCGCGTCGTCGTCAGCTTGTGGAATGTGAACGACAAGGCTACGGCGGAACTGATGGCCCGGTTTTACGAGCGCATGCTCAAAGACGGCCAGCGCCCGGCAGCGGCGTTGCGCACGGCGCAGGTCGAGATGTGGCGGCTGAAACAGTGGCAAGCACCGTATTACTGGGCGGCGTTTGTGTTGCAAGGCGAGTGGAAGTAGCTCTGCAAATAGGTTTTTCTTTTTGAGGTGAGGGAAACCACGCCGCAATTCCGTTTGAATAAGCAGGAGGCAAATTTTATGACCAGACGCTTATCATTGCTCGTTACCATCGTCTGTCTATTCAGCTTCGCCCAGGCACAAGACACGCGCGGCATCCTGCCCGAAGAGTTCGTCAAGGCGCGCAAAGCCAAAGCCAAAACTGCCAACCCGGCGGCCAGGCGCAATCTCTATCGCAAGGCGAGCGCGAGTGCGCAAGCCGCAAACGCGGGCAATTTCGCGCAACTGGGCCTGACGATTTGGCGTTTGCGTCCGGCCAAGACGACCGACACCGGCGCGCGCATCATCGTGCATCAAGACGCCGAGACCGTCGAATGGACGCCCGAACGCATCGCCGCCAATACGCCGTTGAGCCTGGGCGAACGCTTGCGCTTCAGCTTTGAAGCGCCGCGCGCCGGGTATCTTTACGTGATTGACCGCGAGCAATACGCCGATGGCAGCACGGGCGATCCGACGCTGATCTTTCCCACCTTGCGCACGCGCGGCGGCGACAACCGTGTCGAACCCGGCAAGCTCATTGAAATCCCCGGCCAGGATGACCGCCCGAATTACTTCACGCTGCGCCAAAGCCGCGCCGATCAAGCGGGCGAATTGCTGACCGTCATCGTCTCCGCCCAGCCCTTGCCGGGGCTGGAAATCAGCGCTCAAGCCCTGCAACTTTCTGCCAGTCAGGTGCGCCAATGGGAACAGCAATGGGGCGCGCAAACTGAGACGTTCGAGATGGCGGGCGGCGCGGGCAAAGCCTGGACAAAAGCCGAGCAGGAAGCCGGGGCAGGCGGCACGCGCCAGTTGACGCAGGAAGAGCCGGGGCCGCAAACGATTTATCGGGTGGCGGTGAAAGCGGATGCGCCGTTGCTGGTCAAAGTCGGGTTGCGTTACGGGAAAAGGAATGCAGCGTCCCGCAAAGCCAGGCGCTGAGTTCGCCATAGTCGCAACTACGCCGCCCTTTCCTGGGAGCGCAGGCGTCTCGCCTGCGGGCGTCAAGTTAGACAGATGTTGCAGTAGGTCTTACCCTTCAGCCGCAGGCGAGACGCCTGCGCTCCCAGGGCTGCCTCAGGCCGCATTCCTACGTGTAGCCGGGCAGTTTGAAATTACCTAGCCATTGTGTATGCGCGGATGGCGGGCTACAGTTTGCCCCGCGCAATTACTGTCCATCTGATGCGGATTGTCTCCGAAACCAGTTTGCTCAAACTGGAGGGAATTATGCGGACTCGCAACCTAACCTTTTTGTCATTTGTCTTCTGCTTGTTTTGCAGCTTTGCTTGGGCGCAGGAACCGATGACGCTTGCCCTCGGCCAGCGCATCGAGCGCGAGATCGCAGGCGGCGAATCGCATACTTATCAGATTCCGCTGACGGCTGGGCAGTTCATGTACACAGAGGTTGAGCAGAAAGGCATTGATGTCACGGCGACCCTGCTAAGCCCCAGCGGGCAAGGGCTGGGGACGACAGACAGTCCCAATAGCGCATGTGGGATCGAACCGGTGGTCGTAGTGGCGGAAACCTTCGGGACTTACCGGCTGGAAATTAGCTCGCTGACCAGACAGGCGCGTCCGGGCCGTTATGTCATTCGCCTCGTTACGCTGCGCGACGCGACAAACCTCGACAGAGAGCACGTCACCGCCGAACGCGCCTTTGCAGAAGCGCAGAAACTTCGCCTGCAACGCGCCAGCGGATGGCAGCAGGCAGCGATTGAGAAATACCAGCAGGCATTGCCGTTTTATCAAGCTTCCGGCGACGCCTACAGACAAGCCCTGACGCTTTACATTATTGGAAACATTCATGCTAATGCGGGGACCTATCGCCAGGCGGTTGATGACTTCAGCCAGGCGCACACGATTTTGCGCGGCCTTGAAGATCCGTGCCTGGAGGGGACAGTTCTCAACTATCTGGGCGGCGCCTGGGACGTTCTTGGCGATCCGGCCCTCGCGCTCTCGTTTTATGAACAAGCCCTCCCCATGACACGAGCCACGGGTGATCGGCGAACGGAAGGATCAATCCTCAACAATATTGGGAAAATCCAGGCGGACCAGGCCGATTTCCAGGCCGCCCTGAATAATTTCACTGCGGCGCTCGCGCTTTATCGGGCGATAGCCGACAAACAAGGTGAGGCGCTGGCGCTGGACAATATCGGAACTGCCTGGTATTCGTCCGGCGAGATGGCCAGGGCGCTGACCTTTCATGAACAGGCGCTGGCGCTACGACGGGCCGTCAATAACAAACAGGGGGAAGGCCGCACGTTGCAAAGAATTGGCGTTATCCAGAGTGAAACGGGCGCGCCAGACAAAGCGATGGAAACATTCAATCTCGCCCTGCTGCTGCACCAGAGTGTCGGGGATCGTTCATGGGAAGCCTCAACGCTCAAGCACATGGGCAGCGCGCTCGCGACCCTGGGCCAGCCCGAAAAAGCGCTGGAGGCGTTGCAACAATCGCTGCCATTACGACGCGCGCTGGAAGACCGGCGGGGCACAGGCCTAACCCTGAACAGTCTCGGTCGCGTTTACCGTATTCTCAAACAGTACGACAAGGCCATCGAATCTTATCAGCAGGCACTGACCATTTTTGGTCAAGTCGGGGATCGTCACAATGAAGCGACCGCCCTGGTGGGGTTGGCGCAGGCGCAAAGGGACAGGGGCAATGTCGCCGAAGCCCGCCGCCAGATCGAAACGGCGTTGAGTCTGTTTGAAACCGTCCGCGCCAGCCTGGACAGCCAGGAATCACGCGCCTCCTATTTTGCTGGCCAGCAGAGCGCGTTTCAGTTTTATACCGATCTGTTGATGCAACTGCGTCAACAGGAACCGGCGGCTGGGCACGAGGCGACGGCCCTGGCTGTCAGCGAACGCGCGCGCGCCCGCAGTCTGCTGGAAATATTGACTGACGCGCGCCTTGATTTCCGTGCCGGCGGTGATGCCGCACTGCTGGAACGCGAACGCACGCTATTGCAGCAAATCAACGCCCGCGCCGCAAAGTTGATGCAACGTAATTCCCCCGAACAGGTATCGGCATTGAAAAAAGAACTGAACGAGTTAGAAGACGAATATCAGATGGCTCAAGCGAAGATCCGCAAAGCCAGCCCGCATCACGCCGCGCTGACGCAACCGCAGCCGCTCAAACTGAAAGAGATTCAGCAACAACTCGACGCCGACACACTGCTGCTGGAATATTCGCTCGGGGCGGAACGCAGCTACCTCTGGGCGATTACGAAAGAAACGCTCACGAGCTATGAATTGCCGAAGGAAGAGTTGATCAAACAGAGCGCCTTGCAGGTTTACGAACTACTGACGGCGCGCAACGCCAATAAACGCAGCGAGACCCCGACCGACCGGCGTGCGCGCCTTGCCCAGGCCGAAGCAAACCTGCCCGCCGCCGCCCAAACCCTGAGCCAGCAAGTGCTCGGCCCCGTCGCGGCCCAACTCGGCACCAAACGGCTGGTGATCGTGGCCGACGGCGCGCTGCAATACATTCCGTTTGCGATGTTGCCTGAGCCAGTGGTCGGTGATCGGCAGTCGGTGATCGGTGAAAAAGAGGTGGTTGGTGATCGGCAGCCAGTGGTTGGTAATAACGCGAATGCCAACCGACCACCGACCACCGACCACCGACCACCCTTAATCGTCAAGCACGAAATCATCAGCCTGCCCTCGGCCTCAATGCTGGCGATTCAGCGCACGGAACTCGCCGGGCGACAGCCTGCGCCGAAGCTGCTGGCGGTGATCGCCGACCCGGTCTTTGATCGCACGGATGAGCGTTTCAAAGCCGCTGCGACCGCCGCGAGCGAGCCGACGCAAGCGCCAACCATCAGCTTCAACGACGCCCGCAGCATCGAGCACCTCGCCGAAAAACCCGATGACAAAGCCAGCGTCACCACGCGTAAGCTGGTCATTCCCCGGCTGCCGTTCACGCGCCGGGAAGCCACGCAATTGCTGGCGCTCACGCCCAAGAATGCGAGCTTCAGCGCGATGGACTTTCAGGCCAATCGGATGACGGCGCTTGATCCGGCCTTGAGCCAGTATCGCTACGTGCATTTCGCTACGCACGGCCTGCTCGACAGCGAACGACCGGGGCTGTCGTCGCTGGTGCTTTCGATGGTGGACGCGCAGGGCAAGGCGCAGGATGGCTTCTTGCGCGCCAACGACATCTACAATCTGAAGCTGCCCGCCGAACTCGTCGTGCTGAGCGCGTGTCAGACGGGACTCGGCAAAGATGTCAAAGGCGAAGGACTGGTCGGACTGACGCGCGGCTTTATGTACGCCGGAGCCGCCCGCGTCGTCGTCAGTTTATGGAGCGTCAACGACCGCGCCACCGCTGACCTGATGACGAAGTTTTATGAGAAGATGCTGAAACAGGGCGAGCGCCCGGTTGCGGCTTTGCGGGCGGCGCAGGTTGAGATGTGGAAGCAGCGGCAATGGCAGTCGCCGTTTTACTGGGCAGCGTTCGTAATGCAGGGCGAGTGGAAGTGATGCGCCCGCCAATCTGCCAAAATTCAAAATTGACCAGAAAGCGCCGTATGCGCATCCGTACTACTGGGCGCCGTTTATCTTGATCGGGAATTGGAAGTAGCTGATGGTGCGCATGGCTCAGGCGGCGACGGCTTCGGATTGCGTGTAGCGGGCAGCGGTTTCTGGCGTGTAAAACTGTTCGACCTCTTCCATTGTCCAAAGTCGTCCGGTGCGTTTGTCTACGAAAGCGAAGAGACCACCGGGAACGTGGCCCGCTTCGATCAAATCAGGGGAGCCGGCGAAGAATGTCCAGAAAGACGCATTTTCCGCATGCAGCCGCGTGAGGCCGAATTGATACTGCGACCAAGCCTCCTGCTGCATTTTTTCTCGTAAATAATCGTCGGCGATTTGTTTGCCTTGTTCGAAGTTCACTCTCATACAACGTAAATGGTTCAGGCGGCGACGGCTTGAGTTTGCGCCTGACGCGCTGCGAGTTCGGCTTCGTAATACTTGCCGACTTCATCGAGCGTCCAGACGCGCCCGGTGTGTTTGTCCACGCAGGCGTAAACGGCTCCGGGCACGATGCCCAAATCGCCCAAGGCAGTTGAACCTCGCATGAACGTCCAGAAAGCGTCGTTCTCTGATTGCAAACCGAGTATGGGAGAGAATTCGTAACGCGAAAGGAATTCAGACTGCCGGATTGTTTCGGCAATGTAATCTTCCGCGATTTGTTTGGCTTGTGCGAAAGTCAATTTCATAAACTCATCCTATCATAACTACTGCGATTCCACGCCCTGTGCTGGGCCGCAACCAAAGCCGTTCAAAATCGGCGAGACGAACGCGATAGGCTTTGCCCAGATTTTCCGGCAAAGGGTCGCGCACCGCCAGAAACTCCTCCTCTATGGCCTCGACCAAGATAGCGTGGCCGGCTCTTGAATCAGGCCGTGCCAGATAAGCGATAGCCGTTCCCCATTGAACGGCTTCGCGCAAGTCATCGAGCAAGAGGTCGTTGCGATACTGATAGCTCGGCGAAATTCCGAAAGCCGCCAGCGCCGCAGGAACCTTTGACAACCACGCGCCTCCATTCACCTCGAGTGCGTCTCGCAGATAGGCTTCCGGCGCTTCGATGTCGTAATCGGCCAGCAGCATGCGGCAACACGCCGCAACGCATGAATCCGCATTGCCTTGTCCCAGCACAACCCCGTGCGGGCGATACGGCAAAATGTCATATTCGGCAAAGAACCAACCCCGCGCGCGCTTGGCGGGGCGCTTGCGTGACAGGCGCGCGACCTTGTTTTTGCCGGGTTTGGTCATCTTCGTCACCGGGCGCATTGTGGCAAGCCTCGCCGCGAACGGCAACCGAGCGGATGGCCTGTGGCGCTTGGCCGAGGGAAAGCCACGTATTGGCAAACCCCGCAGCCGTTCGCTACACTCCGCGTTTGTTTTGTCGAACCAAATCTCGTCTATGCAAGCAGGAGCAGTGAATGTCCGAAGCGGAAGCGATCATCGTGCGCGGCGCGCGCGTCAACAACTTGAAAAACATCACCTTCACCCTCCCCCACAACCAACTCACCGTCGTCACTGGCGTCAGCGGCTCCGGCAAATCGTCGTTGGCCTTTGACACCGTCTATGCCGAAGGGCAGCGCCGTTACGTCGAATCGCTGTCGGCCTACGCGCGGCAGTTTCTCGAACGCATGGACAAGCCGGATGTGGATGAGGTGCTCGGCATCTGTCCGGCGATTGCAATCAATCAGAAAAATTCGACGCGCAACCCGCGTTCGACCGTGGCGACGCAGACCGAGATTTACGATTACCTGCGGCTGCTGTTTGCGCGCATCGGCACGACGATTTGCTACAACTGCGGGCAGGTGGTGAAACGCGACACGCCGCAATCCAGCGCGGACGAAGTGCTGGCGTTGCCGGCGGGCACGCGCTTTTACGTGCTGTTCCCCGCCGCAGCCGGTACCGAATACGTGCACGAAGAGGAAGCCGAAACGAATGGCATCGCGAAAAAGAAACGCGGCAAGGCGGCGGCGAAAAAGCCGGCGATCAATGTGCAGGCGCATTTGATGAGCCTGATGCAGCGCGGTTTCACGCGCCTGTTCAGCGCCGCCGACCAACAGATCGTAGAGTTGCAAACGCCCGACAGTTTCACCGGCAAGGATTTTGACAGCGTGTATGTGCTGGTTGATCGCCTGGCCGTGCGCGACGACGTGCGTTCGCGGCTGGTGGATTCGATTGAGACCTGTTACCGCGACGGCCACGGCCAGGCGGTGATTCAAACGGTGGGCGACCAGCCGCAGATGTTTAATTACGCCGAAAAGTTCGGCTGCAAGCGTTGCAACATTGCTTACGTGCTGCCCGAACCGCAGCTCTTCAGCTTCAATAACCCGTTTGGTGCGTGCCCGCAGTGCCAGGGCTTCGGCAACACGATCGGTGTGGATTTCAATCTTGTCATTCCCAACCGCGAACTCTCGCTCAAGGAAGGCGCGATTGAACCGTTCACCAAACCGGCATGGGAAGACTGGCGCGATGCGCTGCTTGCCTTCGCCAAACGCGAGGGCATTCCCGCTGATACGCCATTTGCCAATCTAACGGTTGAACAGCAAAAAGCGGTGATTGAGGGCAGCACCGGATTCAAAGGCATCACAGGCTTTTTTGATTACCTCGAAACGAAAAAGTACAAGCTGCATATCCGCGTCTTTCTCTCGAAATATCGCGGCTACACGCGCTGCCCGCAATGCGCGGGCGGGCGGCTGCGGCAAGAGGCGCGCGCGGTCAAAATCAACGGGCGTTCGCTGGGCGAAGTCAGCGCGCTGTCCATCCGCGATGCACGCGTGTTTTTTGACGGCTTGCAACTGACCGCCGAACAAACAGCGATTGCCGACCGCTTGCTGAAAGAGATCACCTCGCGGCTGAAGTTTTTGAGCGATGTCGGGCTGGATTATCTCTCGCTGGATCGGCTGGCTTCGACCTTGTCGGGCGGCGAAGCGCAGCGCATCCAACTCGCCACGCACCTGGGTTCGTCGCTGGTTGGCGCGCTGTATGTGCTGGATGAGCCGAGCATCGGCTTGCATCCGCGCGATGGCGCGCGGTTGATCAAGCTGCTCGAAAATTTGCGCGACATCGGCAACACGGTGCTCGTGGTCGAACACGACGCCGAGATGATGCGCAACGCCGATCACATCCTGGACATCGGCCCCGGCGCGGGCGAACTGGGCGGCGAGGTGCTTTACGAAGGCGATTTCGCCGGGCTGCTCAAACACGAAGCCTCGCTGACGGGCCGTTATCTGCGCCACGAATTACAAATCAAGACGCCCGCTGAACACCGCCCGCGCGGCAAGCATTCGATTCACCTGCGCGGCGCGCGCGAAAACAATTTGCAAAAGCTGGATGTCGAAATCCCGCTCGGCCAACTGGTCTGCGTCACCGGCGTGTCTGGCAGCGGCAAATCCACGCTCGTGCACACTTGCCTGTTCGCCGGCTTGAAACACCAGCGCGGCGATTGGCAAGGCCAGGTCGGCCAGTTCGCCTCGCTCGAAGGCGGCAAGTACCTGGACGACATCATCCTCGTAGACCAATCGCCCATTGGCCGCACGCCGCGTTCGAACCCGGTGACGTACATCAAGGTCTACGATCTGATCCGCGAAGCCTTTGCCGAAACGCGCGAGGCGCAGGCGCGCGGTTACAACCCCTCGCATTTCTCCTTCAACGTGCCGGGCGGACGTTGCGAAACCTGTCAGGGCGACGGCACCGTCACGGTCGAGATGCAGTTTCTGGCCGATGTCGAACTGGTGTGCGAAGAGTGCAAAGGCACGCGCTTCAAATCCACGCTGCTCGAGGTCAAGTATCGCGGCAAGAACATTCACGAGGTGTTGAATCTGACTGTGCGCGAGGCCATCGCTTTCTTTCAGCCTCTGGCGCGTATCGCGGCGAAATTGAAAGTGCTGGACGATGTCGGTTTGGGCTATTTGCGGCTGGGCCAATCGGCGACGACGCTGTCGGGCGGCGAAGCGCAGCGCGTCAAACTGGCTTCGTATCTGACCAAGAAGGCGGGCGATCAATCGCTGTACATTTTCGACGAGCCGACGACGGGTTTGCATTTCGACGACATCAACAAGCTGCTGGCGTCATTTCGGCGCTTGCTCGAAGCGGGCGCGTCGCTGATCGTGATCGAACACAACCTGGATGTGATTAAGACCGCCGATTGGATCATTGATCTGGGGCCGGAAGGCGGCGTGGGCGGCGGCGAACTGATCGCCGAAGGGCCGCCGGAAGCGATTATGCAGGTGGCAGAGTCATACACCGGCCAGTATTTGCGGGCGCATTTGCAGCACTGCGCAAAGTAGCTATTCGGCGGCTTCTTCCCCGGCTTCTTCCGCGGCTTCTTCCGCGTCTGGCAACTCGGTTTCATCCGGCGGGAACACAACGCGGTCGTACAGTTCCGCCAACGAGAGCGTGCAGCCGATATTTTCCAGCGGCACACGTTGCTCCAAACCTTCATAACGGTGGTAAAGCCAGCCGCCATCGGCTTGCCGCTGGTAGTGCTCGACCACATGCGCGCTTTGCCAAACCAACAAATAATCGCTCAACGTGGCGTTCCATTTGTCGTAACGTTGGAATTTCAAATGCCGGTCAAGCGCTTCTGTTGAGGGCGAAAGTACTTCAAAAATGGCGGTTGGGTTGGTTACAACATCGCGGTGCTCATCGAGATAGGTTGGCTCGCCACAAATCACTACGGCATCCGGGTATGAAAAGAGGCCTTTTACTTTGCGCGGGTGATAGGGGAGCGGGCCGCTGCGAACCTTGGTGTCTTTGATTCTGACACGGCAACGCGTGCCTCTAAGCTGTATCCCGATTGAGATCGTTAAATCGGCGCTGACATCCGCGTGCTGCGGGCTTTCACCGGCCATTGCATAAATCTGACCATCCAGATATTCGTGCCGTTCCTCAGCCTCGCGTTCAAGGCGCAGATATTCTTCGGGCGTATAGCGTGGCGCAGGTGCGGGCGGTTGTGGTAGCAGTTTGCTTTGCGGTGTTGCCATCGGTTTTCCTCCTTGCTGGAAACGGGCTGATCTTAACCCAGCGATTGGAGGTTTGTCAGCGCCTGCCTGCCGTAGCCTCCAGCGGATTTTCAGGCCAGGCGTGGCGCGGATAGCGGCGGCTGAGTTCGCGCCGAATGGCCGGATAGTGGCGTTGCCAGAAGCCCGCCAGATCGCTTGTCACTTGCACCGCGCGCTGATTGGGCGCAAGCAGATGCAAGACCAACGCGACGCGGCCACCGGCAATCTTCGGCCCTTCTTTCATCCCGAAAAAATCCTGCAAGCGCGACTCGATCCAGGGTGTCTGCTGGCGCGCGTAATTGACGCGCACCTGGCGGCGTCCGGCGAGCGTGACGGAGTCGGGCGCGTTTTGCGCGAGCAGGCGTTGCTGTTCGTTGGTCAGTTGTCGCCGCAAGACTTCAACCAGTCCACCCTGATTGGCTTTGCCAGCCACCGCGCGCAATTCGGCAAAGCTGCGCATACCGTCGCAGAGTTGCTCCAAAGCTTGCTGCACGTCGTCATCGTTGAAAGCGGGCAAACCGGCTTCGGGAAAAGCGGCGGCGAGGAAGGCGGCGCGGGCGCAGAACTGTTCGACCTTTTCGGGGTCAACGAATTTCTGCAATCCGGCAACGCGCGCGGCCTCGGCCAGCACGCGCGCGGCTTCAGGGCCGCGCACTTCATTCACGCGGCTCTCGTCAATGACGAGTTGGTCGTAAAGCAACCGCTGCATGACTTCGACGCGTTCGGCCTGGGCGTTCCAGCGCGCCTCGGTTACTTCGCGCAATTGGTCGGCGCAGAGGTCAATCAGCCATTCAGGTTTGATCTCGCTTGCCAAGCGCACGCGCGTGCCGCCGCGTGGATTGCGTTCGGCGTCCAGCGCGAGCAGGAATTCGCTTTGTTGCACGACGCTGGATTCGGCCAGTTCAGCGCCGCCGCCAGCGCAGAGCAACAACTCGCGGTTGTCGCCTTTGAGCGTGCGGCGTTTGGCGACGCGGTCGGGATAACCGGCCAGCAAGGCGATCAGCAAGGCTTCGTCGTTGTGCGCGCCTTTGCCCTTTGCGCAGAGCCGCACCAGTTGCTTGCGCACCCGCTCCACCGCCAACACAGTCCCGACTTCCAAATCCATTTCTTGCAAACGGCCGGGCGAGAAGTTTGCGCGCGCGGCTTCGGCAAACCGATCCAGCCGTTCCAGCAAATCGCTTGGCCCGCTGTGGCGCGCCTGTCGCGGCGTGCGTGGGCCGCTTTCAAACAGCTTGCTCGCCAGGATGTCGCGTTCGCCGAGCAGCGCGGCAATGGTGCAGGCGTCAGCCGCGACGCCGCGCGTTTCGGCTTCGACCAGCAAGCGCGCCTGACGCGGATGCAACGGGAAGCGCAACATTCGCCGCCCCGTTGCGGTGAGGCCGCCCTGCGCATCCAGCGCGCCGAGTTTGCGCAACAGTTCATCCGCCGCGTTGATGGCCTGTGTTGCGGGCGCTTCAAACCAGCCAAAGGCATTCAAATCGGCAATGCCCGCCGCGTGCAATTCGAGCGCGGCTTCGGCCAGGTCGAGCCGTTGGATTTCGGGCGCATCGTGCGTGGGGCGTACCTGAAAATCCTGCGCGGTATACAGCCGCAAACAACGTCCAGCCCGCGTGCGTCCGGCGCGCCCGGCGCGTTGCGTGGCCGAAGCCTGGCTGATGCGCTGCACTTGCAGCATGGGCAAGCCCGACCAGGGCGAATGCGCGGCGACGCGCGCCAGGCCCGAATCAATCACGGCAGCGACGCCGTCAATCGTGACGGAGCTTTCGGCCACGTTGGTCGAGAGAATGACTTTGCGTTGCGTTGCGGGCGTGACGGCGCGGTCTTGTTCGCTGGGCGAAAGCTCGCCGTGCAAAGGCAGGACGAGCAAATCGTGTTGCGCGGCAAGGGTTGCACACGCAGCCTGCGCGCGGCGAATCTCAGCCGCGCCGGGCAGGAAGACGAGCACGTCACCATTGAGCGTCTCTTGCAAGAGGCGTTGCAAGGCCGACGCGACCTGATCGGCCAACGGGCGCGGGTCTTCGCGCGGCGCGTGTTCGATGGCGACGTCAAACCGTTTGCCTGCGGAACGCAGCACGGGTGCTTGCAGAAACTCAGCGACCGGCGCGGCGTCGAGCGTGGCCGACATCGCAACCAGTTTCAGGTCGGGCCTTGTCGTTTGCTGCAAGCGGCGCAACAAGGCGAGCGCGAGATCGGCTTGCAGGTGGCGTTCGTGGAATTCGTCGAGGATGACGATGCCGACGTTGCGCAGTTGCGGATCGTGGAGCAGCTTGCGCGTCAGCACGCCTTCCGTCAGAAAGCGCAGGCAGGTTTGCGGGCTGGCGACTTCTTCAAAGCGCACTTGATAGCCGACGGTTGCGCCGAGACGTTCGTTGCGCTCATCAGCCACACGGCGCGCGGCCAGGCGCGTGGCGAGGCGGCGCGGTTCGAGCACCCAGACTTCGCTTTTCGTGATTTGCGTGTCCAGCAGGGCGGCGGGCACGCGTGTGGTTTTGCCCGCGCCGGGCGGGGCTTCGAGCACGAGGTTGTTGGTGTTACGCAAGGCGGCGACTAACTCAGGCAAGATGGCGTCTATCGGAAGAGACTGCATGGGTCAACTAGGAAAGCTGGTCAGGCGCGGCGAGGATCGCTTGGACTTGTTGCTTGAGTGGCGGCAGATGGCTCTGCGTGATTTCCCAAACGGCCAGTAGATCAACGCCCATGTAGTTGTGGATCAAAACATCGCGCAAGCCGGCAATCCGCCGCCACGGCGTAGCAGGGTAAGCAGTGCGCAACTCTTCAGAGAGATTTTTCGTCGCTTCGCCAATGATTTCGAGTTGACGAATCGTGGCGTCTTGCCAGTGCGAGGTTGCCAGAAAAACCGCGCGGCCAACGCCGGTATACGTTTCGATGCGTTCAATGGCATCCAACATATGCCGCAGATAGAGCGTATCGCGGTTCATAGGCTGACAGCCTCGCGCAAGACTTGTTCACGCAGGTAAGGACTCAAGGCCGCCTCGGTTACGACATCCACCTGGCGGCCCAGCAAATCTTCAAGCTCTTGTTTGAGCGCGACCAGGTCCAACAGGCTGCGGCCGGCCTTCAGCTTGACCAGCAGATCGAGATCACTTTGCGGCGTAGCTTCGTTACGCGCGATGGAACCGAAAACGCGCACGTCGCTCGCGCCGTGTTCAGCCGCGAGGCGCAATATCTCGTTGCGCCAAACACTCGAAAGTTCTTGCTTCCCCATCGTAGTTACTCGCTAATCTGCTTTGTTATGCGGCGTGCTCTGGTAATGCTCCGCCAGCAAATCCTTGCCGAAATCGCCGTTGAAATCGCGCCAGACAGTGTGAATGTGGTTGTTGTTGTTTTGCGTGTCGTCGTATTCGATCAAAAACGTCTTGCTCTGGATGCGGTAATAGTGCCCGTCGCCTTTGTTGAGGCCGCCCGCCCAGCCGAAGTAAATCGTATCCAGTCCGGCCTTCTTCAAATTGTCGCGGCGCAGCTTGGCGATTTCGTCCGGCACGCGGGCGAGGTATTCATCAATTAGCTTCATCAGCTTGTCTTTCTGTTGCGCGTTGAGTTGGCCGTAGGGGATGCCTTTGGGATCGAGCGGATCGGCTTTGAGCTTGCCGAGCGTCAGGATGTCGCCGGGCGCGGTCTTGTCGAAAATCGCGGTGGCGCGCTGTTTTTCATCCAGCATTTGAATTAGGTCGCGGCCCTTGTCTTCTTCGTTGGGCAGTGCGCGGAAGCCTGTGCGTGGGCCTTGGCGGACTTCGGCTGGGTTGTCGCCCATCCCCAGCGGCGCGTCGGCCAGGAGTTCGCCTTTGACGATGGCGAAATTGAGCGAGATGTGATGGCCTTCAAAACGCCATCCCCATTTGTCTTTTGCGCCCGGTGTGCCGTAGATGGTGAAGAAGTACAGCGTCTCGTCGCGCGGGAAGCGGCGGTTCGGCCCTTCCAACTCGCGCAGCACCGGTTCTAGGCTCATGATGCCGTTGACTTTCTGATAGCCATACGCGCTCAGCCCCGTTTGCAAGAAGGCGTGAGCCAGTTTGCGCTGCGCTTCATTCATTTCTTTCAGCGGCAGCCCCTTGCGTTCGCGCGGCACATACGTCCAGTCCGTGCGATTGGCATCATCGAAGCTGATGATGGCCTTGGCTTTCTGTTCAGGTGAAAGCGCGGCCAGGAATTTGTTCGCAACGTCGGCCATTTGCGCGGCGGTGCGCAGTTTGGCGTGGCTTTGATAGCCGAACCAGGCGACGAAGGCGAAGACGGCGAGATAGGTGGCGGTCAAGATGGTGCGTTTGAAAATAGGGCGTTGCATAGTGCTCTCCGGTGAATTGAAAGTTGAACGTGGTACTTGCCAGCGGTGCGGGCAATGTATGCCGGGACTATTGGCAAGTCAATTGCTGGGCCAGAGTTGCTAAACGAACGCGCCTCTTCTATTTTGATAATGAATTCGTTGCTTCCCTAGATTCACCCACTTAGATCCGAACCAAAGGAGACCTTCTATGACAGCGTTGCGTTTTATGCTTGGCGCGTTCGCGCTGACGGCTGTGTGCCTGAGCGCGCTCGCGCAAGACAATCCGTTTTTAGGCAAATGGAACATCAGCGGTGTCGGGCCGCACAGCAATTTTGTGTATTGGCTGGAAGTGAAGCTGGAAGACGGCAAGCTGGCCGGGTACTTCCTCAATCGCAGCGGCAGTGTGCTGAAAGTGGCCGAGATCAAGATCGAAAACGATGAGTTGGTCTTCACGCCCGGCGGCGCACGACCCGGCGCGCCCAAACCGCCCAGCCAGCGCGCGCATTTGAATGACGACAAAGACAGGCTGCTGGGCATGGTCACTGTCGGCGGCGAAGACATCGCCTGGCTGGGCGAACGCGCGCCGAAGTGGGGCAGCGATCTCAATGCGAACAAGAAGCTCAAGCTCGGCACGCCGGTCGCGCTCTTTGACGGCAAGGACATGGCGAACTGGGAGGGGCAGCACAAAGACAAAGAACTGGGCTGGACCATCATTGACGGCGTGATGACCAACGAACCGCACGCCAACAATCTGGTCTCGCGCCATCGCTTTCAGGATTTCAAGATTCGCTGCGAGTACAAAGTCGAAAAGGGCAGCAACAGCGGCATCTATTTGCGCGGGCGTTACGAATTGCAAGTGCTCGACGATTTCGGCAAAGCGCCCGAAATCCACAGCCACATGTCTTTGTACAGCCGCGTCGCGCCCAAAGTGAACGCCAGCAAACCAGTGGGCGAATGGCAAATTATGGAAGCCACGATCGTCGGCAACCGTTTGACGGTGATCTTGAACGGTCAAAAGGTGCAGGACAATATCGTGATTGACGGCATCACGGGCGGCGCGCTCGACAGCAACGAAGCCGAAGCGGGGCCGATCATGATTCAAGGCGATCACGAAAAAATTTCGTATCGCCGCGTAATCGTGACGCCGATATTGAATTGAAACGATATGCGCGGTGCTGAGGAAACAGGTGGGACGATTTGCCAAATCGTCCCACCTGCGCAGCGCACACCGATCTAGCAGTTGAATGGGAAGGGTGATGGATATTTCAGACAAGGTCTTTTCAGAGGTGGATACCCAAAAAACACCGCCCCGGCGGTTCACGGCTTGGGCCGAAAATCTCTATGAAACTCTGCGGCCGGGGCCGCACGCCTGGGGCGGCGCGATGACCGGCGCGGTGGCGGCGGGTGTCACGCTGGTGATGCTGATGACCTCGTCGTTTCGCAGCGGGCTCGGCACTGTGCCCGACGCGGTTTTAGGAGTGCTGGCGGCGTTCATCGGCATTCAGTTGCTGAAGCTGCTGATAAATGGCTTGCTGGCGTTGATGCGCGCCGTGCCGAAAGCGGTTTTGAGTTCGGTCCTCAGCGCTGTCTTGACCGTCCTGCTCGTGCCTTTGCTGACCGGCAATCCGAATCCGTTGTTGGCGTTGTTTGCGCTGGTCATCGTGCTCGAAGCCTTATTCGGCATGAGCTTCGCTTCGTTCTGGGGCGGTGAACTCAAGGGCGCGAGTTGGCTTAAACGCGGGGTGGTGATTGGCGTATTGGGGCTGACGCTGGCGGGGAATGGGATGCTGTTTTATTGGCTCACCAATGGCGGCAGCGCTGAACATTTGGCGCGGGCAGATGCACGCGCAAGCGAGATGAGCATTCCGCTCGCCGCGTCCAATCCGGCGGCCACAGGCTCATTTGCGGTTGAGACGCTCTTTTATGGCAGCGGCACTGACCGGAAACGGCCTGAGTTTGGCCCGGGTGTCGCGCTCAAAACCGCGCCCGTGGATGCCAGTTTGTTGCTGCCATTTTGGCATGGCTACAAGGCTACGTTGCGGCAATGGTATTGGGGCTTTGGCCCTGAACAATTGCCGCTCAATGGCCGCGTCTGGTATCCCAAGGGCGACGGGCCCTTTCCGCTCGTCGTGATTGCGCACGGCAATCACGCGATGGAAGAGGCTTCGGACGCGGGCTATGCCTACCTGGGCGAGTTGTTGGCGAGCCGTGGTTTTATTGCGGTTTCAGTGGACGAGAATTTCTTCAACGTCTCGTGGTCGGGTGATTGGCAGGGCAAGGCGATGGCGGCGCGCGCCTGGTTGTTGTTGCAGCATTTGAATGTCTGGCGCGGCTGGAACGAAGCGGTTGGGAATCCTTTTTATCGCAAAGTCGCGCTCGACCGCATCGCGCTGATCGGCCATTCGCGCGGCGGCGAAGCGGTCGCGGTGGCGGCGCTCTTCAACCGGCTCTCGCATTACCCCGAAGATGCGCGGCTCAAATTCGATTTTCAATTCGACATCCGCACCGTCGTGGCGTTGGCGCCCACGGCTGATTACTATCAACCTGCCGGGCAGCCGCTGACGCTGACCGATGTCAATTACCTGTTGCTGCACGGCGGGCACGACAGCGATGTGGCGGTCTTTCTGGGCAGCCGCCAATATCAGCGCGTCAAATTCAGCGGGGCGGGGGACTGGCATAAAGCTTCGATTTATCTGTATCGCGCCAATCACAGTCAATTCAACACTGTCTGGGGCGGTGCCGATTGGAGCCAGCCATTCGGCGTCTTGCTGAATAACAAGCCATTGTTCACGGGCGCAGAGCAACGCCAAATTGCCCAGACCTATGTGAGCGCCTTTCTCGAAGCGACGCTGCGCGAACAGCGCGTCTATTGGCCGCTCTTCCGCACGCAGCAAGCGACGGCGGACTGGTTGCCCGCCACGATTAGCAGGCAGCAGTATCAAGACTCCGCCGTGCACATCCTGAGCGATTACGAGGAAGACGCGGATGTGGCGACGGCCAGCGTCCCGGGCGCCTTAATCGAAGGCGGAAATTTGCAAGTCTGGCGTGAAGCGAAACTACGTTTGCGGCTGGACGAAGAGGCGAATCAGGCGAACAACGTCGTGCGCTTGGAATGGACGCCCGGCACACCGCCAGCGTTTTATCGCTTTACGTTGCCAGCGCGGTTGGCGGCGGCCTGGAAACTCGATAACACCGCGCGGCTCACGCTGGCGTTGGCGAATGACAGCGCGCAGCGCCAAGCCGTCGAACTAACGGTGGAGTTAACCGATGCTGATGGCGAACGCGCGCAATTGCCGTTGCGCCGCTTCACGACGTTGAATCCGCCGTTGACGATCCGGCTCGCAAAATTGCCCGCGCTGGAAACATGGCTGCTAAGGCCCGCTGAGTTGGTGCCGCAAACTGTCGAAGTGCCCTTGGCGGAATTCACGCGGGCCAATCCGTTGTTTAAGCCAGCGCATCTGGCCGCCATCACGCTGCTGTTTGACCGGCGGACGGCGGGCGCGGTGGTGTTGGACGAGGTCGGGTTCAGCCGGGAAAATTGAAACGTAACTACGGAGCATGCCCACACGCCGAAAAATCTATTTCTCGATTGCCGCCCTCCTGGCGCTGCTCGTTGGCGGCACGCTCGGTTACCATTTCATCGAAGGCTGGCCGCTGTTCGACGGCTTGTATATGACCGTCATCACGCTGGCGACGATCGGTTACGGCGAGGTGCAGGTGCTCTCGCAAGCGGGCCGCGCATTCACGATTGTCTTGATTGTTTTTGGCGTGGCGTTTTTCGGCTTCCTGCTCTCGACGTTGACGCAGGCGCTGATCGAAAGCGAGATCGCCAACACACTAGGGAGGCGCAGAGTGTTTCGTGACATCAGCCAATTAAAAAATCACTTCATCCTATGCGGGGCCGGCAAGGTCGGCCTGCGCATCATTGATGAGATCAAAAAGAAGGGCGAAGAATTCGTCATCATCGAACGCGATGAACAGGTCGCCGAGCGGCTGTTGACGGCGGGCCACCTGGTGCTGCTCGGCGACGCCACCGACGAAGCCGTGCTCGAAGGCGCCCGTGTGGCGACCGCGCGCGCCTTGATCACCGCCGCGTCCAGCGATCCCGAAAACGTGTATATCGCATTGACGGCGCGCGGCATGAATCCTGAGTTGTACATCGTCGCGCGCGCCTCAGACATCGCCGCCGAACGCCAGTTGATGCGGGCCGGAGCGAACAAAGTCGTATCGCCCGCGCTGATCGCCAGCCATCGCATGGCCCAGGCGGCTTTGTCGCCCGCCGTGGCCGATTTCATCGAACTCACCACGATGACCGAATCGCTCGATCTGCATTTCGATCAAATTCGTATCGCCGCCGGCTCTTCGCTCGACGGCCAGAAGATCAAGGAGGCGAACATCCGTTCGGAATACGACGTGATGCTGGTCGCCATCACTCCGGCGCAGGGCGCGATGATCTTTAATCCGATCGGCGAACAGACGCTGCACGCGGGCGATATGTTAATCGCCATCGGGAATCGTGCGGGCTTGAGCCAGTTGGCGCAGGTGGCCGCCGCACAACGCAAGCGGTAATTTGTTGCGCATTGAGCGGCTGCGAAAGTTTGGGTTACACTGTGCGCCGCTCGCGGGCGAATGAGCGCCCGCCGCGCAGCACGAGGAAAACGACATGTCCGGAACAATGACCGAAATGGCCTATCAACCAATCCCGCAACCAGTGCTTCAGCCGCCCTTGCAGTCGGCCCTTCAGCCTGAAGCTTTCGACTGGGACGATTACTACGCGCACGTCGTGACGGAGGATGACGAACCCGTGGACAATCTTTTTTCCGCCAAACAACAAACACTGCTGAAGCGCGCCCTTTATGCGTCGTGGACACCGCCCGCCCGTGAGGGACAAACGGCGCGCAGCTTTCTGGCTGACGTGAATGTGGGCATCTTCGGCGCACCGGGTGTGCCGCCCATCGTGCCCGACTTTTTCCTGAGCCTGGATGTCAAGCCGCATCCGCTCTTGCGCGAGAAACGCCATCGTTCGTATTTCATCCGCGAGTTCGGCAAGCCGCCCGATGTTGCGGTCGAGATTGTCTCGAACAAAGAAGGCGGCGAATTGGGCAGCAAGCTCGAGCGTTACGCTGAACTGGGCGTGCGCTACTACGTGGTCTTCGATCCTTTGTGCGAGTTGAGCCGCGAGACCTTGCAATTGTTTGAACTGGCGGATGGCGTTTACCAACGGCGCGGCGATTTGACGCTGCCGGAAATCGGCCTGGGCCTGGCGCTGTGGGAAGGCGACTATGAAGGCTTCCATGAAGTGTGGCTGCGCTGGACGACGCCCGCGCAGGGCTTGCTCCCGCTCGGACAGGAGCGCGCGGTGGAAGCCGAAGGCCGCGCTGCACAAGCCGAAGGCCGCGTGGCGCGTGAAGCTGCCGCGCGCCGCCATGCCGAAACGCAGGCCGCCCGCTTGGCTGCCCAATTGCGCGCGCTGGGCATTGAGCCGGAATAACCGCGCGCGCTGAAACTGCTTGCCATCGGCAAGGCCGCCTGAGTAACATACGGAACGTTAAACGAACTGCCGCATCCCCCAGCGGCTTTGTTGACGCCGCATCAATTCCGCATCGAACGAATGGCGTGCTCACGATTCGATAATCCCGAACTATGAAGCTTCCTTCGCTCCTGAATTTAGTCACGGATGATTTAGCGATTGACCTCGGCACCTCGCGCACGCGGGTCTATGCGCGCGGGCGCGGCATCGTGGTGAATGAGCCGTCGCTGATGGCTTATGACATGCCTTCGCGCGAAGTCGTCGCCGTCGGCCTGGAAGCCCTCGAACTCGAAGGCCGCGCTTCCGAAGACATCCAAATCATCAGCCCCTTGCAAGACGGCGTCGTCGCCGATTCCACCTTTGCCGGAAAGTTGCTGAGCAATTATTTGAAGAAAGCGCGCGATGGGCGTTCAAGCATCTCGCGCCGCGTGCTGATTTCGGTGGCTTCGGACGCCAGCGACATCGAACAGTACGCGTTGCGTTACGCTTCCAAAGAAGCCGGTGTCACCAACGTCCATTTCATCAACAAAGGCCTGGTCACGATTTTGGGCGCGGGCATTGATCCCGACGATCAACGCGCCACGCTGGTGATGGATGTGGGCGCGGGCACGACGACGATTGCGGCGATGGTGCACAACCATCTGATTTTTACGCGCACGTTGCGGCTGGGCGGCAACGATATGGACAAGGCGCTGGTCGAGATGGTCAAGGCCAATCACAACCTGCACGTCGGGCCGCGCACCGCCGAGCGCGTCAAGATCGAACTGGGCTGCGCCGTGCCGCTCGATCAGGAACAGACCACGATGGTCAAAGGCCGCAGCGCCGTCAACGGCCACCCCGAAATGGCCTTCGTCAACAGCATCGAGATTCACGAAGCCATCGAACCGGTCGTCGCGCGCATCAGCCGCGCCGTGCAGGACGCGCTGGAATCGCTGCCGCCCGAAGCCTCCGGCGATATTTATGATCGCGGCATCATCCTGGCGGGTGGCGCTTCGCTCCTCACGGGCTTTGATGAACGAATGATGAAAGACACCGAGTTGGCCGTCTCACTCACCGAAAGCCCGGCGCGCGCGGTGATTCGCGGGCTGGGAATGTTATATGAAAATCCGCTCGCGTTAAGGCGGGCGATTTTGAAAGGGGAGTAGAAAGGGCCGCCAGCGTGTTGAAACGTTGGCGGCCCTTTTGCGCTATGCGGCGAAGTGCCTATAATGCCGCGCATCGTTACATTCAATTTGACGAGGTGCGATCTTCCAACGAATCACTGACGCTGACCGTCTCCAATTCGCCGCTTCGTTAGGCAGGCCGGGTTTATTAAGCCGCCCGCGCGTGCCCCAGCCGTTTGCGCGCTCGTCAATGCCGCACACGCAATTCATACCACAGACAATTCAAGCAACCATCAACAGCCCGCGCTGCTATCCGAAGGGGAGTTGCCGATGAATGGAAGGGTACTGGTTCTGAATTCCACTTACGAGCCGATCAACGTCTGTACGACGCGCCGCGCCATCGTGATGATCTTGAAAGGCATCGCGCGCACCGAAGAGAAACACGCACAGCATTACCGCTCTTCGCATACGCACATCCACGTGCCCTCGGTCATCCGCCTGACGCAATACGTGCACATCCCGTATGAACGCAAGAGCCTCTCGCGCAAAAACATTCTGCTGCGCGACCATTACACCTGCCAATACTGCAGCCGCGTGCTGCCCACCGCCGAGTTGACGCTCGACCACGTGATCCCGAAATCGCGCGGCGGCGGTTCGGGTTGGGACAATCTGGTGACCTGTTGCAAACGCTGCAACAATCGCAAAGGCAACCTGCTGCCCGAAGAAGCCGGCATGCGCCTGCTCAAACGTCCGCAATCGTTCAGCCATAACGTCAACCGCCAGATCATGCGTTATCTGGGGCGCAGCGATGAGGCGTGGCGCAAATATCTGTTTTACGAATCATAGCTGCGTACCCAGGCTTGTAACGTTTCCCTCCACGACTTCACTTGCACATGCGGGTTGCTCGCTTGCCCCCACATTCCCCCCAATGTTCAATTTGATCGCGGAGGATTCATGTTCAAATACAGCCGAGGTGTGATTGGGCTGCTGTGCCTGGCCGTTTGCGCGGGCCTGGCGGCGCACCATTCCCGCAACGTTCAAGCGCAGCGCGCGGGGGACGAACCACGCCCAAAACAGGAATGGACGCCGGAGAAATTGGCGGCAGAGAAATGGCTGCTGCACGAAATGAACGAGCAACAATTGACCGCGCTGCCGCAGGCTGAACACGAGCGGCTGACTGCCGGCATCGTGGTACAGGACGTCAACGACATCTCGGTCATCCAGAACAGCAACCTGATCGCGCGGCAACCGAACAACTTCGATTTGAATGGGCGCACGTTGAATTTCGCCCCCGCTGGCCGTGGCTACGTCATCAGCAACGTGGGCTCGGCGTTCGACAACAATCTGGGCGGCAAACTCAATCTGGCGAATGCGCCCGCCGTCAATCCCAAACCCGGTTCGCAGCCCGGTGACGATGCCTACATTGGGCAAGAACTTGGCTTCAGCTTTCCGCTCTTTGGTGACAACTATACGATCGTCGCCATCTCCAGCAACGGCAGCCTAACCTTTCGCAATGCCGGCGCGGTCACCGATGGGTTCAGTTCGTCATCAGTCTCAAGCGAATCGCTGATTGATTTGCGCACCGGGCCGCCGCGCCTGGCGCCGTATTGGCACGATCTGGATGCACGCCCGGTGAGCATCACCGGCAGCAACGGCGTTTATTTCCGCCGTGACGCCGACCGCGCCGTCATCACCTGGAACAATATCCGCGACTTCCCGAATGATCCGCAGCGCGATAAGGGCGTGCACCGCTTTCAAGCGGTCATCTTTCGTGACGGGCGCGTGAGCTTCAATTACGACACCGTGCAACTTACCTCAAAGGCGTTGGTCGGGCTGTCGCCCGGAGCCGCGTTCAATTCGCCCGCAACCGTGAATTTCAGCAGCATCCCGGCGAGTGTTTTCAGCAGCGCCGTCGCTGAATTCTTCACGCTCGATCCGGGTATTGACGAACTGGCCGTGGCCAAGACCTTTCTGCAAAACCATGCCAATCGGGACGTGTACGACTTCGTTTACGTGATGACGGATTTTTATTACGACCTGAGCGGCGCGCAGGCGGCCTATTTGCCCGTGCGGAATGAAGTGAGCGGCATCGGCCTGAACACTTTCGACAACGATCCGAATGGCACGCTGGGCGCGCGCCGCCTTCAGGGCATCATCAATTTGAGCAATATCAGCGCGCTCTATCCCGATTCGCCTGCCGCGCGGTTTTTGGGCGCGTACAACGTTTGCGGCGTGCTGGCACAACAGACGGGGCAACGCTGGCTGGCGGCGGCGCGCACGACAGGCAGCGATGCGAAAGTGCTGCTCGGACGTGACGAAGCCAATTGGAGCACCTTCTTCAACACCGAATCCGGCATGAGCAGTCCCGCCGCGCGCCGTTCGTCGGTGCTGGAAGGGAATTACTGGGAAGAACTCAGCGGCGGACGCTACACCTCTAACAGCCTGGCCGACGGCTATTCGCGGCTCGATCAATACCTGATGGGCTTGCGCCCGGCCAATCAAGTTGGCGATTCGTTTGTACTGACGAATCTGACCAATAACGGCGGTGTTGATCGTGCCTTTGGCGTGCGTGCCGGGGTGATCGTCGCGGGCACGCGCCAACCGGTAACGATCAACGACATCATTGCCGCCAATGGCGGACGTTCGCCGGATGTTGCTGCCGCGCGCAAAAGCTTCCGTGCCGCCTTTGTGCTGGTCACGCGCGATGCTCAAGCCTCAGCCGACACCATCAGCAAGATCAACCGCTTGCGGCTGACGTTTGAGAGTTACTTTGCGCAGGCGACCGATTATTTGGGCAGCCTCAACACCGGCATTGCTGAACAGACGACCTCGCGCGTCGTTGCGGCGGCCTCGGCGGCTAGTTTCAACAATGTCGTCGCGCCCGGCGAGATTGTCGCGCTCTTTGGCGCCGATCTCGCCAGCGGCAGATTTTCGGCCCAGACCCAACCGTTGCCGACGACGCTGACCGGCGTGCAATTGCTGGTCAACGGCACGCCCGCGCCGCTCTTTTTCGTTTCGCCCGGCCAGATCAACTTTCAACTGCCGCGCACTGTGATGGCGACGACGCCTGCGCCCGGCTTCAATTCCGCGACCGCGCTGCTCGAAGTCATCCGCGACAACCAACTCATCCGCCTCGGCACCTTGCAAGTTGCGCCCATCACGCCGGGCCTGTTCACGGTCCGGGCAAATGGCTTGGGCGAAGTTTCAGCCGTGGATGCAATGCGCGGCACCGTGGCCCCCTTTGCGGCCACCCAAGCCAACGGCCAGCCCAATGTCATTGCGGTTTTTGGTACAGGCCTAGGGCTTGACGGAACCGATGTGAGCGGCGACCTGGCCAGCAGTGTGCGCGTGACCTTTGATGGCGAAGCCGGGAATGTTTTATACGCGGGCCGCGCGCCGGGCT
>JAYUCP010000142.1:0-5716 GCA_043740245.1 Acidobacteriota bacterium | reverse complement strand
CGGCGCCCAACGGAGCGCCCCCTGCCGCTGGGACCGACCAGGAGTCAGGCATGCAGGCTGAGCGAAAGAGGCTGGACGAGCAGTTGGCGCGGGCGCTGGCGGGCGAGGCGTGGCCCCTCCGTACTCGAAGCCCTCGCAGGCGTCTCGGCGGAGCAAGCCGCCGCGCACCCGCTTGCCGGCGCGCACAGCATCTGGGAACTGGTGTCGGCATCTGTGCGGCACGTATGAACTGGTCTTGCGGCGGCTCGGCGGCGATGGGCGGCAACTGACAGCGGAGGAGGACTGGCCCGCCGTGCCTATGCCCAGCGCCGCTGTATTCTAAAGGGGAGACAAAAGAGAGGTGAACTCTATGACCTTAACAATCAACGAACAAATCGCATCTGAGATTGCGCGAACCATCATTGCCCAGGCCACCGCGCGCGGTCTCACGGTCAACGACTACTTGCGCCAGATGCTGGGACTGCCAAGTGCTGGGACTGCCAAGTGCTGGGGCTGAATGAAAAGCCGCAAGAGTCGGCGTTTGCTGAAGCGACCACAAGCTCCACGCAATGAGGCAATGTTTGCCGTCCTGCAAGCAACCGCAGAGAGGTTGAAAACGATGCCGGTCAGCGCTTCAACGGAAGCTTCGCTAAAGCTCTTGCACGAAGGACGAGCGGGGAGGATGTACGGCTCTGAGCGGTGAAGTGGATGTGGTGTTGATGGTGGAGGGGAAGGCGGCGAATACGGTGCGGGTAGCGATCAAATGAGTTGGAGAGGGCAGCCGCGCAGGCTTTTTACTTTTTAGCTGGCTGCCTTTCGCTGCCGATTGCGCTCAAGCAATGCATTGACGATCTCAGTGGGCGGCAGACGGAAAGTCGTGTGTTTCATCTTGTCTATCGCGTCAGGTAAATCAAGTAGGTCATTGTCAGCAGCGATTTGCAGAATGTTGAAGAGCCGCAACACCGGGACGTTGACGCGGTTGGCTTCTTTGATGGCCTTGCCATCATCACACAGCAGGGCATCGGCCTGCATTGCCAGGGCGAGCGCGATGGCTTCACGTTCTCCGTCTTCGATCTTGGCCTTGGGCGTGAAAAGGGAAATGTCGGCGTGCTGTACTGTCAGCCAGGGAGGCGGCGCTTGTATCCACATGCTGACTTGTGGCGGCGTGCGGCTGCCTTGCAACTCCAGGCAAACGCGCTCGGGAATGATGACGCTCCCGAAGAGTGCTTCGAGAACGTGAACCGCTCCGATTTCAACCAGGTAACGCAGCGGCGTGGTGTCGGAAACGATGAGCATGGTGATTGGGGGCTTAGTGGGGTTTATTGCGTAGCGCCGCAAAGATGACTTGTCCCTTGTCCAGGTCTTCGAGCGTAAAGCTGTGATCGCGCACATCGTTCGCCTTGAAAAAGGCAAACAACTCTTCCCGGCTCTCGAAGCCGAGCATCTCTCTGACCTGTCGCGTCGAAATCAAATCAGCTTCATAAGCCTTGATGGCCGCCAGTTCGAACAAGCGGCGCGCGAGCGGGGCGCCGTTGCCATTCTGAATGTCGGCCGCGACATCATCCGGAATTGTGACGTTTAAGGTGATTTCCATAAGCCTTGACCTCCGGCCTGAGCATACATCCTTTGGAACGCGGTCGGCAATGATTTGCGCCTGCTGTAGTCCAGCCATTACGCCGCATCCGGCTTGAGCACGTCAAACGTGTCGTGGCCCTTGATACGGTAAAAATAAAAATCGTCGTCGAGTGTGAAGATGCGCCTCAATCCCTCGCGTTCGGCCAGCGCGACCAGCGCAGCGAGGGTGGGCAGCATCATGGCAATTTCAGCCCCTGTTTTCTGAGTTTTTCGGCGACCAGGCGTCCCATGACAGTATCGTGCGGTTGCGCCGCCGGATCAGCGTCGGGCACGCTGCTGTCAATTGCGCCGATGAAGGCTTGTGCCAATTCAAAGGGCGTCTTGGCTGCGGCGGGTTGTCCATTGGTCTCAAGCGGCACAGGCAAAGGAATAAGCTCAGTGACTTTCTCCAAATAGCCATCCAGGGAAAGTTGCAACGCGGCGGCAATTGCTTGCAGCTTCGCGGCGGTCTCGGATTTGAGTTCAACTTGTACAGTCATTGCTTCACCTCCACATTGGCAGCATAACGCTTGACCGCATGCGGGGCAACGCAAAGCGCCTGACCAGATTATCTTGGAGTTGGTTGTCGTTCGAGCGCGCCGAAACGCCTGCGCTGGTATCGAGCGCGACGCAACTGCGCGGGCGGCGACGAGTCCCTGAGCTTCGACGGCCTGCTCGGCGCGCCTGAAGCGTTCGGGGTCACAAAGCTGCCAAGCCTTTAGAACTTCCCCGCCCGATTGCTTTTCGTTGCCGCCCCGCGCCGCTGTCTTCTAAAGGGGATACAAAAGAGAGGTGAACGCTATGACCTTAACCATCAACGAACAAATCGCACCTGAGATTGCGCAAGCCCTCATTGCCCAGGCCACCGCGCGCGGTCTCACGATCAACGGCTACTTACGCCAGGTGCTGGGACTGCCAGGTGCTGGGACTGCCAGGTGCTGGGACTGCCAGGTGCTGGGACTGAAGGATAAGCCGCAAGCGTTGGCGCTTGCCGAAAGCGACCGCAGCCCCACGAAATGAAGCAATGTTTGCAGTCCTGCAAAACAACAGCGTCTAACTGTAGCGCAGGCTGAAATCGCTATGGTTTGGCAGGGCGAACAACCTCGAATGAGTCTTTATCGTTGATGAGGTAAAAGTAAAAATCAGAATCAAGCGTCAAGATTTTACGCAAACCTCTTTGCTCAGCTAAGACGACAAGGCTAGCGTCTGCCAAATCCATCGGTCTATCGTCGTACTTATCCATGAGTGCAAAAGCGCGTTGCCATTCGTTTGGCGCTGGCTGATGTAGTGTGATGATGCCTTTGGTAAAATAATCCCTGAGCTTTTCTTGCCCGCCTGGCTTTGATGATTGGGGTATCAGATGCAGGGTTTCTGTCAGGCAAGGCCAGGTTGTAATAAAGGGCGGCGCCAAAGATTGAAATAAAGCGGTGGCCCGTTCGTGCGACTTTTTGTCTTGGTCGGTAAGGAGATCAACAAGAATGCCTGTGTCAATTAAGATCATCTGGTAAAATCATCTGGCAACTTCAGCGACAGCATAGCTGTCAAGAATTTGTGAAAGGCTGCGCCCTTGACTGTCTTTCCCATTCGGGCAGTTTTGGCGTACCCATTCTTGCGGCGTTATTCCTTGTTTTTCCGCGATTTCTTCCAAGACAAAAAATCTGCGCTTTTCGGCCTCGTGTTGTTTAGCCAGATATGCCCCAAACTCCGTATGGATTGGGGGCGAATCAGGATTGGGGATACTGCTATCAACTGCCCCTAAGAGTCCTTTCGCTTTGGCAATTTGATAGGGCGTTAGTTGTGTTGTCGCTGGCTCTGCGTGGCTCGCCTGCGGATAGCTGGCCGTTCCGTTCTCGCCTTCCAGTAGTTGCCATAAAAAAACGTCTGGGGACACTCCTTGAGCGGTCGCTTTGGCTTCAAGAAGTTGAAGGATTGTTTGGTCTATTTGCAGGGTTGCGGTTGCCATAGTTTTTACCTCTCATCTCTAGCTTACTCCCGTTTAGCGGTGCTCGGCAACATTTCTACTCTCTGACCGGGGCAAAAACCCGATTCTTCGACAAGCAGCGCTCATTCCCCGCTCTGTTGAATCAGCTTCGCTACCAGCGCCGTCCAACCCGTCTGGTGGCGCGCGCGAACCGCGACGGGGGGCCTCTCCGTGAAGGCGCTTTTGCCCAAACGCGAAACGATATGGTAGCCTCCGCCCCTACTTCATCCAGACCAAACAATCCGAACCAACTACCGCAAGAAGGGAAGAACAATGCCCAAGCTTTCAATTCGTGATCTCGCTTTGCAGGGGAAACGGGTTTTCATCCGCGTGGATTTCAACGTGCCGCTCGAAGCCGGCCAGGTCGCCGACGACACGCGTATCACGGCGGCGATTCCAACCATTCAATACGCCACCGACAAAGGCGCGCGCGTGATCCTGGCCTCGCACCTGGGCCGCCCGAAAGGCCAGCGCAATGCGAAATACTCGCTCAAACCCGTGGCCGAGCATCTGGCAAAAGTGTTAGGCCGACCGGTCGCGTTTGCCAACGATTGCATCGGCGAGGCGGCAGCCAGCATGGTCAATGCGTTGAAAGACGGCGAAATCGCGTTGCTCGAAAACCTGCGCTTTTACGCCGAAGAGGAAGGCAATGCGCCGCAGTTCGCCGAACAACTGGCCGCGCTGTGCGATGTCTATGTCAACGACGCTTTCGGCACGGCGCACCGCGCGCACGCTTCGACCGAAGGCATCACGAAGTTCGTGCCGCAGGCCGCCGCCGGTTTTTTGATGGAGAAGGAACTGCGTTACCTGATCGAAACGTTGAAAAGCCCGGCGCGTCCCTTCGTCGTGATCCTCGGCGGCGCGAAGGTTTCCGACAAGATTCAAGTCATCGAGAACCTGCTCAAATCCGCCGACGCCGTGTTGATCGGCGGCGCGATGGCTTATACGTTCTTGAAAGCGCGCGGCCACGAGACCGGCAAATCGCTGGTCGAACCGGACAAGCTCGAACTCGCGCAACGCCTGGAAGCACAAGCCAAAGAACGCGGCGTGCAATTGTTGTTGCCGACCGATCATCTGGTCGCCGCCAATCCCGACGACGGTGCGAACGCGCAAAACGTCAGCGTGACCGCGACGCCCGCTGATCGCATGGGCTTGGACATCGGCGCGGCCACACGCGTCGCCTACGCCGAAACCATCGCCACGGCGCAAACGATTATCTGGAACGGGCCGATGGGTATGTTCGAGAAAGCGCCCTTCGATCAAGGCACGCGGGCCATCGCCCAAGCTGTGGCTGCGGCTTCGGAAACGAACAACGCCACCTCGATCATCGGCGGCGGCGACAGCGTAGCCGCGATTCACGAGACGGGTCTGGCGAATAAAGTCACGCATATTTCGACCGGTGGCGGCGCAACGCTGGAATTGTTGGCGGGGGATGTTTTGCCGGGCGTGGCGGCGTTGACCGAAAAGTAACTTCAACCAAAAACATTCCCCCACGAAGCCACACGAAGAAACACGAAATAAGCCCAACCTTCTTCGTGCTTCTTCGTGTGGCTTCGTGGGAAGAAAGAGAGAAATGAGAAAACCTGTTATTGCCGGAAACTGGAAAATGTTTAAGTTAGTCGGCGCGGCCGTCGAGACCGCGCTGGCCTTGAAACCGCTGGTCGCCAACGCCAATCATTGCGAAGTCGTCATCGCACCGCCTTACACCGCGCTCAAAGCCGTGGCGGATCGCGTCGAAGGCTCCAACCTGAAGGTCGCCGCGCAGGATGTTTCGACTGAGACCAAGCACGGGGCGCACACCGGCGAAGTCTGCGGCGATATGCTCAAAGACGCCGGCGCTTCGCACGTCATCATCGGGCATTCCGAACGGCGCGCGCTCTATGGCGACACCGATGCCAGCGTGAATCGCAAGCTGCGCGCGGCGCTGCACTTCGGGTTGACGCCCATTCTCTGCATCGGCGAAACGCTCACCGAACGCGATGCGGGGCAGGCCGAAAACGTCGTGGGAGGCCAATTGACGGGCAGTTTGGCTGAGTTGACAGTCCCAGACCTGGCACGTATTATCCTCGCCTACGAACCGGTATGGGCGATTGGCACAGGGCGCACGGCCACTCCAACACAAGCCCAGCAAATGCACGCATT
>JAYUCP010000141.1:0-2331 GCA_043740245.1 Acidobacteriota bacterium | reverse complement strand
TTGAATGCGGACGCGCGCCACTGTAGCAGCGGTTCAGCGGATTTTGCCAGACCGGCAACTGAAAATCACGCTCGCCGAACCGCGCGCCAGTATCAATCTCGCCGCGTTTGTTTTAGACTTTGCGCCCGCAACAGCTTTACTAGCGGGATCAAAATCAACATGAGTACCCAGGCAAATTTCGATTCTTCCAGCACAGGCGTCAGCGCGGGCCGCGTCCTCGGCGGGCGTTACCGCTTGGATTCTTTACTCGCCAGCGGCGGGATGGGCGAAGTCTACCGCGCGACGCGTTTGCATATCGGCGATGAAGTCGCCGTCAAAGTGCTGCGTTCCGAATTGGTGGACAACGCCGTCACCCGTGAACGCTTTCAGCGCGAGGCACGCGCGGCGGCGCGCTTGCGCCATCCCAACGCCGTCGTCATTCACGATTTCGGCGAAGAGGCCGACGGTGTCGCTTATATCGTGATGGAGTTACTGGACGGGCGCAGTTTGCGGCAGGTGCTGGATGACGAAGGCATGCTCGATCCCGTGCGCGTTTATCACCTGTTGGCGCAGATGTGCGCCGTGCTGGCCGAAGGGCACAAGCTGGGCATCATCCACCGCGATCTGAAACCTGAAAACGTCATCGCCACTGAACGGCAGGGCGTGGCTGAACAGATCAAGTTGCTGGATTTCGGCATCGCCAAGTTGCTCGACAAAGGGCTGGACACCGCCGACCGTGCGCCCGAATTGACCAAGGTCGGCACCTTCCTCGGCACGCCCAGCTATATGTCGCCCGAACAGTGCCAGGGCGAAGCGGTGGATGAGCGTTCGGATATTTACAGCCTGGGCGTGGTGCTTTATGAATTGCTGACGGGCCAATTGCCCTTCACGGCCAAAACACCCACCGGCGTGGCGATCAAACACGTGATGGAAGCGCCGAAGCCGTTGCGCGAACAGCGCCCCGATTTGAGCGAGGCCATCGAATGCGTGGTCTTGCGCGCGCTGGAAAAGAAACCCGAAGACCGCCAGGCCACGGCGCAGATACTGGCGCGCGAATTTGCCGCTGCTGTTCAAGTGAGTGTGCCGAGCGCTTTGTTGGTGGCCTTTTCCCACGAAAGTTCGATTGGGACTCCGGCGTCGAGCGATCCGACGTTGCTGGACGCGGCTGCGACGCAAATCTTGAAACCCGCGCGCGACACCAATCCGCAGCAACGCGCGACGGGCGTGCAAGCGCCAAGTTATGACACGGCGGTTGGCGCGGTCATCAAACCGCAAGACGTTCAGCCAGCGATGCAACCTGCCAGCGCACCGCTGGCCGCAGAGACGCCCGTTGCGCAGGCCGCTGCTGAACTGCCGTCGAGTGCCGGGCTCGAAACGCAACGTTTGGCGGCCTTGGGCAAGAAGGAAGCCGAAGCTGCGCCGGATAATTCATTGGCCGCCGTGTTAGCGCGGTTGCAAGCGCAACCGTTGCTGCTGGCTGCGTTGGCAGCCCTCGTGTTGTTGTGCGCGGTGGGTTGGTGGTTGACGAGCGCTCCGTCAGAGACGCGCGAAGATGTTGTCGTGACAACTACGCCCACGCCCGCGAGCAGCGCCACAGTGACGCCAGCGCCGACGGCTTCACCCACAGCCACGCCAGCACCAACAGTTGAAGACATGGTTTTTGTGCCGGCAGGTTCCGTGCTGTTGAATGCCGCCAGCAACGGCAAATGCGAGACCGTGGCCGTCACGCTCAAACCGTTCTATCTGGACAAAACCGAAGTCACCAACGATCAATACGCGCTGTTTTTGGCGGCCAATAATTCCACGCCGCCGCCGTCGTGGAAAGGCGGCTTGTTCGCGGCGGGCGCTGAGAAATTGCCCGTCACCGATGTCAGTTGGGAAGACGCGACGGCCTATGCGGCCTGGGGGGGCAAGCGTTTGCCGACCGAAGCCGAATGGGAATACGCTGCGCGCGGCGGCAAAGACTGGCTCTATCCGTGGGGCAACGAATGGCGCGCCGAATTGGCCAACGTGAATGGCAAGCAGTTGCAACCCGCCGGCAGTTACGCGCAAAGCGGCGGCGCTTTCGGCGCGTTCGATCTGATCGGCAATGCGGCGGAATGGACGGGCAGCAATTACAACGCCTGCGCCAAAGACGAAGCTGGCAGTACCAACTCCGATACGGCCAACAAGGTTGTGCGCGGCGGTTCGTATGAAAGCAAAGAGGCGACGGCGGCGTGGCGGCAAAGCCTGCCCGCCAAACGGCAAGGCAATGCGAATTTCAAAGCCATTGGTTTTCGTTGTGCGCGCGATGTGCAATGAAGGTTGCGGATTGAAGCATAAGAGCATGGAGTTCAGGCTTCAGCCTGTGTT
>JAYUCP010000140.1:0-5717 GCA_043740245.1 Acidobacteriota bacterium | reverse complement strand
ACACAGGCTGAAGCCTGAACTCCATGCTCTTATGCTGTAGCCGCCCTTTCTGGTTGCACTTGGTTCCGATTCACTGTCCTTTTTTCACCTCCAACAATGACGGCTGCCCGCGATGTTGCGCGCAGCGTTGCCCCGGTTGAACCAAACGGCGGCAAGGCGTGCCGCGCCGTGTGCGCGCGCCGCAATACGCGCTGGCTGGTGCGGGCGTAGGGGCAGCCACGTTCGTGGGCAATGGTTGCGCGGTGGCATTCAACGCGGTGACAGTTGGCGCGGGTGGCGCGGTAGGCGGCGTATTTTCAGGCAAGACAAAGGCCCAGCCCAGTGTCGCCAACAGTGCGGCCAGCGGCAACAACCAGCGATAGAAAGGCGAACGTTGCCGTTGCTGTTGGGCGCAGACAGCACAGAAATAACGCGGGCGAAAGCGCACACTTCGCGCGGGCAGCGCATTGCCGCATTCGGCGCAAAAATTGGCTTGATAGAAAAACGTGCGCATCGGCTGGTCTCCATTTGCACAAGGCGACGGCAGTATAGCAGACCGCAGGCGCAATGCCGCGCTGCGCTCAGGGCTTCTTCATTCTCGGAAATTGAAACGCCATGACGCCAAGAGTGCCAAGACGTGTCAGGGTACCAGCGATTCCCTTGGCCTTGCTTGGCGATCTTGGCGTCTCGGCGTTTAAGCCCGTTGGCTTAGTTTGAGAATGAATAGACCCTGCTCCGCACTGCATCGCTAGACGGTTCGGCTGAGGCGGCTTATCATCGCCGCGTTCAAAAACGACAAACCAACTGCTGAGGAGTGAGCTGATGAATTTTCAACGCCGTTGCTGGCTGGCCAGCATATTCGTGTTGCTGTGGCTGTTGCTGGTGGTCTATGCGCAAGGCCAGTCGCCCAAAGTGCGCGTCCTCATTCAAACCGAACTGGGCGGCATCGAAGTCGAACTCGAGGCCCAACGCGCGTCCGCCACCGTCGCCAATTTTTTGAAGTATGTGGACGGCGGCCATTACAACGGCGGGCGCTTTCATCGCACAGTCAAACGCAACCCCGACAATCAACCCAACAACGCCATCAAGATCGAAGTCATTCAAGCGGGCGTGAATCCCGACAAAGCCGCACAAGACTTCCCGCCGATTCTGCTCGAACGCACGAACGCGAGCGGGTTGAAACATGTGAATGGCACGCTCTCGATGGCGCGTGCGGGGCCGGATACGGCGACGTCAGACTTTTTCATTTGCCTCGGCGCGCAACCCGAATTGGATTTTGGCGGCCAGCGCAATCCCGATGGACAGGGCTTCGCGGCCTTTGGACAAGTGACCAAGGGGCTGGACGTGGTGAAAAAGATTCAGCAAGCGCCCGCCGATAAACAGGCGCTGACGCCGCCCATAAAAATTCTCTCGATCAAACGTCTCAATTGAACTCAACCAAGGAACATCTGCATGAATAAACTGCTTGCACCCGTCACTCTTGCGTTTTGCGTAATCCTGATCGCTCTGTCTGCCAGCGCGCAACAGAACGCGCGTGTTGTCGCCGTAAAAACTGGCCGCGTATTGGATGTGCGCACGGGCGCTTTCATCAACAACGCGGTCGTCCTGATCGAGAATGAGCGCATCACTGCGGTCGGCGCGCAGGTCAGCGTACCGGCCAACGCACAAGTCATTGACCTCAGCAAATTCACCGTGCTGCCGGGCTTGGCCGATTGCCACACGCATCTGACCTTCGAGCCGGGCGGGATGGGCTATTCGTCGGTGGGCGTATCGGTGCCGCGCGAGGCGTTGAAGGGCGCGAAGAATGCGCGCGTGACGTTGGAAGCGGGCTTCACCACGGTGCGCAACGTCGGGGCGAAAGGTTATTCCGACATCGCGCTGCACGATGCGATTGACGCGGGCGATGTGCCGGGGCCACGCGTGATTGCGTCAGGCCCTGCGTTGGGGATCACCGGCGGGCATTGCGATGACAACTTTCTCGCGCCCGAATATCACTACGTCGCTGAGGGCGTGGCTGATGGCGTTGCGGAAGTTATGCGCAAGACGCGCGAGAACATCAAATACGGCGCGGGCGTGATCAAAGTCTGTTCGACGGGCGGTGTGCTCTCACTGGGCGATGATCCCAAGGCCTCGCAGTATTCGCTGGAAGAGATGAAGGCCATCGTCACCGAAGCCCATCGCGCCGGGCGCAAAGTCGCCGCGCACGCGCACGGCGGCGAAGGCATCAAACTGGCCGTGTTGGCGGGCGTGGATTCCATCGAACACGGCTCGTACATTGACGACGAAGGCATCAAGCTGATGAAAGAGCACGGCACGTATCTGGTGCCGACGCTTTATTTGAGCGATTGGTTCTTGGAGAATTACGCCAAGCTCGGCTTGCCGCCAGCGATGGTCGCCAAGGCCAAAGAGGTGATGCCGGCGATGAAAAAGAATCTCGGACGCGCGTTGCAACAGGGCGTGCCGGTCGCCTTCGGCACCGACGCGGCGGTCTACCCGCACGGTTTGAACGGTCACGAGTTCGGTGTTTATGTGCGCCTGGGCCTGACGCCGTTGCAGGCGATTCAGACGGCGACCGTGCATGCGGCAAAGCTGCTCGGTTGGGAAGATCGCATCGGCGCCATCGAAGCTGGCAAGTACGCCGACCTGATCGCGGTCGAGGGCGACCCATTGAAAGACGTGACCGAATTGGAGCGCGTCAAATGGGTGATGAAAGGCGGCGTGGTGTTCAAACAATAACGCTATGGATGTGCAATTGTTTTCCATTCAGCAAAGCGCCGCGCAGATCACGCAGGCTTACGCGCCCGTCAATCTGGCGCAGGTGGATGAATGCGCGCTCCGGCTGGTCAAGTTTCAAGGCGAGTTTGAACGCTGGCACGCGCACGAACACGAAGACGAAGCGTTCATCGTGTTGCGCGGCGAGATTCTCTTTCAAACCGAGGCGGGCGATTTTCTGTTGAAAGCCGGTGAAGGGTTGGTAATCCCGAAAGGCTTGCGCCATTGTCCGAAAGCGAGTGCGGAAGGCGAGATGCCGCTGGCCTTGATCATTGAACGGGCAGAGACGAAGCGGTTGGGCGATTGAATCAGAGCAGGATTTGCTTCGCGCCCAACCGGCGCGCAATCGCTTCGGCTTGTTCGCCCAGATGCGGCGGCATTTTGACGGCGACCAGATAACCATCGCTGGCGATTTCCTGCATCTTGTCGGTGGCGGCTTGCGGCAACGGTTTGGCTTTGGCGACGGTCAGTGTTGCCCCGATGAGGCCGCCGAGCAGCGCGCCGAGCAAGACGAAGAGCACGGCGTGAGCGGGCAACCCGCCGAGTGCATTCAGTTTCAAAAGCCCCGCTTCGTACAAGCCAATGCCCGCGAGCAGCAAGACGGCGCTGCCGGCAATTGCGCCAGTCACAGCGTTGCGGGCGCGCGGCGAGAGTTGTTTTTGCGGGATGGACAGATTGGCGGTGCGCACTTGATCATTCAATTCGACGCGCACGATGCTGGCTTCTTCGGTCTCGACGCCCAGCGCGTGCAGGCGTTCGAGCAACTCGTGAATGCGCTCTTCGGTTTCATAGAGCGCCACGAGCCACAGGCTTTCGTTGTGTACTCCCGAAGAGAACCCGGATTTTGTGGGTGACTCGAGCATTGTTTTCAGCGTGGGGGCGAGACCAACTATACTGCGCGCGGTGACGCATCGTAGCGCAAAAGACTTGCGGTTTGAAAGGATCGCTTTGAAATTCGGCTTCGTGCCGCGTTTTTACCGAAGGAGTGAGGTATGCAGAAGTTGATTCAAAAGGTTTGCAGTTGGGCGTTGTTGATGGGGTTGCTGTTGAACGGCGTGCCGTTGCGCGCGATTACGGTTGCAGGCAAACAGCCGGTCGCCAAAGCAGCGTCCGCGCCATCCGCCGCCGATGAATTGCTGGCGTTGTTGCCCGAATCGGATGTCGTGGCGGTGATTGATGTGCAACGCGCGTTTGCCGAATTGCTGCCCATGTTGAAGAACGTCTCGACCGCCGGCATCGGCAAAACGGCGACGGAGATCGAGACCTTCGCCAAACTGGCGGGTGTCGAGCCGAAGCAGATTCAAGCAGCGGTCATCGGCGTGAAGATGACCGAGACGCTGGGGCGCGGCAGCGGTGTGCTGCTGTTGCAAGGCATTGACGTTGACGGCACGAAGCTGACCGACGCGGTCAAGGCCATGGGCGGCGAACTGAAAACGGCCGAACACAACGGCAAGCCGCTCTTTACGCTCAGCCTCAAACGCGATCCGAATGGCGACGCCGAACAGACGCAGTTTGCGTTGCTCGGCAACAAACGCCTGGCGATTGGCGATCTGCCCGCGCTCAAAGCCGTGCTCGACGGCAGCCCGAAAGGGAATCCGGCTGCGCTCGGGCAAGCGTTGAAGGAAGCGAAAACCACTGGCATGGTGCGCTTTGCCGGGAACCTGCCGGAAGCCTTGCGCACGATGTTGGCCAGTCAGGGCGAACTGTTCGAGCAGGTGGCGGCGGTCAAAACGATCTTCGGCTCATTCGATCTCAACGCCGACAATTCAGCGACGTTGACGGCCCGTTTGCGCACGGCTTCGGCCAACAATGCCGGGCAATTGAAAGAGAGCCTGAACGGCCTGGTCGCGCTGGGCAAAGCGTTTCTGGGCGGTAATGAAGACCCGGCGCTGAAGCTTTACGGCCAATTGCTGGAACATATCAAACTCGGCGTCGAAGCCAGCGACGTCTCGTTGCTGTTGCAGTTGCCGAAAGAATTGATGGACAGGCTGAAGTGAATGCAGATTGCAGATTGCAGATTGCAGATTGCTGAATTCTTGATTCAACTGCAATCTAACCGTGAAAGAGCAAGGGCCGGCGCTTTCAATTGAAGCTCCGGCCTTTGTTATAAGCTACAAAACTTGGACAATCCGCAATCCGCAATCCGCAATCCGCAATCAACCATCCCACCGGAACCGCTGTTCCCGCCACGGATCGCCGTTCATGTGATAGCCGCCGTCTTCCCAATACCCCGCACGATCATGGGCGACGAACTCAATCGCGCGAATCCATTTGGCGCTCTTCCACGCGTAAAGTTGCGGCACCAGCGCGCGCACCGGGCCGCCGTGCTCAAGCGAAACGGGCTGGCCATCGTGCAGGTCGGCCAACAAGGCGTCTTCGGCCAGGAACATCGCGGCGGGCAGGTTCGTCGTCCAGTCGTTGTCGTAAGCGTGCAGCACGACGAAGCGCGCCGCCGGTTGCACGCCGCAGCGTTCGGCCAGCGTGCGTGTCGCGACGCCTTCCCACAGATTACCCAGACGCGACCAACGGGTGACGCAATGGAAATCCGAAAAGACTTTGACGCGCGGCAATTGCTGAAACTCGGCCAGCGAAAACGCGGCGGGCGTTTCGACCAGGCCGAACACCTCCAGCTTCCAGGTTTCCAGGTTCAGTTGCGGCGGGCCGTGTGCATCCAGCACCGGCCATTTGCGCGTGCGCGATTGACCGGGTGGAATGCGATTGGCGCGGCGCGTGTCGGGACTGATGATGACTTCGGCGGGCTGGGTGTCGGGCGTCAGCGCTTCGCGCTTTTGAAACTTGTCAGCGGTAAACGGCCCCCAAAAATTTTCCAGTAAGTTCATCCATGCTCCTTGTTTGACACGCTTAGGTTTGCCCCCTAAACTCCCGAAGTTTCAGCGGGAGCACCGAAACGCAGTATACCCACAGAACCGAACGACAATGCAACGCCAAGCCTTTGACACCCTCGA
>JAYUCP010000139.1:0-5718 GCA_043740245.1 Acidobacteriota bacterium | reverse complement strand
CGACGGTGTTTCGAGATGCCGAGGCGGTCAACGAAGCCCTGCGGCTGTTGATCAAGATCGCCCAGACCAGTAATCAACTGGCTCAACCGGCTCAACCGGGCGTTTGATTGCTAAGCCCATTCACTCTTTATGATCGGCTCCATCGTCAACCATCCATTATTTGGTCGTGGACAAATTGTCGAGTTGCGCAATGCGGCGCGCGAGGCGGCGGTGCGCTTCGACAACGGCATCCGCGCGGTCGTGCCGGTCAACCTGCTGTCCGTGTTGAAAGCGGCGGGGACACCAGCGCCCGCGCCGCGCCCGCCGGTGTTGCCGCGCGCGGAAGTGGCGCGCACGCCGGAACAGGAACAGCAGTTCGCCGCGCGCCGCACGATCGAAGCCTTGCGTTACGGCGTCGTGCCGCAGCCGCGCATCCGCGAGTTGAGCGCGGGCTTGGAGAGCGAGCGCGCCAGCTTGCAACGCGCCTTTGACGAGGTCGCGCGCGGCGGCGGCGATGTGCGCGTGGTGTTGGGCGAATACGGCACGGGCAAGAGCCACTTTTTTGAACTGGCCGCGCAGGAAGCGTTGGCGCGCAACTTCCTGGTCGCCACGGCCAGCCTGGATGTGCGCGAGGTGCCGCCGAATCGGCCCCAGCGCATTTACAACGCGTTGATTCACAACCTGCGCTATCCCGATTCGCCCGAAACGGGGACATTAACACCGCTCTTCGACCGGTTGCTTGGCTTGCCGGAATACACGGTGTTGATGGAAAAGTTGCAGGCGACGATCTTCGGCGCCGTGCTGCACAACTATTCGCTGATGCGCAATGAGCCGGGCGAGGCGCTCAATCTGCTGCTGGATTGGGTGGCGGGCGAGAAGGTTTATATCAGCGCGGTGCGCGGCGCGGTGGCGGTCAAGAGCAAGGAGTTCCCCATCCCGGCGCTTTCGCTGATGACGACATCGGCGGATCAATACTGCTATTTGCTGAGCGGTTGGGGCTGGCTGGCGCGGCAGGCGGGTTACGCGGGGCTGGCCGTGTTGCTCGACGAATCGGAGCATTACAGCCTGCTCAACGTGCGCGGGCAGGAGCGCGCGGACAATTTTTTCAAGGGGCTGATGTACACGGCGCTTTCGGCGCAACCTGATTGCAAGCTCAAAGAGGCGCAACTGGCGCATCACAAAAACGCGCATTCGTTTCTCTTCGCCGACCGCAGCCAGTTGCTGGTGATGTTCGCGGTCACGCCGTCGGCCAGCACCTTCGATTACCGGCGCTGGCTGAAAGAAGACCAGATCATCGCGCTCACGGCGCACTTGCAGCCGGCGGCGGTGGATGAATTGATGGCGCGGCTGGCGGCGCTGCACCGGCAGGCGTATGGCTACGAACGCGGCAATCATCACGCCGATGTTTCGGCGGGCTTGCGCGAATGTTTGGAGGGGCGGCTCATTAACCTGCGCCAGATGATCCGGCTGGCGACCGAGGTTTACGATCTCTGCTACGCGCATCCCGATTTCGATGTGCCGCAGGCGGTGGCGGAGTTGCGGCGCGTGATGCTGGGCAGGTGAAATGCCGCGCAAAATCAAAAAGCAAAACAAACCTTACGATGACGCCTTCAAATTGCTGGCGGCGCAGGATGCGGCGGCACTGCTGGTGCTGCTCGGCGAGATCGAGCCTGATGAGCAGGTCGAAATCACGCCGCTCGGACGTGAACTGAGAGTTTCGACGCGCCTGCCCGATCAGGCCTACAAAGTCGTCACGGCCGCGGGCGCGCGCGTCGCCCATATCGAAGCCCAAACCAAATACCCGCAAGTGATGCCCGACCGCATGGCCGATTATGGCGTGCGCGAGTGGTTGCAAAATCACTTGCCGGTGGTCTGTTACGTGCTGCTGTTGACCGATGAGGGTTTGCCGGAGCGTCCGCCGACGGTTGGACGAATTGACGCGGGTGACGTGCAAATCATCGTGCGGTACCGGTTGATCCGGCTCTCGCAAATTTCGGCGGCGCGGATGCTGCGCCTGGGTCGCGCGAATCTGTTGCCGTTTGTGCCGCTGATGCGCGGGGATGAAACAACGCTGGCGGTTGGCGCGCGCCGCGTCGGACAGATTGAAGATGAGCAGCAGCGGCTGCAACTGGGCTTCGACTTTTTGGTGCTGGGCGGGCTGCGTTATAATCCCGCCGACCTGTTAGACTTGATTGGGAGGGAAAGTATGATTCCACTGGAAATATTGAAAGAGTCGCCCACCTACGAATTCCTGATCAATGAAGGAAAGGATCGCTGGAAAGCGGAAGGGAAGATTGAGGGTGAGCGCCGTGGCGAGCGCCGCGGTGAGCGCAAAGGTGAGCGCAAAGGTGAGCGCAAAGGTGAACTCAAAGCCACGGCTGAAATGTTGCGCCTGTTGATCGCCCGGCGCTTTCCCAAGCTGAATGTCACACCACGGATCAAGCGCCTAAACGATGCTGCCCTCATGCGGCAGCTTGGCCTGGAAGTGCTCGATATGCCGGATGCCGCCGCGTTGCGCCAACGGTTGGACGAAGCGATCAAAGCCCAGAGCCGGCAATGAACGACCGCCACGCGCAACAGCGGCAACTCAAAGAGCAACTGCCGCACACCTGGGACGCGCTGTTTGCGCGTTTTGGGCGCTTCACTGAGATTCAAGCCCAGGCCATCGGGCCGCTGCTCGCCGGGCGCAATTGCATGCTGGTCTCAGCCACCGCCAGCGGCAAAACCGAAGCCGCGCTGACCCCGCTGCTCGAACTCCACAAACAAACCAAACAGATCAAACACAAACTCGCGCTGCTTTACATCGTGCCGACGCGCGCGCTGGCCCGCGATCTGGCGCGGCGTTTGGAACAACCGTTGGAAAAGCTGGCCGTGGGCATGCGCGTGAAGACCGGCGATGAACCGGCGCTCAACGCCGCGCGCCCGCCGGAGTTGTTGCTGACGACGCCGGAATCCCTGGACTCACTGCTCGCCAATGCGCCGCGCCTGCTCAAGGACGTGCGCGCGGTGGTGCTGGATGAATTGCACATCTTCGACAACACGGTGCGCGGCGATCAGTTGCGCGTGCTGCTGAGCCGGTTGCGGCGGCTGAAACAATATGCCGTGACGCGCGGCGACACGGCGAGCGCGGCGGTGCAATACTGCGCGCTCTCGGCCACGCTCAGCGATCCGGCGGGCGTGGCGGCGCGCTATTTCGACGACCCGCTGGTGCTGCAGGTCGCCGGGCAGCGCGCGATTGACGCGGAGTTGCTTGAACTGGATGACGCGGAAACTTTGACCGAATTCTTTGCCGGGTTGAAAGCGCGCGGCGGCAGGAAGGCGCTCGCCTTTTGTACGAGCCGCGCCGAATGCGAAGAGCACGCGCACCGGTTGCGGCCCGGCTCGCCCTTTGGCGACAACGTGTTTGTGCATCACGCCAGTTTGGCGGCCACGGTGCGGCGCGCGGTCGAGCGCAACTTCGCGCACGCCGATGCGGCGCTGTGTTTTGCGACTTCGACGCTGGAACTGGGCATAGACATCGGCGATGTGGACCTGGTCGTGCTGATTGGCGCGCCGCAGGAGCAGAGCGCCTTTCTGCAGCGCATCGGGCGCGGCAACCGGCGCACGGCACGCACGGCGGTGCTTTGCTGCTATCGCAATCCGCGCGAACGCGCGTTGTTCCAGGTCTTCCTGCGCGCGGCGGCAGCGGGCGTTGAATTGGACACGGAGCAGCCCTACTTCTTCCGTCCGTCGGTCGTCGTGCAACAGCTTTGCTCGTACTTGAAACAGAACCGGCTGGGCGAGCTTGATCCGGATGGTGCGTATGAACTTTTTGCTTCACCACAAGGCGCGCCGCTCATTTCAAAGCCGCACTACGATTTGATCGTCGAGCAGTTGTTGTTGAAGCAGTTTTTCGTCGCGGAAGGCCGCGCGTTGAAACCCGGCCCGGCGTGGCAGGAGTTGTTCGAGCAACGCGCGCTTTACACCAACCTGCTCGATGCGGGCCGGCGCAGCGTCGAAGTTATCGAAGAAGAGACGGGCCGCCGCCTGGGCGAAATCGAGCGCCATTTGCTGCCGGGCGAGGCCATGTTATTTGCCGGACACGCGCGGCAGGCGACGCGGCTCGACGGGCGCAAGCTGACGGTGCGCACGACCGGCGGGGACGCCGCCGCACGCGCGCCGCGTTTGTTCACACCCTGGCGTCCGCTTTCCGCCGCGCTGGCGCGCGCCGTCGCCGCCGAACTGGGCGTGCCGCGCGCGGCTGATCCGGCGGCGTTGGCGATGGTCATCGAAGAGGGCACGGAGGCTGACGACAACGAAGCGAAGTTGGCGGTGACCTGGCTCTTTCATTGCGCGGGCGAGGCGTATGGTTTGGTGTTGGGCGAACTGTTGGCGCGGCGCTACCGCGTGCGTGTGGAGGATACGAGCGAGCTTTACGTCGCGGTGCGGGGCACGTTGCCGGCGTTGCTCGAGTTCAACGAGACGCAAGTGCGCGCGTGTTTGCGCCGGCGCTGGCAGCAGATGGAAAGCTGGTACGCGCTAGGGCGTTTTCAAAACTTGTTGCCGCTGGAAGTGCGGCGCGCCAGTATCAGCGCGGCGTTTGACGTGCCCGCCTTTGTGCGCGCGTTCAACGGGCGGCGCGTGGGCTCAGCTCAACCCAGCGCGTGACCGGCGCGTGGATTGTTTGGCTATTCGCGCGCCAGCGTTTTCGGCAATTCGCTCCGATACACCTGTGCCACGCTGTAAATGCTGCGCTGTTCGGGCGCGTAATAAAGCCGCGCGAACATATCGCCCAACAGGCCCAATCCCAGAAACTGCATTCCACCCAAAAACATGACCGCTGAAAACAACAGCAGCGGGCCGTTTTGAATAAAAATGTTTTCGTGCCAGAACAGCTTTTTGCACAGCAGCCACGACGCCAGCAGCCCGGCCACCGCAATCATCCCCGCGCCGATGCTGCCGAAAAAATGCAGCGGGCGCGCGAGGTAACGCACCAGCAGGCGAATCGTCAGCAAGTCAAACATCACGCGGAAGGTGCGCGACAGGCCGTAATGCGATTGGCCGCTGGCGCGCGGTTGATCTTCGATGGGGACTTCGGCGATCAGCGCGCCTTCGATGCTCGCCATTGCCGGGATGAAGCGATGCATCTGGCCGTAGAGCGGCACGCGTTTGAGCACGTCGCGGCGGTAGGCTTTGAAGGTCGTGCCGAAATCGTGAATGGGCACACCGGAAGCGCGCGCCAGCAGTTGATTGGCGATGCGCGAGGGGAGGGTGCGCCGCACGCCGTCCCGCCGGTTCTGCCGCCAGCCGCTGACGATGTCGTAGCCTTCCTTGAGCTTTTCGATGAAGCGCGGGATGTCTTCGGGTGCGTGTTGCAGGTCGCCGTCCATGGCGATGATGACTTCACCAGCAGCGCGGTCAAAACCGGCGGCCAGCGCGGCGGTTTGGCCGAAGTTGCGGCGCAGGCGCAAGCCGGTGACGTGCGGGTCGAGGGCGCAGATGTCTTTCAGTATGACCTGCGTGCGGTCGCTGCTGCCGTCGTCCACAAAAACCAGTTCGTATTCGACGTCCAGCGCTTCCAGCACGCGGGTGAGGCGGCGATAGAGTTCGGGCAGATTGGCTTCTTCGTTATGAAAGGGGACGACGATGGAATAGTCCAAGTGGGCAAGCTCCTACGGCGAATTTGCGGGAGCGTGAAACGCGGACAGGATTAACAGGATGTCCAGGATTCACAGGATTCTTTTTCTGGTAGTGGTTAAA
>JAYUCP010000138.1:0-5721 GCA_043740245.1 Acidobacteriota bacterium | reverse complement strand
CGCGGGGCATCCGGGAGTTTCCTGGCCTTTGGTTGTAGCAACGAACGTGAGCCTCCCCGCGACAAGCGCGGGGCATCGGTCAAGTCAAATTGGTTATTGGTTATTCAAGTCCACTTTTAATCGCACCCCATAGAGATCGATCTGGTTGCGACTAACACAGTAAGCTAAATCGAACCACACAACATTGGGACAGCGCGCCGGTACGGAACCGGAAGCGATAGCGCCCGGGTGTCCCCGAGTAGGTCTAATGCGGAGTCACCCGGTCGCTATCCGTACCAAACCGCCTGAAGAATACCGAATGAAGATAGATGGTGTTATCTGGCTCAGAGACATTGTGGACAAGCTGGCTTGGAAGCACGGCGTTGACCAGTTTGAAGTGGAAGAAGTGCTGGACAACCAACCCAAAATCCGCTTTGCTAAAAAAGGAGAACGAAAGGGTGAAGACGTTTATTTGGCTTTAGGCCAGACTTACGCCGAACGCTATTTAGCGGTATTCTTCGTTTACAAAAAGACCAAAGAGGCATTGATCCTGAGTGCCAGGGACATGGCGAATAAGGAACGAAAACAATATGGCAAAAAGTAAAGCAAAGACATTGCCCGAATTTGACTCGACTGCTGAGTTAGTAAATTTCTTTGATTCGCACGACATGGGCGACTATTGGGAACAAATGCCGGAAGCCGATTTTGAGATAAAGATCAAACGGAGAAAACAGCTCATCGCGCTGGAAGAAGAGGTTGTCTCGAAAGTTACCCGCATCGCCAAAGCGAAGCAGGTTTCGTCTGAAGCACTGATAAACACCTGGCTGAAAGAAAAGCTGCAACAAGCCAGCTAGAAAAGTTCGGGGGTTTTATTTGTGGCAGGAACGCAAGTCACATTCAGCAGCTTTTTGCGCGGTGCCGGTGTCGCGCTCGGCTGAGCAAGGTTAATCCAGTAGATAGAAGGAAGGAAGATTCCGATGCTGCATCATCTCGTCAACCGCAGTCCAGCCCGCACCCTCATACTTTTGGCGCTCGTCTGCGGTATGGTCGCCACAGAGAGCATCCAAGCTCAGAGGCAAGCTCAGAGGCAAGCCCAGAAGGCGAAGGGGGGCCGCACAGTTCGTCTGCTTACACGGGACGGCAAGGTGTTGGAAGGGAGCCTCTCCGCGGGCGGCTTCACAGTGAACGGAGCGCCTTCCCGCTCCGTGGGCGTGGAGACACTGCTCTCCATCAACCTGGCTGCTGAGGCAAGTCCGCGTGAAGCAGAGCGGATCACCGCCGCTCTCGCCGCCGTTCAGGGCGCCGACCGCGCAGCCAGTGACGCAGCGGTGGCGGAGTTGACCGACATCGGGTTGCCAGCGATGACGCCTGTACTCAATGCCTACAAGGATCGTGACCTGCGCGAGCCGGACGCGCTCTATCGCCTCTTCGGTCGCCTGATGCCCGGCTATGCCGACGCGGCAGACCGCTCGCTCGACCTCATTCGGCTGAAGAATGGCGAAGCCTTGCGTGGCAGCGTAGTGGCTAATTCGCTCGCGCTCCGGTTGCCCGACGGCACTGAAACGAAGGTTCCTTTCTCATCAGTTCGTTCGCTGGCGGTACGGCAGGCCATGATCGAGAAAACCTTTGAAGTACATTCGTTGCGACACTGCACCCAGATCGAGTTCCTCGACACCGGCGTAGTGATTGGCCCGCAATCGCGCGTCGAAGCGACCGCCGCCGGATATGTGCGGCTCTCCTTCGCCATTGATGGCTGGGCGTCTGACCCCGATGGATTGAAAGTGCCGGGGCCGAATTACAAAACGAATCTGGTGGATGGATTTCCCTTTGGGGCATTGGTGGGCAAGGTCGGCGTCGCCGGGCCGCGCTTCATCGTGGGGCGTCGCCTGGACAAAACCGGCTTGGGTGAAGGCCGCCTCTACCTCGCCGTGAACGACAACGGGCATTGGCAGAACAACATCGGCGGCTTCCGAGTGAAACTGCGCGTCAGTGACGGCTACGACGTGGGCGATCCGCAGTAGCTGGAAGTACGGGCGAAGCTAATTTGAGCGATACGATTACCAGCGGTGAAGATTCCAAATCCAGAGAAGGCAATTGTTGAGATTCGGAAGTTGCGCGATTACTGTCTGAATGCGGAGCATCGCATTGGCCGGCACAAGGCGAGACTCTTTGAGGCCGCGCTAGGCTTGACCGTCGAAGATGCAGCAACATTGCGCGACGTTTTACGTGAAATCGTGAAGACGCATGAGGCTGAGATTGGCGATAACAACGAGCACGGGCAGCGCTATCAGATCGAATTTGAGATGACTTGGCAAAGCAAGCATGCGATGCTTTTGAGCGCCTGGAACGTGCGGCCAAACGAGGATTTCCCCCGCCTGGTTACTTGCTATCCAATCAAATCCGGCAAATGAGGTAAATATGCATACGATCAAGTTACTTGATGTCGTCGCTTTGACGGAAGACCTGCCAAAATACAAGTTACGGCGGGGCGAAATTGGCGCCGTCGTCGAAGTTCACCCAACCGGCGGCTATGAAGTTGAGTTCGTTTCGCAAGACGGTCACACCTACGCTTTGATTACGGCCAAGAAAGAGCAACTCATCGCGCTGAGACAGAAACCGCTGCATACGTCCCGCAAATTAGTTCCAGCGGCTTTGTAGTGTCACGAAACGGTTGCTGCGCGGCTTTTATATCTTGCGGACGGGACGTCCGCGCTCCTACGGTTTATCCGCCGCGATGTAATTCGTGACGATCAGGTCGTAGTAGTTTTTGTATTGCCCCGCGTCGAAATCTTTCAGAAACACCGGCATCAGTTGCAGCGCCGTCGTCGAAAGGTGCCCAGGCAAACGGGCGGGGTGTGAGTACCGCATATTGAAGACGGCGCGAATGAACAGGCTCTTGTCCGTCAGTGGCAGCTTGCGCACGTTGTTGGCGAATTGGGTGAAGACATCGTTGTCGAACAGATACTGCTCGACATTCGACGTGTAAAAAGCCGTGACCGTCAGCCCGTGTTTGCGCAGATACGCGCCAATGCCTGCGATGGCTTGCTTGCCCGCGAAATCGCCGACGACGGGGATGATCAGATTCTTGGTGTGCATGCCGCGCACGAATTCATAGTCTTCGACGCTCGCCAGAAAGTTGCCTTGCTGCCCGCGCAAATCGGTCGCCGTCAACATCTCTTGCAACGACGGGAAGTAGGTGCTCCACGCGCCATCCATCCGAAACGCGATCTCCAGACCATCCACGCGGAAGCTCTTGTAAATGTATTCCAAACTCGCCACGTCGCGTTCAGTGAGCGGGAATTGAAACTCTTCGACAATCGTCTTGCGCAGCGTCGCCAGATTGGCGGCGTAGGCTTTTTCATCGGCGGGCGTCTTGACCAGCAGCGCGACCAATTCATTCAACGGCGCATTGGCGGCAGGGGCTTTCTCTTTGGGCAGCGGGCGGCTCAACAACAGCGCCAGAAATTGTGGGCGTGTCGGCGCAAGGTGAAAGATGGCCTTGTACATCAAATGCTGAATGATGGCCTGGCGGCGAATGTCGAGCAGAAACGCGATGCGCGGGCGCAGCTTGGCGATGTAGGTGTAGTTTTGTTCGGGGCCGACGCCGAGATAAGCGCCGCCCGCCGCGCTGAGTTGGCGCAGCTTGTCCACGATGTGCAGGTATGAAGTTTCGTTCGAGGTGAAATTGTCTGAAAAGAAATAGCCGCCTTCTTCCGACAACTCGCGGCTCAAGCGCGAAAATTCAGCGGCAGACAAACTGTCTGGCAAAGGCGCGGGCGTTGGGCTTGCGGCTGGCGTCGGCGCTTTGGTTGGCGGAGTGCCCTGTTGGTTTGTGGATTGGGCCAGGCTGGTTGTGACGCTCGCCAGCCAAAGCAAGCACGCCAACCAATAAATCAAACGAGCCTGAAATTTCATGCCGGTCTCTCTTTCGAAACTGAAATTGACAGCGGCGGAATGTTTGCCGCGTGCAGTTTGTGTTTACCGGAATTCGCCGCGTTTGTACACCGGGGTTTGCAACTGGCATCCCCGAAAAGCTTGGCGTATGCTTGCGCCGCAATTCCAATCCAACCTTCACACAAACAGGAATGAAAACCATGAAGCAAATTCTTTTGTCCGCCACGCGCACGCTCTTGCTGTTGCTGTGCGCTTTGAATGTCTTTGCGCAAGCGCCTGCGCCTGCGCCCGCCGTTGGGGCCAGCGATGCCACGGCGCTTGATCGTTACGTTGCCGCGCCCGATGCGAGTTACAAATACGAACTCGTCAGTACGCTGCCGGGCAATGGGTACACGGCGTATGTGCTCGAACTGACTTCGCAAACCTGGCGCGCGCCCAACGAAGTTGATCGCACGGTGTGGAAGCACTGGCTGACCATCATCAAACCCGCTGAAGTCAAACACAGCACAGGGTTCCTTTACATCACGGGCGGCAACAACGGGAACCCCGCGCCCAAAGCGCCGGACAGCAATCTGTTGAATGTGGCGACGCTGACCAAATCCATCGTGGCCGAACTCAGGATGGTGCCCAACCAGCCGCTGACGTTTAGCGATGACAAAACCGCGCGCGTCGAAGACGGCATCATCGCCTATACCTGGGACAAATTCATGAAAGGCGGCGACGATCAATGGCCGTTGCGCTTGCCGATGACAAAATCCGCCGTGCGCGCAATGGATACAGTGCAATCCTTTTGCAACAGCGCGGCGGGCGGCAATGTCAGAGTTGACAGCTTCGTTGTGTCGGGCGGCTCAAAACGCGGCTGGACGACGTGGACGACGGCGGCGGTGGACAAACGCGTTGTCGCCATCGCGCCCCTCGTGATTGACCTGCTCAACATCGTGCCGTCCTTTCAGCATCACCTCGCGGTCTATGGCTATTACGCCCCGGCGGTTGGCGATTACGAAGTGATGGGGCTGATGGGGAAGGAAGACACTCCGCAATACAAGGCTTTGATGAAAATCGAAGAGCCGTACGAATACCGCCAGCGGCTGACCATGCCGAAACTGATCGTCAACGCGACGGGCGATCAATTCTTTCTGCCGGATTCGTGGCAGTTTTATTACCGCGATCTGTTGGGCGACAACCGGCTGCGTTATGTGCCGAACGCCGATCATTCGTTGGGCCGGACGGATGCCTGGTTCAGTGTGCTGGCTTGGTACAACGCCTTCCTGAACAAAACGCCCGTGCCGCAATACGATTGGAAGATCGAAAAGGACGGGACGATCCGCGTCACCTCCAAAGACAAGCCGAGCGAGGTCAAACTCTGGCAAGCCAGCAATGGTGGCGCGCGCGATTTCCGGCTAAGTTCGATTGGCCCGCGTTGGAAGGCGACACCGTTGACGGCGCAGGCGAATGGCGAATACGTGGCGAAGGTCACGCTGCCTAAAACTGGTTGGACAGCGTATATGGTTGAGTTGACCTTTCCGAGCGGCCTGGGCCTCGCGCCGTTCAAATTCACTACGGGCGTCAAAGTGATTCCCGATGTTGAACCGGCGCGCGCGTTGGTGAATGGCGGCAAATAACCTGAGAGCGCCAACATCCTTGCGGACAGGCTGATGTCAAAACACTTTTGCCAACGAACGCACGATAGATACGCGGATGACGCGGATGCAGCGGATTTTCGCGGATTCTTTTCAGGATTTTGATCCGCGCTGATCCGCTGCATCCGTGTCATCCGCGTATCTATGCGCACTCACTTTACCCAATCAACCCGGCATACTGATCCAACAACGGCAACACCGTCTCGCG
>JAYUCP010000137.1:0-35553 GCA_043740245.1 Acidobacteriota bacterium | reverse complement strand
GCAAGAAAGTAATCACTTTGCTCCGAGCTCTGCTTCCTTCATGGTCAACTACCGAGTGGAAGACCTCCACGCCTTGGTCAAGGCCTTGAAGGAAGAAGGCTGCAATGTGCTCGAGAAGATTGACGAATCCGAGTATGGAAAGTTTGCCTGGGTCATTGATCCGGAGGGAAACAAGGTCGAGCTATGGCAGCCGCCGCAAGGCCAATGAGCAGGCTCGTTACTCACGGCCGCGAACTGCGGCCTAATGGTGTGTTACCAGTGGTGCATGTCGAATTGAGTTCCGCTTAGCGTTGCGGCTTTAGCCGGCTAAAGCCGCAACGCCAGGCACTAACAAAGGAGGCTTTCGATGATTACAAACAGATTTTTCCGAAACGCATTCGCGTTAGGTCTCACGTTGGTGTTTGCGGCAACCGTGCTTGCGCAAGCGCCACCCGCGCCGCCCGTCCCGGCGGCCACAACACCTACGGCTGCGCGTCCAGCCGCGCAACCCACGCCGTCCGTGCCGCCTATGCCCGCTGACCGCAAGGCTTATCTGGATGCCTCGCGCCTCAAGGACCCGGTCAAGAAGATCGCGGCGCTGGAAAAATTCATGACGGATTTTCCCAACAGTTCGATGCTTTACTCGGCGCACATGGCGATCTTCGAGACGCTGGTCAAAAACAATCCCACCGAAAAAGAACGCATCATGCTCCACGCCGGCAAGACCATCGAGAAGGCTGAGGACTTCATGCGAGCCTCGCTCTACAGTTCGCTGGCGAGCCGGTTGAATGACGCGGGCGTGTTGCTGAACGAGGCCGAAAAGTTCGCCACTGATGGACTGGCTGCGACCGAGGCCGAATTGCTGAAGTCGGCCAAACAACGCAAATCCACCTATCTCGCGCTGCTCGGACGCATTTACTTGAAGAAGGGCAAGCTGAAAGAGGCCGAAAAGAATCTGCGTCTGGCCGCCGAGTACAACCCGCAATCCAGCAGCGCCGTCGCCGGACTGGCCGAGCTTTATCAGAAGAAGGGCGACGAAAAGCTCGCGCTGGATTATTACGCCAAGGCCGCCGTCACCGGCAAAGTCACGAAAGAGCAGCGCACGCAACTCGAAATGCTGTATCGCAAGGCCCACAACGGCGCGCTCGCGGGTCTGGAAGACAAGCTCGACGCCGATTACACGCGGCTCAATCCGTCGCCCTTCACCGCCACGGCTTACACGCCGACGCCCAAGCGCAGCAACCGCACCGTGCTCGCCGAAGTCTTCACCGGCTCGGCTTGCGGTCCGTGTGTGGCGGCGGATTTGGCCTTCGATCAAATGCTCGAACGCTACAAACGCGAAGAGGTGATGGTGCTGATGTACCACATGCACATCCCCGGCCCTGACCCGATGACCAACTTCAACACGCTGGCGCGCGGCAAGTATTACGCGGTGAACGGCGTGCCCTCGTATGCGCTCGACGGCAACAAACAGCAGGGCGGCGGCGGGCCGCGCGATTACACCAAACGCATCTACGACAACGTCAACCCCGAAGTCGAGCGGCAGTTGGAAAAAGCCGCCGAGGCCGAATTGAAACTGGATGTGACGTTTGACGGCGCGCAAGTCAAAAGCAAAGTCGCGCTCGACAAATTCACCGGCGAGGCCGCCAATCTGAAGCTGCACATCGTGCTGGCCGAAGAGCGGCTGCGTTACACGGGCGAAAACGGCGTGCGCTTCCATCCGATGGCCGTGCGCGCGTTGGCGGGCAAGGATGGGGCAGGCTTGCCGGTCACTGCGCCCGGCGCGGCGATGGCCGAATGGACGTTTGATCTGGCCGCCGTCAGCGCCGAGAACAAGCGGCACCTCGATGAATTCGAGAAAGAGCGCGGCAGCGAGACGCCGATTTTCACCGACCGCATGGAAAAGATTGATCCGAACAATCTGGTCGTTGTGGCCTTTGTGCAGGACGACAAGAGCAAGGCCATCTTGCAAACGACGCTGCTCAAGCTGAAACCGCAAGTCGCGTCGAGCGGGCGTTAGTTCGGTGTCAGTAGCCCGACCGTAAGGAAGGGCAGGCGTCAAGTCAGACCTATTGGCTTTAACTCAATGCCTGCCCTCCCTCACGTTCGGGCTACTGACACACGCCATCAATTCACGAAATGCACCTATCCCGACTCAAACTCATCTGGCAGACGGCGGCGCTCTGTCTGGCGTGCGCCGTCTGCGCCTTTGCCCAAACCGAAGCGCCGGGCGAACAACTAAACCCAATCAAGTTTGCGCTCAAGGCTGAAAGCGCGCGTCAAACCGGGCGCGACGTTCAAGCTATTGCTCAGCGTGACGATGGACGAAGGCTGGCACCTCTATTCCACTGAACAAAAAGAAGGCGGGCCGCGTCCGACGCGCATCACGCTCGCGCCCGCACAGCCGTTCGCTTTGGCGGGCGAGATCAGCGCGCCCGATCCCTTTGTCAGCATGGACGAAAACTTCGGCATCGAGACCGAGTATTACGAAGAGAGTGTGACTTTCACCTTGCCCGTGCGCGCGGCGGCGGGCGTGGCGGCGGGCGCGCAACAAGTCAATGTGCTCGTGCGCTTTCAAACCTGCACCAAGACGCTGTGCCTGCCGCCCAGGCTGGTCAAGCTGGCAGCCGAGGTGGCTGTCAATCAGCCCTGACAGGAGAATCAGAAATGCCGACGACCTTGCACGAGCGTGCGGCGCTGCAAGCCACGCTCGCTGACGCTTTTGACTTTGCCCAACAACAGGTCAAAGCGCTGCTGCAAAAATATCCGTCCGATTATTATCCGATGTACACCGTCGCGGGCCGGTTCGGCCACGACCGCAAACGCTGGACGCATTGGTGCGACGGTTTTTATCCGGGGATGATGTTCATCTTTGCCGAAGCTACGGGCGAGAGCGCGTGGCTGGACAGGGCCAACGCGTTCAGCACGCCGCTGGAAGCGCGGCAATACGACCGCGCCGTGCACGACCTGGGCTTTCTGTTTCATTCGACCTATCTGCGCTGGCTGGCGCTGGGCGGCCCGGCGGAGCGCATCGAACCGGTGTTGATTCAGGCGGGCCGGACGATGGCGATGCGCTTTATGGAGCAGGGGCAATACCTGCGCTCGTTTGTCGAACCGGCGTCGCTCTTCATAGACATCATGATGAATGTCGGGACGATCTTTTATGCGGGCCAGCAGACGGGCGATGCGCACTTGCTGGACGTGGCGCACCGGCATTGTCTGACGACGCGCCGCACGCTGGTGCGGGGCGATGGTTCGACGGCGCACGAGGCCATGTTCGAATTGGAAACGGGCGAATGTTTGCGCCAGTCCACGCATCAGGGTTATCGCGGCGATTCGTGCTGGAGCCGCGGGCTGGCCTGGTCGCTCTATGGCTTCACGCGTTCCTACCGGCAGACCGGGCGCGCGGAGTATCTGGAAACGGCGCAGGCGAACGCGGATTACTATCTGGAAAACACGCCTGCCGAGGGCGTGACGCCGTGGGATTACGACGCGCCGGATGAGGGGCCATTGTCACGCGCGCAGGTGGATACCTCGGCCTGCGCGATTGCCGCTTCAGGCCTGCTGGATTTGGCGGACGTGGCGCCGGAGCGTACGCGGGCGGGCGCCTATCGCAATTTCGCGCTGACTTCGTTGCAGACGCTGGCTGAAAAATATCTGGGCCGCTTGACGCCGGGCTTCGAGGGCGTCCTGAATGGCGGCGTCTATCACATACACAAAAACCTGGGCGTGCACGAAGCTGTGCTATTCGGCGAATACTTCTTCGTCGAGGCGTTGGACAAGGCGTTGAAAGCGTTGCGGCGCGCGGCCACGCCTGCGCACGTCACGCCCTATCCCGAAACCTCGCTGCCCGCTTGGGCGCGCGCGTGGGCGGACGGGCCGACGGAGGAAGAGATGCCCGCGCCTGACGCGGCCTGAGTCTTGGAAAATCAAAAGGCAAAAGGCAAAAGGCAAAAAGCAAAAATGGGGAGGGAATTTTTCATCGGATTATCGAAAGAAGAGAAGTGCCGCACTTTTGATATTTGCCTTTTGCCTTTTGATCTTTATCCCATTAGCTATTGCAGTATTTGAGTGCACACAATGACAGACAGGCCAGTTTCATTGGTTACAGGCGCGGGGCGTGGCATCGGGCGCGGCATCGCCATCGAGCTTGCCAAGCTGGGGCACGCGGTGGCGATCAACTACGCGGGCAATGCGGGCGCGGCGGAGGAGTGTTTGCAGTTGGTGCGCGCGGCGGGCGGTGATGGCGTCACGGTGCGCGCTGATGTAGCCTCAACCGAAGATCGCGCGCGGCTGGTGCAAACGGTGCTCGACGAATACGGACGCATTGACCTGCTGGTCAACAACGCTGGCGTTGCGCCGGATGTGCGTGCCGATATTATGGAAGCAGGCGAGGCGTCGTTTGACCGCCTCATCAACATCAATCTGAAAGGGCCGTACTTCCTGACGCAATTGGTCGCGCGGCAGATGATCGAACAAGTCAAAGGCGGCGCGGTTTCGTCATTCGGCTTGCCGCGTATCGTGACAATCACGTCGGTGTCGGCCTATACGGCGTCGGTCAATCGCGGCGATTATTGTGTGGCCAAGGCGGGGCTGGCGATGCTGACGGCACTGTATGCGGCGCGGCTGGCGGAATACGGCATCAATGTTTATGAAGTGCGGCCCGGTGTGATTGAAACCGAGATGACGGCGGGGGTGAAAGGGAAATATGATGGGTTGATTGCACAGGGGGCCTGGCCGTTGCGGCGCTGGGGGCAGCCTGAAGATGTGGGGCGCGCGGTGGCGGTGATCGCGCGCGGCGATCTGCCCTATTCGACGGGCGAAGTGCTCAATGTGGATGGCGGCTTTCATCTGCGGACGCTGTGAGCGCGTGAGCCGCCAAGCGCAAAATGTGTAACTTGCCCATAGGCGCGAGCGTCTACCAACGCGATATACAAAATTGGCAGTGTTTCTATTGCCAATGTTTCTACCTGGAGGAATCCGCAATATGAGTTTCAAGCTGGGAAAATATAAAGGACTTTTGTTGACGTTGCTTGTCCTGGGGGCGGTCGGCGGCGCGGCTGGCTACTTTTACTTTGGCCGCAAGGCGACGGCGGAAGAGTACATCACCGCCAAGCTCGAGCGCGGCAATGTGCGCAATACCGTCAGCGCCACTGGCGCTTTGCAGGCGGTGACGACCGTGCAGGTGGGCAGCCAGGTTTCGGGCAATATCAAGGCGCTCAACGTAGATTTCAATTCAAACGTGCACAAAGGGCAGATCGTCGCGCAACTCGACCCTTCGATCTTTCAAGCGCAAGTCGCGCAACAGCGCGCCAATGTCGAGGCCGCGCGCGCCAATCTGGCCGATGCGCAAGCCAAGTTGGTTTCCGCCGAGGTCGCCATCGAAAGTCAGCATGCCAATGTGGGCAGCGCCAGCGCCAATGTCGAAGCCTTGAAAGCCCAGCGCGACGACGCCAAGAGCGCCTTGCAGCGGCAGGAAGGACTCGCCGCCGCCGGCATTATCAACCAACGCGATTTGGACATTGCGCGCACAACAGTTCAATCCACCGAAGCGCGTTACAACCAAGCCATCTCGCAAGTGGCGCAGGCGCGCGCGACCGAATTGCAAGCCACGCGCTCCGGTATCGCGCAAGCGCAAGCCTCTGTCAAACAGGCCCAGGCGCAAGTGCAACAGACTGAGGCTTCATTGCGCTTGGCCGAAGTCAACCTGAGCCACACGACCATCGCTTCGCCAATTGACGGCGTCGTCGTTTCGCGCAACGTGGATGTGGGCCAGACCGTGGCCGCCAGTTTGTCGGCGCCGACGCTGTTTACCATCGCCAACGACCTGACGCGGATGCAGGTCATCGCCAACATTGACCAGGCCGACATCGGCGTCATCAATGCCGCCAACAAAATCGGTTTCACGGTGGACGCCTTTCCGGGGCAAACCTTCAACGGCACGATCAGCCAAATCCGGCTCAATCCGGTCAATACGCAAAACGTCGTCACCTACAACGTCGTAATTGATGTGGCGAATCCCGAACTCAAACTCAAGCCCGGCATGACGGCGAATCTGACCATCACCATCGCCGAACGCCAGAACGTGCTCAAAGTACCCAATTCCGCCTTGCGCTTCCGGCCCGCCGATATGACGCCGGAAAAGATGCGCGAACTCTTTAGCGGCGGACGCGACGGCGGCGGCGGCGGGAACGCTGGTGAACAGCGCAAACCGGGCGAAGCGCCTGCGGCGGGACAGCCCAATTCCGCCGATAAATCTGGGGCGAAGACCGAAGGCGGCAAACCGCAAATGGGCGCAAAACAGGGCGAAGGCCGTCCGGGTGAACGTGGCGGTGGTGAAGGCGGTAAGCCTGCGATGGGCGGGCAACGCGGTGAAGGCCGCACCGGTGAACGTGGCGGCGGACGCAATACCGGTGGCCCCAATGCGGGCGCTCCCAGTGGCGGCGGCGCCAATGCCGGCGGCCCCGGTTCAAGCGGCAGCCAAACGGCCGCTGTGGTGCAAGGTCAACGCCGTATCGTCTGGGTGCTGGGCCCGGATGGCAAACCGCAACCGCGCCGCATCCGCCTGGGCATCACGGATGGCGCGAGCACCGAAATTGCCGAAGGCGACTTGAAAGAAGGCGATGCCGTCATCACCGCGCAAAACAGCGCGAACGCCAATCGCGCCACGCCCACCAGCAGCCGTCCGCCGGGCTTTGGCGGCGGAATGGGCGGCGGGATGGGCGGCCCAGGCATGGGCGGCGGCGGGCGCGGCCCACGCTAAACAAAGAAGCTTCAGCGAACGGTAGCCAATTGCGCAGGCGATTGGCTGCCGTTTATTTGCTACTGATCACTCACTACTGGCTACTGACAAGTGAACAACGCGACTCTTACAGCAACTGCTGATCAATCTATTTCCTCGGCCCCGGCGCGGCCTGTCATTCAACTGGATCACATTCACAAGGTCTACAAGATGGGCGACGTCGAAGTGCACGCACTACGCGGCGTCACGCTGACCGTGGGCGAAGGCGAATTCGTCGCCATCATGGGCGCTTCGGGTTCGGGCAAATCCACGATGATGAATATCATCGGCTGCCTGGATCAGCCCAACCGTGGCAAGTACATTCTCGATGGACAGGATGTTTCGCGTATGTCGAAAGACGAACGCGCGGACATTCGCAACAGCAAAATCGGCTTCGTTTTTCAAGGCTTCAATCTGCTTTCGCGCACCTCGGCGCTCGAAAATGTCGAACTGCCGATGCTTTATGCGGGCCTCTCGACCGCCGAACGCCACAGCCGCGCGCAAGCGGCGCTCAAGGCCGTGGGCTTGGCCGGCCGCGAGATGAATCATCCCAACCAGCTTTCCGGCGGTCAGCAACAACGCGTGGCGATTGCGCGCGCGCTGGTCAACCGCCCGAAAATTATCCTGGCTGACGAACCGACGGGCGCGCTCGATTCGCGCACCTCGGTCGAAGTCATGGGCATTTTTCAGCAACTCAATCGTGAACAGGGCATCACCTTGGTGCTGGTCACGCACGAACACGACATCGCCGAATACGCCAAACGCGTGGTTATTTTCAAGGATGGCAAGCTCAACCGCGATTACCCGATCGCCGAACAGCGCGATGCGGCGGAAGAGTTGAAGCTGTTGCCGGAGATTGTTGATGACGACGATGACGATTGAGGCCGGTTATGTTTCTCAAGCAGATTATTTGGAAACCTCAGTTCGTCGAGAAGCTGGCCGTAAAACACGGTGTTTCAGTGACGGAAGTTGAAGACGTGCTGAACGCCAATCCGTTTATTCGTAAAGTTGGCAAAGGCCGTGTGAAGGGTGAAAATGCCTATGCCGCTTACGGTCAATCTGCGGCGGGAAGATATTTGGTGGTCTTTTATATCCGTAAAATTTCTGGTGCGCTCCTGCCCATTTCGGCACGCGATATGAATGACACTGAGAGGAGATACTATGGCAAACAAAAATAGAGTCATTGACCCCTTGCCCGATTCTTTTGCGACCGAAGAAGAAGCGGGAGAATTTTGGGATACGCACAGCACCATGGACTATGAAGAATTTTTAGAGCCTGCGGACGATGTGATCAAAATCACGGAGCGTGTTTTTGAGGTGTCTGTCGCCGAAGATGTTTTTCGCCGCTTACAACTAGAGGCGGGAACTTTGAAGCAGCCGGTTCCAGCCATAGTGGATCAAATTTTGAGAAAGACTCTAGCCGTTTCGGAAAATTAGGTGGAGGATTAAACAATGAATTTCCTGATGACTTTTCGGGTCGCCTTTCGCGCCCTGGCGCGCAACAAGATGCGTTCGATGCTGACCATGCTCGGCATCATTATCGGCGTCGCTTCGGTGATTGCGATGGTCAGCGTGGGCCAGGGCGCGCAGTCTTCGATTCAAGAGCAGATTTCGAGCATGGGCACCAACATGCTTCAGATCTACTCTTTCTCTATGAACATGGGCGGTGTGCGTAGCGGCAGCAGTTCGACCAGCACCAACACCTTCACAGTTGATGACGTCGAAGCCATCAAACGCGAGGTCCCGACCGTCGCCATGGTAACGCCTTCGGTTGGCTCCAGCGCACAACTCGTCTTTGGCAATCAAAACTGGAACAGCCGCGTGCAGGGCGTGGGCGAAGATTACCCCAAGATTCGCAAGTGGCAGATCCAAAGCGGCGAGTTCGTTTCGGATGCCGACGTGCGCACAGCGGCGCGCGTGGTGGTGTTGGGCCAGACGGTAGTGGACAACCTGTTTCCCGGAATTGATCCCGTGGGCCAGATGCTTCGTGTACGCGAACTGCCCTTCCGCGTGATCGGTGTGATGGCACGGCGTGGGATGGATGCTGGCGGGCGTGACCAGGATGATACGCTCTTTGCACCATACACGACCGTCCAGAAGAAGCTGCTCTCGATCACCCATATCCAGATGGCCTATATCTCCGCCATCACCCCTGCCGCCACCTACACTGCCCAAGAGCAGATTACCGATTTGTTGCGCCAACGCCACAAACTCGGCTCGAACCAGGAAAATGATTTCAGGGTGAGCAACATGACCGACGTAGCCGAGACGGCGGACGAAACGAACCGCATCATGACCATCCTGCTCGCCAGCATCGCCAGCGTGTCGCTGCTGGTCGGCGGCATCGGCATCATGAACATCATGCTGGTCAGCGTGACCGAACGTACCCGTGAGATCGGCATCCGCATGGCCATCGGCGCGCGCTCGTCAGCGGTGCGCACGCAATTCCTGATCGAATCCATCGTGCTCAGCGTGCTCGGCGGTTTAATGGGCATTGGAATCGGCGTGCTGTTTTCGGTGCTGATTCCGAAGATGCTGGGTTGGCCGACGCTGGTTTCGGTGACCTCGATCATTGGCTCTGTCGTCTTTTCGGCGGCGGTCGGCATCTTCTTTGGCTATTACCCGGCGCGCAAAGCTGCCGCACTCGATCCGATTGACGCGTTGCGATTCGAATAAGCATTTCCCGCCAAGACACCCAAGGAGCACGTAGCGGCACAGTCCTGCTGCGTGCTCCTTTGCATTTCCTGTTTGACGCCACCGGCCATTTGGCCGGATAATCCCGGCCAGATTGCCAGTTCATTTTTCGTCAATCAATTTGGCCAAGCAGTATTGGCCCTTCCGTTTTGAAAGGTGCGTTTCAGGATGGAGACTGCCAGAGTCGTCAAAATGTTGGGTGGTGAAAAGGCGCTCGGGGCCAAGGTCGCTTCGGCGTCGGATATGATTCCGGTGGTGCGCCGTGGTTTGGATTACAGCGCGTTGGAATCCATCATCGGCACCATGGGTGTGGCGCGTGAGATGGTGTTGGGCGCGCTCGGCCTGCCGCCGCGTACGATTGCGCGGCGCAAGGGCGAGCAGCGCCTTTCGGCCGCCGAATCTGATCGCGTTTACCGTCTGGCCCGCGTCGTGGCCATGGCCGAAGCGGTGCTGGGGGATGTCGCAAAAGCGCGCGCGTGGCTGTTGCGGCCCAACCGTGCCTTGGCGCACGTGACGCCGCTCTCAATGCTCGATACCGACGAAGGCACGCGCCAGGTCGAAGCCGTGCTTGGTCGCATCGCGCACGGAGTCTGGAGTTGATACGGGTCTGGCGTTTGTGCAAACGGAAGTACGCGGCACAAGCCTTCAGCGGTCTGGGCGCGAAGCTCTATGGCGGGCGTTGGAATGAAGAAGGCCTGGCGATGATTTACACCGCAGACAGTCTGGCGCTGGCGGCCTTGGAAACCTTTGTCCATCTCGACCCTGAATTGTTGCCTGCGGATTACGTCGCCCTCGCCGCCGATTTGCCCGGCCAGTTGCGCCTGACACGCATTCGACTAGCAGATTTACCTGCGGATTGGCGGCGTTACCCCGCGCCCGATGTCTTGCGGCGCATCGGTTCGGATTGGTTGCGCGCCGGCAAAACCGCCGTGCTGGCGGTGCCTTCCGTCGTTGTTCCGCAAGAAGAGAATTACCTGCTCAACCCTGAACATAGAGATTTCGACAGAATCGTGCGGCATGTGGCGGTGCCGTTTCAGTTCGATCCGCGTATGTGGAAATAAAGTAGCCGGTAGCCGGTAGTCGGTAGTTAGCAACCGAGTTTGAGTTAGCCACTGACTGCTGACTACCGGCTACCGACTACCGGCTACTGCAATGCTCGTCTCAGTCATCATTCCCTGTTACAACCAAGCGCACTTTGTCGGCGACGCGATTGAAAGCGTGCTGGCGCAAACGTGGCCGCAGCGCGAAATCATCGTCGTGGATGATGGTTCGCGCGATGATCCGGCGGCGGTCGTGGCGCGGCATGCGGGCGTGCGGCTGATTCGCCAAGCCAATCAAGGCGTCTCTGCCGCGCGCAATCACGGCCTGCGCGTGAGCCGGGGTGAGTTTCTGGTGTTTCTGGATGCGGATGACCGGCTGACACCACAAGCTTTGGAAATCCATTTGCGGCATCTGCAAGCGCGGCCTGATTGCGCCCCCGATTGTGTAATGGCCGCCGGGCATTACCGCGAGATTACGGCGGATGGCAAAGTGCTGGGCACGCCGAAGCAGCGTTGCGTGACCGGCGATCATTACAAAACGCTGTTGGGCGGCGGCGATTGCGTCTGGCTGCCCGCCGCCGTGCTTTATCGGCGTGCGGAATTGGAAGCCGTTGGCGGCTGGAACGAAGCGCGCAGCGGCTGTGCTGATTGGGAATTGTATATGCGCATCGCGCAGCGTTACCCGATCTGTTGCCACGCCGAAGTCGTCGCCGAATACCGCCAGCATCTGCCGAGCATGTCGCGCAATTCGGCGGCGATGTTGCGCGATGCCTTGGCTGTGTTTGCCTCGCAGGCGGAATTCGTGCGCGCGCAACCGGAGTTTGCGTCGGCGTATCGGGCGGGATTGCATAAGGCGCGCGGCTATTACGGCGAGCGATTGACGACGGAGATTCGATTGCATTTGCGCGAGCGACATTGGCGGTCAGCGTGGGAGGGTGTGTTGACGCTGGCGCGTTACTATCCGCAAGCCATTCCCAGTCACTTGGCAAACAAGCTGAAAAATTTAGTGCGGGGAGTGCCGCCGGAAGAAATCAATCAGAAAGAAGAAGAGCGCAAGAGCGCCTAAACCATCACCCGCAAGGCCGACGGCAACACTTCCAACGAATCCACCTGTAACGTCAGCACCTCGCCATCCACCATCACATCAATCGGCTTATCGAAATTCAGTTCGACTCGTTTGGCGCGCCCCTGCCAAATCAGCGGATGATTGACGTGCGAGCCGTCGTAGCACTTGCCGAAATTGCGGATGAAATCGAAGCGATCCGCCGACCAGCGCACGATCTCGATTTGGCCGTCGGCAATCTCGGCGTTGGGCGCAAGCATCATGTTGCCGCCTGTGTATTTGCTGTTGCAGAAAATCAGCAACGCCGTCGCGGGCGGGTTTTGTTCGACCACGCCATCCAGTTTCATCTGGTAAATCTGTTTGTTGAATTGCGCCAGGCAGAGCACGACTGCCAAGCCATAACTCGCCGCCCCCAGCCATTTGAAGCGGCGATTGGCCAGCACGCAGACTTCGGAAACAAAGCCCAGGCTGAGGATGTTGATGTAATGCACCGTGCCGTCTTTGTGCCCATCTTTATGCCCATCTTTATGATTGATGCGGATGACATCGCAAGGACGAGTGCGGCCCGCAATGATGGCTTGCGTAGCGTATTCGACGCCCTCGTTGGTGAAATCTTTGAGAAACGAATTGCCCGTGCCGAGTGGCAGAAAGCCGAGCGTGGGTATTTCACCATCGTTGTAAGCACGTGGATACAGGCCGTTGACGATCTCGAACGAAGTGCCGTCGCCGCCGACAGCGATGAAGCGGCGATAGCCCGCGGCGTAGGCTGCGCGCGTGAGTTCGGCGCCATGGCCGGCGTGTTTGGTTTCAGCGACATCAAAGCCAACGCCCGCCTGGCGCAAACGATCCATTGCCGGGCCAAGCAGTTTGGCGCATTTACCGAAGCCGGCGGCGGGATTGACGATGGCGAGCGTGGTGTTGTTCATCAGGTGTTGCGTTTGGTTGCTGGTGAAGCGGGCGGGATTCTGGCACAGGGGCGCGAGGTTCTCAATGCGCGCGTTGGGCTGGCGCGCGAGTTCGGAAAATTACACGGTTCTGCGGGCCGCTTGAAATTAAGTTGCGCGGAGCTGAAACGTTTTTGCGTTTCAAGCCATAAGCAATTGGAAGCAGCCGCAAGGCGCTGAAGTAATGCAACCCTAGCACTGCATGCCCAAGACGCCTAAGAACAGCGACTCACACAGCGTGTGTGAGTCGTGCCACTGCAACCGCATTTCAGCCCGCTCTCGATCCGGGCCTGTCCCGAGCGCGCGTCACAGCCACTGGCTCAGAAAGGCGATCACCTTCGAACCGGCGAACATCATGTTGGGCCACATTGCTTATCGGTTGCGGCAATGAGAAATGGCGAAAGGAAGCAATCTATTCAATAAGGAGCTTTAACCATGGCAGTTCGAAAAAATGCTTCGGCAATGACAGCCGTAGAACAAAGTACGTTCATATACGTTATGAACAAATTGATAAATGCCCCTGGTGATCCAAACTCCTATGGGGATATGGTCGGTTTCCATAGTGATATGAGCAACATGATGCACGGCAGCATGGGTCCAGTCGGGGCCCAGAGGTTTCTACCGTGGCATCGGGCCTATCTTCTCAAGCTAGAGTTGCTGGGGCAATTAATTGACCCAGCTTTTTTTATCCCCTACTGGGACTGGTCTACGTCACCCGCAGTTCCTCCCTGGTTTTCAGGCTTTGGTCCCTTAACGGTCAAGGTTGCAGGCGCCAACGTCACTGTTACCAGGAATCCTCCTGCCGCCGCCCCAAATAATACTTTGCCAACCGCTGCGCAAGTTGCTAACTGTCTCGCAAAGGCATTGCCTGTTCCAGCCTTTACTGCCTTTACAAACGCAGTGGAGGCAGGTATAGGCGTGGTACCTCCATTCGTGGGGGCTGGCATGCATAATCGCGTTCATGTCTGGTGCAATGGAACAATGAGTTCTGTCTCAGGAGCTCCAGCCGACCCTCTCTTTTGGTTGCATCACGCCATGCTCGACCGTATGTGGAGCCAGTGGCAGGTAACACATCCAGGTCAAAATCCAGCCCTAACCGGAGCCGATGCAATAATGAGCCCGTGGCAGGATACAGAGATTAGTCTAAGATCTATCACTACGCTGGGCTACTCCTACGCTTAGCCCAAAAGCCTTTGCCAGCACCCTGGAAGGCCGCGAAGTTTTCCTGAGTGAGCAGAGGGTCAAGGCTGCCGGATTCGAACTTTAGCCGCGTCGCAAATCGCGCGGTGAAATTCGGGGGAAAGAAAAGTGATCGCCTACAGGCGCCGCCACCAGAACTGGTGGCGGCACCTCATCTTCCAAATTTATTTTGCAGGTTGTGCAAAGCGGGGACAGCCGGCGGGAGTAGTCGGCGTCGTGGCCAGCAACATAATCACCTACTCAATCGGCGAGCTTTTGGAGTGCTGCGCCGGTTGAGCTTGTCGGCGAATTCGCAGAGGAGCGTTATGGCAGACACATTCGTAATCACCGGATTAGTGCGTGAAGCGGAAAGCGGCGTGGGACTCGCCGGGCTGGGCGTGCGCGCTTATGACAAAGACCAGCTTTACGACGACTTGATGGGCGAAGCCGTCACCGCTTGTGATGGCGGGTTTCGCATCGTCAGCGCGGCGGAGGATTTCCGCGACTTCTTCGACTGCCGGCCGGACATCTATCTCAGGCTGTTCGTTCCGGCGGAGGATGGCGGCGCGCCGCGCGAGGTTTTCAATACGCGCAACGCCGTGCGCTGGAACGCCAGCCAGCTTGAGTACATCGTGGTTGAGCTACCGCGTGCGATTGCCTGCGAATTGCCTGCAGGCGGCCACGAGCATACCGAGCACGGCCACGCTGAAACAGAATGCTGCCATCTCCAGCATCGCCCGCAACACTGCTCACCGATCACGAAATGCCGCGACATTTACCTGAAGATCGAAAAGCTCCCAGCTTACAGCCCGGTGGCGCCCGACGACGCCGAGCACGAACGTTACCGGCGCGATTGCATGCGCAACAAAGACCACGAGGATACCCACATCCCGCCGGGCGAAGTCGAACGCCGCCGCCTGGACGCGCTGGTTTACCGCGAATATCTCGATCCGAATTACACGGTGCTGAAAACCGATCCGCTCGTGCCGGCGGACATCAATGAGCCGCGCGCCGAGCGGCGCATTCCCGGCACGGTGCTTTACGCCGCGCCGGGCGAACGGCTCTTCATTCACGTTTGCAACGGCGACGACCAGCCGCACAGCTTCCACGTGCATGGCCTGATCTACGGGATAGACTCCGACGGCTCGTGGCCCTTCGGCGTGCAAGACGCGCAGGGCCGCCGCAGCGATGCGATCTGTCCGGGCCAGAGTTGGTGTTATGTTTTTGACGTGACCGAAGAGACCATCGGCGCCTGGCCGTTCCACGATCATCACATGCACATTATGGAAACAGCCAATCGCGGGCTGTTCGGCGGCCTCGTCGTGCGCGATCCGCATTGCCCCAAGCCTGACTATGAAGTGCCGCTCTTCTTCCACCGGCTGACACCCGCAACCGGGCCAGCCGTTTTCGATAGCGGTACGCTCAATCGCAACGACACCTTCACCCACACCTTCAACGAAGAAGGGACGTTCAATTATCACTGCCTCTTTCATCCGATGACCGGCGTCGTGCGCGTGACGGCGACGGGGCCGCTCACCGCCAACATCTCCATCGTCGAAGGCCCGGTGCGCTTTGAGCCGAACGACGTGACCATTGGACGCGGCGGGACGGTCACCTGGCTGCACGCGGGCAACGAGCCGCACACCGTGACCGACACGGGCGGGGCCGCGCTCGAATCGTTCGCGCTCAATGGGCGGACTTTCGTGGGCAATACGCCGACCATCGTGGCGCGCAGCGGCAAGCGCATTCGCTGGTACGTCTTCGATCTGGACCTCTCGGGCGCCTGGCACAACTTCCACGCGCACAGTCAACGCTGGCTGGTGGGCGACGAACGCATGGACACGCGCAGCCTGGGGCCGGCGGAATCCTTCGTGGCCGACACCATCGTCCCGCCAGTCGTGTTGCTGCCCTTGAAAAACGATTGCCATTCGCACAAACAGCATCGTGCGGATGCAGATTGTGGCTGCGGCCAGAGCGTCGGCCACAACCGTATCCAGCAGCCGGTGAAGCCAGGCGGCCACGGCGGCGGGATGACGATGCCCGGCGGCCAGGGCACAGTCGGCCACGGCGCAAGCGCAGCGCCCGCGGACGCGCCCGCGCAACTTGCCGAACACGTCGCGCACGATGACAGCGAAACGCTGCCGCAAACGAAACATGTGCGGCGCGTCCGTTTGCAGGGAGATTTCCTCGTCCATTGCCACGTCGAGATGCACATGATGCAAGGCATGGCCGCAGTGGTGCGAGCCATTCAGGAAGTAGAGTTGACGCACGAACTGGCGGACAGTTTTGGTTTCGAATTGCCGCTGGCGACCAGCGAGATGTGTCCCGACGTGGCGCTGCATCCCTGCGCGCACGGCGGCACGGGAAGCTGGGAACAGTTGCCCGATTTACCGATCTTCGTCGTGCATGCGGCGCTGCTGCACACCGGCAAAGTGCTGCTCTGGGCGGGCACGGCAGAGGTCGGCGATCCGCTCGAATCGCGCGTCTGGGACCCGGCGAGCGGGACGATGACCAGTCAAACTTACACCGTAGACCTTTTCTGCGCCGGTCATGCTTTCCTTGCCGACGGGCGCTTATGCATCGTGGGCGGCGCGCCGGCCGGGAGCTTGCGGGCCACGCACCTCTTCGATCCGGCGGCTGAAACCTGGACGCGCGTGGCCGATATGAACCGGGCGCGCTGGTATCCGACCGCGCTGACGCTGCCTGATGGCCGCATCCTGGCTGCTTCGGGTTCGGGAGTCTCGGAACTGGAAATTTACGACCCGGCCGCCAACACCTGGCAGCTTGTGGCAGGCGCGGCGCGCACCTTCCCGGAGCTGTATCCGAGTTTGCATCTGCTGCCCACGGGCCAGGTCTTCTATTCGCGCGCCGGTTGGGCGCAAGCCGATATGGGGCAGACACAGACGGCCTATCTGACCTTGAGTGGAGCGGCTGCCGGGGCCTGGACTGATCTGGGCCAGCAGCAGTTTTACGAGCGGCAGGAAGGCACGGCGGTTATTCACCTTGACACGACCGTCACCCCGGCGACGGCGCAGGTTTACATCATCGGCGGCGGTGTGTCAGGCCCGCCGGTGACACGCAATCCGCTGACGGCCGAAGCCATCGAACTGACCACTCTCGGCGGCGGCGCCGCCTGGTCGCGGATGGCCGACATGAATTTCCCGCGCACGAACGTCAGCGCCGTCTGGCTGCCGGACGGCAAACTGCTGGTCATCGGCGGACAGCGCAACGGCAAGTGGAACTCCGATCCGGGCGCGGTGCTCGAAGCCGAGATTTACGACCCTGCCACCGGCACCTGGTCGCCGGCTGCGCCGATGACCTACCCGCGCCAATATCACAGCGTCGCCGTACTCTTGCCGGATGGCCGTGTGTTGACGGCGGGCGGCGTTGATCCGCGCCCCGCCACCCCGCAGCGCGATCAGCGCAAGTTGGAGATTTTCAGCCCGCCCTATTTGTCGTTGGGCGCGCGCCCGACGATCACCACGGCGCCGGCTACGCTGGCTTACGGGGTCGGCTTCGACATAGACACGCCGGAGGCGGCGCAGATCGCCTCGGTGGCCTTGCTGCGGCCTGCCTCAATCACGCATCACACGGACGCCGGAGCGCGCTACCTCAAGCTGCCGATCCGCAGCCGCACGGCGGCGCGCCTGACGATAGATGCGCCGGCCAATGGGAACCTTGCACCGCCGGGTTATTACCTGCTCTTCATTGTTGATGCCGCCGGCGCTCCCTCGGTCGGGCGGTTCATTCGGCTGAGTTGAAAAGACAGCGTGCGACCTGCTATGAAAACCGGAGGTCGAATGCTTTGATCGTGTGGACCCGCTTGGCATGTGTTGAAAGAAGAGGTGGGGTACATGGAATTGGGCGGCGGCCACTATGCGCAGCGGTCGCAGGAACAACCGACGGCCAAACTGGTGACGTGCCTGGAACGACTGGGTTACACCGTAGCCCTGGCGTCGCAACCAGCACGCGCTTGAGCTTTGCTACTGAATTTGAACCACCAACCGCCGCCTTTTTTGGCGGCAGAGTGAAGTTCTTGTCTCGCAAGCGACGAGGCTTCTGAGGAGCCGGCAATGACCGAATTCAAACGACGCGACATCTTTCTCAAGATCGAACCGCTCAACAGCTACAGCCCGTTGGCACCGCTCACCTGCGCGCGCCACTACGGACGCGATTGCATGTTCGGCGAGGGGCACGAAGCGGGCCGGGTCACGCCGCAGGAGATTTTCGGCTCCTCGCTCGAGGCGCTGGTTTACCGCGAGTACCTCGATCCTGACTACACCATCCCGAACACGAAGAAGATCATCGAGGCCGACGCAAACGAGCCGCCGTGGAACCGGCGCGTGCCGGGCGCGGTGCTCTATGCCAAGCCGGGCGAGCGCCTCTACATACACGTGCTCAACGGCGACACCGACTGCCACAGCTTTCATTTGCACGGCCTGCGGTACGGCATTGATTCCGACGGGGCGTGGCCCTTCGGGATCAACAGCCGCGATGGGCGGCGCAGCGATGAAATCCTGCCCGGACAAAAATGGACTTACATCTTCGACGCCACGACAGAGACCATCGGCGCGTGGGCTTTTCACGATCACGTGCGGCAAGTGGCGCGCAACGTCAATCGCGGATTGTTCGGCGGCCTGATCGTGCGTGATCCATCCGCGCCTTGCGCCGATCACCAGATTCCGCTGTTTGTGCATCTGATGCAGGGTGGGGGTCAATGCCAGTTTCAAAGCCCGACGCTGCGCAAGAACGAGCAATTCACCTTCCTGGTCGGTGCGACGCTGGGCGTGTGCAATTACATTTGCCAGATTCACGGAAGCGCAATGGCGGGGCAGATCCGCGTGGTGGCCGGCGGGCCGACGGCGGTACCCGTGGAGGTGGAGATTCACGACAATTTCTTCACGCCAGCCGTCGTGGACGTGGGGCCGGGCGGAACAGTGCGGTGGACGCACAAAGACGAAAACAATCACCTCGTCTTTGCCGCTGGCGGGGGCGCCTCCACTTACTGCCTGAACGGCCGCGCGTATGCCGGCAACACGCCAACGATCATCGCTGACACAGGCGAGCGGCTGCGCTGGTATGTTTTCAATCTCGACCTCGGCGGTATCTGGCACAACTTCCATCCGCATTCAACGCGCTGGCAATTGCCCGCGCCCGCCGGTGGCGCGTCGGATGTGCACAGTCTCAGCCCGGCGGAGAGTTTTGTCGCGGACACTGAAGCGCCGCCCGCGTTGCGGCTCCCCTGCGAGTTGGAAGCCTTGCAATGCGATCCGCCGCCGGACGCCTGCCGCGTGCGTATCAAAGGCGATTTCCTTGTCCACTGCCACATCGAAGAACACATGATGCAGGGGCTGGCCGGGCTGCTGCGCACGCGCCAATACATCTGGATTACGCGCGACGCCGCCAGAAAATTGCCTATCGAACTGCCTTACGACGATGGCTCCAATGAATGCTCGCACGTTGACATCTTTCGCTGCCAACCGCGTAGGCCGCATCTGCCAACAGACCAACTGACGCACGTTGCCGCCGGTGCCAGGCCGGCAATGGCTGGGGACGCGACGAGTGCGGCCTCCGTCGCGCTGGCCGAAGCCGCCACCAAAGGCCTGTGGGAATTGTTGCCGTGTAACTCGCAGGTGCTGGCCGTGCACGCCGCGTTGCTGCACACCGGCAAAGTGCTTTTCTTCGCCGGTTCGGGCAACGACGAACTCTACACAACCGGCCTGCGCAGCGTCGTCTGGGATTACGAGAACGGCGGCTTTCATCAGCCGGTGACGCCGATTGACGTTTTCTGTGCGCACCAGACATTCCTGGCCGATGGACGGCTGCTGGTCGTCGGCGGAACCGAGACATACGCATTCACTGGACTGCGGACGACCTACATCTTCGATCCCGCCACCGAAGAGTGGATCAGGCTGGGCGATATGTCGGTTGGCCGCTGGTATCCCGCGGCCGTCACGCTCGGCGACGGCCGCGTATTGGCGGCGGGCGGCACCGGCGACCTCGCGCATCAAGTCGAGCTTTACTCGCCGCTCACGGGCTGGGCGCCAGCGATTGCGCGTACCCACGACTGGGGAGCGTTTCCAAACTTGATTCTGTTGCGTGATGGCCGCGTCTTTTTTACTGGCGCGCACTTCGACGGCGCCGCCCGCGCGCCATTCATCTTCAACGTGAACACGCATGCCGAGACGCCCGTCGGCGGGCTGTCACCGGCTGACCAACACGGCATGGCGCCCAGCGTCCTGCTACCGCCCGCGCAAAACCAGAAGGTGATGGTGCTCGGCGGCGGCGGCACGGGCGGGCCAAGCCCCGCTGTCAATCTGGTTGACCTAAGCGTCGCGGTGCCCGCCTTTGTTCCCGGCCCGCCAATGGCCCACAAGCGGGCCATGCAGAACGCCGTCATCCTGCCCGACCGCACGGTCTTCGTTAGCGGCGGCGGCCTCGATGAAGCCCCCGCCACAGCAGAGCTTCGCTCAGAGATTTACGACCCGGCAGCCAACGCTTGGCGTCCGGGAGCGACAGCCCTCGTACCGCGACTCTATCACTCCATCGCTTTGTTGTTGCCGGACGGACGCGTGATCACGGCTGGCTCGAACCCGCACCGCCGCGACGACGAATTACGGCTCGAGCTTTACCATCCGCCGTATCTTTTCAAAGGCCCGCGCCCCTTCATCGAAAGCGCGCCGAGCGCGGCGCATTACGGCAATACCATCGAGCTTCATACGCCGCAAGCCGACGAGATCAAGTGGGTGCAGTTGATTCGACCGATGGCGACGACGCATTCCTGCGATAACGAACAACGGCTGGTGGATTTGAAATTCAGGGTGAGCGGCTTTTGCAAGCTGCGGGCGACGCTGCCCAGAGAGGCCAATCTCGCGCCGCCCGGCTGGTACATGCTCTCGGTCGTCAACCTGCAAGGCGTGCCCTCGGTGGCGAAGTGGATTCATCTGGAGATGGACCCGCAATTGCGCGCCGTCAAGACGGTCAAGATTCACTCGGCCATCGGCGTCGCCCGCGTCGGTAACAGCCTGGGCGAATTTTTCATCGGGCCGGAAAAACCCGGCGACCGCACACCACCCGCGGGCGGCTACAAAGACGCCGCAGGCCGCGTCAAACGGCAGGCCGCGCGCTTCCGCGTTTTCGGGTACGACGAACAAGGCCAACTGGTGAAGGAGATCACGGACGCCGACGCGACGATCAGTTGGACGGTGCATCTGGCGAACAAGAAAGCCGCGTGGCGCGAGTTCGACGGCCCGAATCCCAATGCCCCATTCCGCAACCAAGCGGTGCGAGACCGCAAGAAGCTGGTGATTGATCCGGGGCCGCGCACCATCAGCGGCGTCGGGCAAGCAGCGAAATTCGACACGGGCAAATTCGATAAAACCGTCGTCCCGCTCGGCGAAATCCGCACCGATGAAGCGGGCCGCCTGCTCGTCCTCGGCGGCTTCGGCCATTCGGATTCGCCGGGCAATAAGCCACTCACGACTTTCGCCAACAACGACGGTTGGTACGACGACGTTTCAGATGGGCCGGTCAACGCCACGGTCGCGCTCAATGGCGGACTGCAAACGCTGCACGCGGCCGGCGCGTGGGTGATCGTCGCGCCGCCCGATTTCGCGCCGCCGATTGAAAACATCACCACGCTTTACGACGTGTTGTTACAGGTGGCGGTCAACAAACTCGGCCTCAAATTGCCGGCGCAGCCTTCGTTCACGCGCGACATTTATCCGATCCTGCGGGGAGCGATGAAGATGGGCTGGGTCAATGAGATGGCCTCGCAGCATCACCACAGCCTGGCCGCCGTGATCCCGCCGCCGGGCGTAGCGGCGGCGCGCGCGGCGATCTTCAGCCAGTTGCGAAACCCGAACGACGGCAGCGGCGGCGATATGCCTATGCTCTATTCTGACACCGAAGGCCGGGACGGCGCGGTCACGAAGCTGCAATACCAATGGATGGAGCAATGGAAGAACGGCGATTTCATCAACGACTGGCCCGGCGCGTTGGAGCAAACGGACGAGATCACGCCCGCAGGGTTGGATCGCGCCGCGCTCGAGGCCTGCGTCGGCTCGGCCTTCTTCCCCGGCATCGAAGGGAGTTGGTTCCTGCGCGATGTCTATCAATACATCGAGCCGTTCCGGCTCGATCAAGCGAAACTCCAGGCTGGCGATGTGACCAAACAGATGGCCGTGCCCTGGCAAGCCGATTTCAACGATTGCAGCGCCAGTGATGATTTCGCCTGGTGGCCAGCGCAACGGCCCGATCAAGTCATTCCCGAAGATGGCGAGCAACACGCCGACTGGACGCGCGATTTGGTCAGCAGTCGCGAGGATATGGTGAAGAACTGGCATCGGCTCGGATTCGTCGTCGAAGCTGAAGAGGGCTTCTTTGAGACTGAACGCGTGGGGTAGGCAATGCAGCGGAACGAAGCAGACGTTGTCGTACTAGGCGGCGGGCCGGCCGGTTGCGTGACTGCGCTGGCCCTTGCGCACCGCAAGCTTTCAGCCGTCGTGATCGAGCGTTCCAATTACGAGGCGCCGCGCCTCGGCGAGACGCTGCCCCCGCTGGCGCGGCCGCTGCTGGCGGAACTCGGCGTCTGGGAGCGGTTCGTGCGCGAGGAACATACGCCGTCCTACGGCATCCGCTCGGCCTGGGGACGCGACGAACTTTACGAAAACGACTTCATCTTCAACCCGTATGGCGCTGGCTGGCACATTGACCGCGCGCGGTTCGATGCGCTGCTGGCCGTGGCTGCGGAAGCGGCGGGAGCGCAGGTCTATCGCGGCGCGCAACTCGCATCCATTGCTCGCGTGAAGGCAGTGGCGAAGGCCGGCGCTTGGGAACTTGAAATCGCTCAAGGCGGCGCGACCCATTCATATCGCGCGAAGTTTTTCGTTGACGCTTCGGGCCGAGCCGCCGCGTTGGCGCGCGGACAAGGCGCGCGCAGAGTGGTTTACGACCATCTGATCGGAGCCGTGGCTTTCCTGCCCGCAGACTCGACGCTTGATTCATTCACGCTGGTGGAAGCCAGCGAGCGGGGCTGGTGGTATTCGGCGCTGCTGCCAAGCTCAGAGTTCGTGATGGCGTACATGACCGACGCCGATTTGTATGCCAGAGGCGCGCGGGATTCGGCCTGTTACTGGCGGGAACAACTGGAAGTTGCGCGTCACACGCGCGCACGCGCAAACGGCTTCGATTTGAGAATCGCGCCGCGCATCGCTCCGGCAGGCAGTTCGCTGCTCGACCCGGTTGCCGGTGCTAACTGGCTGGCGGTGGGCGATGCGGCGCTGACGTTCGACCCGCTCTCAGCGCAAGGCATTTGCCGTGCGCTGGAATTCGGCCCGCGCGCCGCTGTGGCGATTGCGGCGCATCTGGCAGGCGACGCAGCGGCGCTGGCCGCTTATGCCCACGCCGTCGCCGCGCGCTTCAATGATTACCTGCTGGCGCGCCAAACATTTTACGGCCGTGAGCGACGCTGGCCTGATTCAGCCTTCTGGCAGCGCCGTCAGGTGGCAGCAGCCGCTCATCTGCCCGGATACGCGAGAGATACGCGAGGATACACCAGTGACAGTCCTTCATAATTCGCGCAGCGCCGCCTGCCGCTCAACGCACTGGCGTATCTCCTCAGCCAGCACAATGCGTTTGATCTTCATCGAAGCCGTGCGTGGGAAGTCTTCCTCCCAAATCACGTAGCCGCTCAGCCGTTTGAAATTGAGCAGCCGCGCATTGCGTTTAAGCAACTCCTGTTTCAATTCGTCGCTGAACTCCTGTCCCTCATTCAAGCGCAACACGATGATCAGCTTCTCACCCAGCATTGAACGTTCGGGCCAGATGTAATTCGCCGCGAAGACGCAGAACTCTTTGACCGGCAGCCCTTCAAACGCCTGCTCGATGTCTTCGGGATAAACGTTCTTGCCCTCTGCGGTGACGATCATGTTTTTGGCGCGCCCGAAAAGTTGCAGGTGCCCGTCCACATCGAAGCGGCCCAAGTCGCCCGTCAGCAGCCAGCCATCCACGATACTTTCGGCGGTCTGTTCAGGGTCGTCCAGGTAATGCGACATCACGGTGTCGCTGCGCACAGCAACGATGCCGATGCCATCAGCATCGGGATTGCGAATCTCGACTTCCATGCCCGGCAGCGGCTTGCCCACGGTGTCGGCGCGGAAGGGTTTGAAGTCGTTGAGCGTGATCGCCGTGCCCGCTTCGGTCAGCCCGTAGCCGTTGCCGACCTGTATGCCCAGGTCATAAAAGAATTGCAGCAGCGCCGGGTCGCTGAATGCGCCGCCGGTGAAGATCGCGCGCAATTCGCCGCCGAACGCGGCGTGGACTTGTTTGAGCAACTTGCGGCTGAGCGCCAGGTTTGGCTGCTTTTTGGTCAATGCTTTGTTGAGCGCGAGCAGCCGGTCGAAGACGAAACGTTTGAACGGCGTCAATTCGTCGAAGCGTTGTTGCAAGCCGGTCATCAGATTTTTCAAGATCAGCGGCACCAGCGCGACATAGGTAATCTTGAAGCGGGTAAAAGCCTCGCGCACAAATTCGGGCCGCAACGTGCGCAGATGCACGACCGCTGCGCCGCAGACGAACGGGCCTAAGAAGCCGACCATGAAATCAATCGCGTGATTGGTCGGCAGGATGCTCAGATAACGCACGCCCGGCCAGAACGGATAGAGCGCCGTGAGCGACGCGCATTGTTCCAGGTAGTTGTGTTGCGTCAGCACGCAGCCTTTGGGTCGCCCGCCTGTGCCTGATGAGTAGACGATGCAGGCCCAATCGCTGCGCTGGCGTTCGATGAATTGCGGTTCGCCTTCGGCACGCGCTTCGTCAAAGGGCACGGCGTTCAGCAGGTCGCCGCGTTTGGGCGGATCGGTGACGATGACGGTTTTCAGGTGCGTCAATTCGTCGAAGCCTGCGGCCTGGGTGATGGCGCGCCAGAAGTGAAATTCGGTGACCAGCAATTCGGCTTGCGAATGTTTGAGCAGCGCGACGTGTTCGGGCGCGGAGAGTTTGTAATCAAGCGGCACGAGCACGCCGCCGCTGTGAAAGATCGCATAGGCGGCGAGCGGCCAGCGCGACTGATTGGTCATGATGATCGCGCCGCGCGAATTGGGGTTGAAGCCGCGTTGCTGGATGAATTGGGCCAGCGGCAGCGAGCGGTCTTTGAATTCGCGGTATGTCCAGCGATGGTTTTCGCGTTCGCGATCGGCTTCGATCAGGCAGATTTCGCTGGCGAATTGGTCGAGCGCGGCGCGCAGGGCGGAGCCGAGCGAGGTGTGTTGCTGTAACTCAATCATTGAAGCTCAGGTTCGGTCGGCTGCCATTCGGCGATTTTGAAATCTTCTTCGGTGGACATCCGCAAGCCAGTGTCGCGGTATTTGCCGTAAACCAGACCGGTGGATTCAACCGCAGGTGCGGCAGCTTGCAAATCTTCCGCGAGCCATTGAAGTAAGCGCAGCTTGTCTCCGAACGACAGTAGTTTGATTTGCGCCTGGATAGACTCAAGTTGCTCGGTTGCCATGATCCCCCTCCTGTCGGTTTAGAGCCGCGCCTCAATCCGTTCGGCCAGCGTGCGGAAATCGCTGACGCCCTGCACTTCGTAATCGGGCAGTTCGACGCTGAAATGATTTTCCAGCCGCGTCAGCAGTTCGAGCGCCTGCAGGCTGTCAATCTTCAGCACCTTGAAAAAGTCGTCGTCGGGCGCGAGCGCGGCGCGGTCAACGTGGAAGTGCATGGCGGCCAGCGCGAGGATTTCGTCAATGATCTGTGCTTGGGTGCGCATCGAATATTTCCCAATTACCAAAGCCGCTGTACGGCGTAGCGGTCAAACTTGGTGTCTACGCTGATGAGCGGGAACTGCTCAGTTAAAGATTGTGCGATCAGCAGACGATCGAACGGATCGCGGTGGTGATAAGGCAAGCCGGCTACCGCGAAAATGTGTTCGTTGCTGATCGCCAGAATATCGAATCCATTCCCAGCTAGATGCTGCTGAATGAATGGGCGAAACGTTTGTTGCAAATTCAACTTGCCCAGACTGTACTTGATCGCCATCTCCCAGATCGTGGCGCGGCTGACCAACTTATCGTTGGACTGGTCTTCAATAAGCTGACGCGCGGGCTGACTGAGTTGCGTGTCGCCCATCACGAACCAAATGAAGGTGTGCGTATCAAGCAGCAGCTTCATTGCATGTACTCCCGGAAGTCTTCGAGCGGCTCGTCGAAGTCCTCAGCCAGCGAGATCAAGCCTTTGGCGCTGCCAAACTGCGGCTGCGGCTTTTCGCCCAGGATGGGAACCAGTCTTACCACTGGCGCGTCGCCTCTGGTGATGATGACATCCGCGCCGTGCAAAGCCGCTTCGATCAATTGCGGCAATTCGTGTTGTGCCTGCGTCAATTCGATTTGTTGCATAAACCCTCCTTCAATCAATACGCCCAGCGCATCAACACCGATCCGGCCGTGAAGCCCGCGCCCACGGCGGCAAACAGCACCAGATCGCCTTTCTTCAATTTGCCCTCGTCAATCGCATCGCGCATTGCCAGCGGAATCGTGGCCGCCGTCGTGTTGCCGTATTTATGAATGTTCTTGATGACCTTCTCCGGCGCGAGCCCGGCTTTCTGCGCTGTGGCGTCAATGATGCGCAGGTTGGCTTGGTGCGCGATGAAGCAGGCGATGTCGTCGCCGGTCAGGTTGTGTCTGGCGAGCATGCCGGTGCTCAACTCTTCCATCTTGCGCACGGCGTATTTGAAAACAGCCTGCCCGTTCTGATGGACGTAATGCATTTTCTTTTCGATGGTCTCGTGCGAGGACGGATGCAAACTGCCGCCGCCGGGCATGTACAAATGCTCGCCGCCCGCGCCGTCAATTTCGTGCTTGTAATCCAGCAAGCCGAAGTCTTCGCCTTCCTCGCCAGGTTCGAGCAACACAGCGCCCGCGCCATCGCCAAACAGCACCAGCGTCGCGCGGTCTTCAGGATTCAAGATGCTGGTCATCACGTCGGCGCCGATGACCAGGACTTTTTTGTGCGCGCCGGTCTCGATGAACTGCGCGCCGGTGGTCAGCGCGTAAAGGAACGACGAGCAAGCGGCGGAGACATCGAAGCCCCAGGCCCGCGTCGCACGCAGCTTGTTTTGAATGACGCAGGCCGTCGCCGGGAAAAACATGTCGGGCGTGACGGTCGAAACGATAATCAATTCGAGCTCGTCCGCTTCGATGCCGCGCTGCTTGAGTGCTTCGACAGCGGCTTTCGCGCCCAATTCCGAAGCGGGCGTGCCCGGTTCGACCCAGTGGCGTTCGTGTATGCCGGTGCGCGCGACGATCCAATCGTGATTGGTCTCTACCATCTTTTCCAAATCATGGTTGGTGACGACGCGCGGGGGTACGTAGGTGCCCAGCGCGGTAATTTTGGCTCTTTTTCTACTCTTCATATTTTCCATAAAACCACCAGAATGAGGCTTCAATGCAGCAATGATTCTCTCGGTAAAAGACTCGCTAGGTCGCTCACACAATTCAGGGGCCCACAAGTTGAAGGATTTTTTGGACAAGGTCCTCAGCGCTTTGGTAATCCCAGTAACGTAAGTACTGAATACTTTGTAACCAAGGAGGGGCCTCGATTTCTTCCTGGCGCACCTTGACCGGAAATACTTTGACAGCTTGGTTGTCTTGCTGGGCGATGATTTGCTGGGCTTCGTGCAAGCAATTACCGCTTTTGAGATAGTTGTTGGATAAAAGCGGGATAGCAATTTTACTGTTCACTAATTGCTCGAAAATTTCCTTTAACCAGGGCTCGCCGGGGCGGATTGACTCCCCGTCTTTATAGTCGAAGACTTTCTGAAATTTGAGCTTGAGTGCCGCTCGCAACTCAGCGGCCAGGTCTATGTCTTTGCCCGAATAACTTAGGAAAACAGCCTCCGGGCGCAACCCGGCACTGAGGAAGTATTGCTCGGCCTCTTGTGCTGTTTTGATCAGTCTGACGTTCGACTTCAATGCTTGCAGGCGTTTTCCCAGTCCTTCGGCTAGCGAGGTTGCATCTTGCCAGAGCAGCAAATTCTTTTGATAGCCGACGCTGACTCCGCCAAACAATGAGCTTTCAAAAGCCGACTGAGCCGCGCCGTCGCTCGTGGCTGAAACATGTTTAAGACGCAAAAGCGGGACAAACTGGCCATGTAAATAGGCTGGCATCCCGGTCGCAATCATCTCTTCGCCGAGGTCGGTGATAACCCAATCCGTTCGTTCAAAGAAGCTGAAGGCCTGTGCATTCAGCACCGGCGGCCAATTGAGAAAATGTAGGTCGTGATAGCCGGCTTGCTGTAAGGTGGCCTCGATTGTTTGCCGGATAAGAGGTGAGTAAAGGCTTTGCTCATTTGCGCCAAAAGGCAACATCAGACCCACACCGAGATTGGTGCGCGGCTGGATTAATCGAGCGACTTTATATTGCAAGCCTGCCTGTACAAGTTCGCAAAACTCTTCAAAACGCCGGCGAAACAGCTCTGCGCTCGGCACCCTGCCTTTGCCACTGATTTCGCGCCAGTCGAACGGGCAGGCGCGCACTCCTTCCGGGCATTGCAGCACATCACCATAACGCTCATCGTAGAAAATAATGGCGGGCTTACGCGCGCGCAGCGCCATATCCAGTTCCAAGCGGAAATAGCGCGAGGCCTTTAATAATGCCTCACGCGCCGGTGAGCTGTCGGTGTTGTCCAGCAATGGGTAGATGCCGATGAAAGCGTCGGCATCCCGAATCATGCGCTCAAGGCGCGTGACATTCGTTTCGCCTTTATTTTCATCCACCTCAAATTGGACTTCTGCGCTTTCGCCAAAAAGTTTGAAGAAGAATGAATTCGTGGTGATCGCCTTATAACTGTGGCTCAAAAACGCTTTGAACGAGACAGCGGGTGACTCATTGATGCGTGAACGCTTTTTATTCATGCTCTTCCTCCCACGTGCAAAGGTTATCGCAAAACGACCTCAGTGACGGGTTTCAAACTTAGGGTAAATACGGTTGTGTATCAGTGCTCTCGACAAATTTGCGCAGGCCCGCTTCAACGGCGGGTTGCGTGAATAGTTTGCAGAAAAGCTCGATCTCCTGCCGCAATTCGGCGTGTGGGATCGGTTTCAAAAACTGCTTGGCGGCGGCGCTGGTCGCGCGGTCGAATTTCTTGACCTGCGCGGCGGTGAAGCGGGCCACCTTGAGCGCATCGCCTTCGGCCACCAATTGACTGACCAGCCCGATGGCTTGCGCGCGCGCGGCATTCAGGCTGCGTCCGGTCAACAGCAAGTCACGCACGATGGCATTGCCCAGATCGCGTTTCAAACGCGGGATGCCGCCGAAGCCCGGAATCAAGCCCAGCCGCAATTCGGGAAAACAGAAGCGCGCCAGTTTATCGGCAATGATCAGATCGCAAACCAGCGCGAGTTCAAAACCGCCGCCGAAACAGACACCGTGCACCGCCGCAATCGTCGTCAGCGGCGAAGCGTCCAGCGCGTTCATCACCGCGTGGATGCGGTTGAGAAAGTCGCGCACTTGCGGTTCGGCGTTATCAAAACCGATCTCTTGCGCGCCGCGATACAGGTCGCGCAAGTCCGCGCCTGCGCTGAACCCCGCTTTGACTGTGCTGTGAATGATGAGCGCGTGCGCTTGGTCTTTCAGCGTTTCGTGTGCCGTTACGAACTGCTCCAACTCGGCCAGCGTTTGCAAGCCAATCTCGTTGGCCGGTGCGCGGTGCAAGGTCAGTTCGAGGCAGCCGTCTTGCAATTTCCAGGAAAGCGTTTCGCCTTTGAAATGTTGCATCACGATTCGTTTATTGACGCGGGCGACGTTTGAATTTGCGGCGGCGCGCCGGGAAAGGCGGCACAGCGTAAACTATCGGCGGCTCGTCGTCATCCTCATCATCATCCCCTGCAAGTTCTGCTGACGTGGCGTATAAACTGGGAGCAATGATTCTTTTCGTTAGTACGCGAAAGAGCTTGAAGGCCGCAGATAGCGAGAATGCCGTTGCGAGTAGGCCAATGATGATCGCGGCGCCGGTTTCCAAACCCGGCACGATTTTGCGCAACAGCCAGCCTGTGCCGATTGCCAGCGTCAAGGCCACAACCAGTATCAGCAGATAAGCCACGAGACAAATGACGAATGTCCCAATTATCGAGGTTTTTAATTCCGGTGGTTCTTCGTTCAAGACGGATCTCCTTGACTGGAATCGAGCGGGGCGGAACTGTCAGGCGCGCCGGTTTCCATCTCTTCTTGCGGCGGCTTGTCGGTGGCCGCGCCCCAGGCCATCAGGCCTACAATCAAAAGAATGAACGAAACAAAGAGGCAAACCAGTCCGAGCGTAACCATTCAGCTAACCTTTCTTCGCACGATAAAGCGCGTCAATCGCGGGCGCAAAGTGTTTGGCAATCGCATCGCGGCGCAATTTGCCGTTGGCGGTCAATAAACCGCTTTCAATCGTCAACGGTTCTTTTTCCTGATGAAACGCCAGCACGCGTTTGTAATGCGGCAACTCTTCGTTGACTGCGGCAACGGCCTGTTCCGCCTGCGCGTGCGTGATCTCGCCAGTAATCAATACGGTCAGGAAGCTGCGATCATTGCCCAGCACGACGCATTGCTGCGCGGCGGGTAGCTTGAAGGCCAGCTTCTCTTCAATCGGTTCCGGCGCGACGTTGTGGCCGGAGTTGAGAATAAGCAAGCTCTTGATGCGTCCGCTGATCGCCCAATTGCCTTGAGCGTCCACTTCGCCCTGATCGCCGGTGCGGAACCAGTCGCCACTCGCATCGGGCAACATTGCCGCCGCCGTCGCTTCCGGCTTGTTCCAATAGCCAGCGAAGATGTGTGGCCCGCGCACCAGCAATTCGTCGTGTTCGCCCAGCTTCATCTCGATGCCGAGGATCGCGGGGCCTACGCGGCCAATCGTGAATTCGCGTGGGTCGTCCATTGTGCAAATGGCGGTCGTCTCGGTCAAACCGTAGACTTGCAGCACGCGGATATGCAGCATCGAGAAAAACAACTGCGTCTCTTTGTTGAGCGGCGCTGAACCGCAAATCAGCGCGCGCAGATTCGGCCCGATCTTCTGTTTGATCGATGCAAAGATCAGTTTGTGCGCCAGCGCCAGCCAAAGGCCGTCCAAGCCGCTCGCCTTGTTTTCATAACGCCGCAGCCAGGCGACCTTGCCATTGCGATAGATCGCCTGCACAAAACCGGGCTTTTCGCTGATCTGCTTTTCGACACCCGTGCGGATGCGTTCAAGCAGCGTCGGCACATTCAAACAGTAATGCGGCGCGGCCAGCCGCAACTCATCCGCCAGCTTGTTCAGATCGGTCGAAAGCGTCAGCAGGCTGTGGCGTGACAACGCCGTCAGCAACAGAACCCACGAACCGGCGAAACAAAGCGGCAAGTAGTGAAAGACCTGGTCGGCAGTCTTTTCGGTCTCGCCTTCCATCAATTGATCCAGCCGCAGGCCGGTGCAGGGAACCATGTGATTCAGGTTCTTGACGTTCAGCATCACGCCTTTGGGTTCGCCCGAAGTGCCAGACGTGTAAATGATCGTGACGATATGGCTGTCGCTCAGCGCGTCCGGTTCATCCGCGAGGCTGGCGTCCGGCGCGGTGGCGAAGATTTCGTCAAAGAGCGGCAACCGCGCCTGCATCTCCGGCCAGTGTTCGACGATGCTATTGCGCAACGCTGCGTCGGCGCAACAGACCAGCGTAGCGCCGCAATCCTTGAGCATGTTGACCAGTTCGTTTGGCGCTTGGCGTGAATAGAGAGGCACGACTGTAATGCCCTCAGCCATCAAGGCCAAATCGAGCGCGGCCCAACGAATGCTGTTGGGCGCGAGCAAGCCGCAGCGGTCGCCCGCGCTCAAACCGCTTTGGCGAATATAAGTGCGTGCGGCTTTGATTTGCGCGAGCACTTCGCCACAAGTGGCTGTGACGAACTGGCCGTCGCGCACTTCGCGGATGACGGGGCGTTGGGGCGATTGGTTTAACTGGTGAAAGATGTGTTCGAGGAAGTTCATTCACTTTGGGGCGTGCCGAAAGACTCAGGCAGCTACTGCCGCTTCTTGCGCTTCTTCCGCTTGCGGCTGTTTTGGTTGTTCCCGCTCTGCCGTTTCTTGCAAATAAAGTTGATCGAGGTCAATCCGCAATTCGTGCCCGATGTAATAACGCAGCAAGGCTTCGCGCGACATTTCGCGGTGGGCGGCAACGCGATCAATTGAAGCCAGCGTGTCGAGCGGGATGCGAATTGAAACGTCTGTCGCCGGGCGCGGACGACGGCGCAAAACGTACCCTTCAGGTGTAACGAGTTCTTCGGTCTGGTTTGTTTCATTCTCCTTGTTCATACGTTCTCCTTTCTTTCGGCGTAGCTTCACGTGCGGAAATGATGCGGACATTCAAGTCGCGTTCGACGAAAACCGTAAACAACAACTCTCGTTTGAAAGAATAGCCGATGATGTAATCGCGCTTTTCGTGCGGTGGCGACGCGTCGCCGTAATAAGCGAAAGGGTCGAAATATGTTTGAGCCGCTTCTTCAAACGTGAAGCCGTGATCGCGCAGATTGCGGGCGGCTTTCTGGTCGTCCCAGGCAAACACCATGTCTCTCAATGAAAAGGTGACATCCATCGGCGCCCTCTCAGCCATACGTTTCCAGCAACTTGCGCAAGTTTACACCGAGCGGCGGCAAATACTCTTCCCACGCATGCACGCCCTGCCGAATCGGAAACTCAGGATAACGGCGTTGCAGGTGCTCTTCAAAATACACGCCCATGCGCGCCATCACTTTCAAATTCTTCGCCACTGTTTTGTAAATGCCGTCGCGGATGGCCTCGCTCTCGTTGCTGAGCTTGCCCAGGATGACGAGCAGCCGTTCTTCCAGGTCGGGATCGTCCACGGTCAGCAGCAAATCCTGGTGGCCGCGCTCGTTCATCAGGTTGCGGATGCGTTCGTCAATCGTCACGCCGGCTGAGACGACGCCCGCTTCCATGCACGTCACGATGCCGTGGAAGCGCGACGAAACCATCAGTTGGCAACTGCGCAGGATGCTGACCAGTTCATACATGTTGTAATTCGCCGACGAGAAGACCGGCACACCGCCCAGCTTCTCGCTGATCTTCTGGCAAGCCTCGGTGTCCAGTTTCTCAGTCGCGGCCAACACGACAAAGACCTTGTTGTCGCGGCGGAAGCGCGCCACGGCATTCGCCATCGCGGCCAAGTAACGTTCAAACTTGCGGTCAACTTCGGGCCCTTCTTCGTGAAAATAGATCGAACGGTAGTGGCTGTCTGCGTGCGCGCCGGTCAGTTTGTTGCTGATGAACTTCGCCACCGAAGCGCGCACCGGCCAGCAATAAGGATTGACCGGGCAGACGACCAGCACTGGCGTCGTGCCGTCCCAGCCGTGTTTGCGCAATTCGGCCTCGCCGTAAGTCAGCGGCAATGATTCAAACGTCCACGCCGTATCCGCGCCGAGTTCGGTCGAAACGCCGAGTTTGCCCAGCACTTCCTGCGATTCGGGGTTGCGCGTGATGATGAGCGAATCGCGGCAATAACGCGCGACCAGCTTGGCAAGGTGCGAGTCCATGTAACCCGCTTCAGCGCCATAGCCGATGCTGATCTTGTTTTGTGCAGCGGCAATGCCAAGCGAACCCGCCATCATCGTCGTCAGCGCGTTGGCGAATTTGCTTTTGAACATCGAGCCTTCGCACGCCACCACGCCGTCGAATTTGGGAATCTCGCGCGCCAGCATCGGTGGGAAGATTTGCGGCAACAAGACTTGCCGCGTGCCTTTGAAATAGCCTGCGGTCAATTTGAAGTCTTGCGTCAGCACGCTCAGTTCGCACTTGTCCGCGCCAATCACGTGGCGAATCTGGCGGATCATCTCTTCGACACGCACGTCGGAGCCGGTGTTGCGCGTGCCGTTGTAGCCGGCAAACAGCAGCTTCAGTTTTTGGCCGGGTTGCCAGCGCTGACCCGCGCCCAGCATCCATTTCAATTTTGACCACTCGATGATGCCGGCGACCCAGGCTTCGAGGGCGATGTCCATGCTCATAGTTGATGTCCAATGTAGGGCAAACTGTCAGTTTGCCTTGGTCTCGGTCACGCGAACGCTGGCCGAAGCTGAATGCCGAGAGTTCTGTTCCCCTTGATGCGTCTTAAGCCACGCTGGGCAAACTGACAGTTTGCCCTACATCGCGCGGCCACTCTTTGTATGGATACGTAAAATTACCCGCCTTGCTGAATTTCAGCAGCGGATAGCTATATGCCGAAAACGGCGCAGGTTGTTTGCCCGTCTCGCGGCAGATGCGTGTGTTGTCGAAGACCGTATTCCAAACCAGATATGGGATAAACACCTTCAACAACGTCGCGCCAAAGCCCAGCGCATTGCCGCGCATGTTGTCGGCCAGCCAGTTATTCACACTCGTGAACGGCTTTTCGAGCCAGGGCAAATAAACCGGCCCGCCTTTGCCGCGCACTTGCGAGAGCGCGTCGGTCAATTGTTTGAAGGTCTGCGACGCCGTGCCCGACGATAGGTGATAGATGTTGTGCAGCGGCTTTTCTTTCTGGTGAATCGTGACGATGGATTCGGCGACGAAATCTACGTTGACGATGTCTATCTTGTCCGCCGGTCTGAACGGCAAGACGGGCAAGCCCGCCAGAAAGACGAAGGAGCGCACCATGTCGAATTGCGTCGTTTCGGCGTGGCGCGAATCGCCGAGAATGATGCTGGGGCGGAAGACCGTGTGCGGCACGTCGGGCAGCAATTCGTTGACCATGTGTTCGCAAAATTTTTTGGTGCGCGCGTAAGGGTCATAGTCGCTGCGGTTCCAATCAATGCTTTCGTCTTCGCCGACGACTTCGCTGGAGCGGTGCCCGGCGACGGCGACGGTCGAGACATCGCTGAAGCGGCGCAAGCCGTGCTGGGCTTGGGCGGCGCGGGCGAGTTTTATGACTTCGAGCGTGCCGCGCAGGTTGGTGTTGAGGCAGACCTTTTCGCTCTTGCGGTTGAGCGACGCGGCGCAATGGATGATCGAATCGGTTGTGGCAATCAGCCGTTGATAATCACCGTCATTCAAGCCGAACTGCGCGCCGGTCAGATCGCCGCAAAAGATGCTGACGCGGGTTTTGAGGTATTCGTGAAAGCGCGGAAAGTCCAAATGCAGTTGCAACGACTGCCACAGCCGCTGCTGAGCCGCGCGCGCGTCTTTGGCGCGCACCAGCAGGTTGAGTTGATCGGCGTGTTGTTCGAGCAGGAGCGCCGCGACGTGTGCGCCCAGGTAACCGGTCGCGCCGGTCAGGAAAATTGCCATAGGATGTTTAACGGCTTCTCAAGTTAGTCTTTCCGCTTCGTCCGCATAATCGCCGCCAGAATCAGCGACGTGACGGCGCCCATCAATAGCGCGCCCACGACGCCGATGCGATGATAGTTTTGCAGGTTGAAAAAAGCCTGGGCGTCGGCCAGCGTTTGCCCCTGCGCGACGCTGTATTTGATGGCGTTTTCAAGGTAATGCGGCGTGATGAATTTGAACGTCAGCCATTGCGACGGCAGCACCAGCAGCGTCACCACGACGGTCATCAGCAGGCCGCAAAGCAAAGCTTGCTTGAACGTGAGCGTCCCGCCCAATTGCCGCCGCTTTTCGCGGAGCAACAAGACATAAATCCAAATTGCCGGAATGGCGACCAGATTGGTCAGGTAGGGCTGCCAGCCGATGTGCTGGTCGTGCAAGCCGAGCAGCCGTTCGAGCGCCAGCCAGACGGGCATCATGATGGAAAATACCACGCCCCATTTGATTTCGATTTTCATGCGTTCTCCGGGATAAGTACGGCAGGCCGCCTGCTGTATGTATTGCATTCGTAACTGCTCAGCCGGGAGCCCGTGTCAGTAGCCCGACCGTGAGGGAGG
>JAYUCP010000136.1:0-5740 GCA_043740245.1 Acidobacteriota bacterium | reverse complement strand
CCCATGATTTTTTAGCTGATCAGGGGAACTACCAAAGCGGCGGCCTGTGCCGCACGCACTCCAAAGGCTTCGCCCCTTCACGGCGTCAACAAACTTGCTTTACGCAAGCACCGTGAGCAACGCCGCCTGCGCCGCGACTTCGCCTTCATACAATGTCAGCACGCGCGTCTGAAGCTGCGCCCGCAACGCCGCGCCAGCCGCGTCTGTCAGCGGGAATTGCGCGCCCGCTTGCCGCGCCAGTTCGCCCAACTGCTCCCACACGGCGCGCATCTCGTCCGCCGAACCGCCGTTGTGTAACAGCTCTGACCGGCGCACATAAAGCTCCTTTGCCTGGCGCATCAACGGCACATCATCGGGCAAACAGGCTTCGGCCAACGCGCTCCATTGCCGCCCCAGTTCAGCGTACTGTTCGGACAACGCAACCAAGGCAGGCTGTTGAATGGCTTCCGCTGCTTCGCTCAAAAACTCCGCAAACAGCGGGCGACACAGTCCGCCGCCCGTGCCGTAGTTCTCGATGAAATCATACGCCCAACTCAACCCGCGCCACAGATTCGGCCCCGGGCGAAAGACGCGCTCCCAGCTTTCCTTGTCTTTGGAACCGTGCAGCCGTTGCGCCCAGACCTTCAACGCTTCGAGCTTGGCGTTGCCTTTCATGCCCGGCAGCGTCGGATGCAACAGGCCGTGGTGGCAACTGTGCAACCCGGCGCGCACCAATTCAGCGAGCGGCGGTTGCGCGTACTTTTTCGGTAGCGGGGCCAATGCGAGCAAGCGGTTCTTTTGCTTCTTGATGCGCATCCGCGCGGCGGCCAGGGCGTCGAGCGGGATGCTGATCGGCGCGTCGGTCAAATCGCCGATCAGCGCCGTGCCTTCGGCTTCGTTGACGCGGTAAACCATGACGACGTGATAACCGCCGCCGCTGTATTGCGCGGGCAAGGCGCGGTGCGGCAGTCCGGCCATGTCTACCCAGGCGACGCAGGGGCCGTGTTGCTCGAGCAGCGTGCGCAATTGCTGGGCAGCGGTCTTGGCCCCACCGCTTTCCTGCACGACCGTTTGCAAGCCGAAGCGCGCGAGGGCCGCTTTCAAATACGCCTCGTCGTCGTGCCACTGATGACGACCCGCGATGAAAAACGAAGCGAAGTTTTCCTTTTCGTAGAAGAACGAAAAGACGCCGATGCCGAGGCCGCCCGCGAGGCCAAAGAGCATCGCTTCAGTAAACGGCTCGCCCGTATGCGGCGCGCGGACGCCGTGGTGCGCAAGCAAAATGCGCAAGGCCGTCGTCGCCGGTACGTTGCCGGGCAAATGCCAGCGCGTGCTGGGGTCTGAATTGTTTGGTTGAATGGTGCCGAGCAGGTGGCGGCGGGCGGTGGCGTAACGCTCACCGGTCTTTTGCATGCGGGCGCGGACGAGTTGTTTCAGATGTTTTTGTGCAGTCATTGTTGACTCTCCTCACTTGGCCGGAACGAACCACGAACCCCGCGCGCCGTGGCCCACTCCGAACCAAAATGATGAGTAGCCGATCAACAATTTCTGCCAAGCTCGAGGACATCCATCCCCTTTACCTACGCACAAGCCGGAATGCGCGGGACTCCGGTCAGCAGGTCGGGCGGGAGCAGCGCCGCCGCCCGGTCTTTTACTGCGTGCGGTTGCGTGCCGTCAAGCTGTGGGCTTAGCAACCTGAAAGGATGATGTATTCGTCGGTTTCAATTAGCAATTTCGTTCCGACCTCGGCCATGCGGTCAAACAAGCGCATCTGTTCTGCCTCCTTGGCCGGCAACGGAATTTTGACAATCACCATGTTGTCCGCTCGCGTCACCACGCGGGCTTTCCCTCTGGCTGCCGGATAAGCCTCTTCCAGCGCGGTCAGGTATTCCGCGATGGCATCGCGGGCGCCGCCCATGCGCGGTTGGATTTTATGACTGGCTCTTTGTTTCATAAAGGCTCTCCTAAAATGTTTCCGATAGCAGCAAGGAATTTCTCAGCGCGCTCATAAGCCAACTTGGCCTTGCTGAGCGTCACCGCTTGCGGCGCGTAATCGGCTAGATGGCGCAACGCAATCAAGTCCATCGGTGTCCGCCCAAGCTCTGACGGCAACACCTTTTGCCGCATAATCAGCCGCCGGTTCAGCTCCGCCTGCACTTGGCTATGCCCCCATTCACCATCTTTCGCGCGGCAGTCAGTCAAGCGGATAAGCACGGCAATACTCGCCAGGTAAACGGCGTAATAAGCACGGCTCGCACAGGCGTTGTAATGCTTGCCGTGATAGGCCAGGCCGGTTACCGTCAGATTTTCTTTGGCCTTCAGCCAATAATCTTCCCATTCCACAAACGGCTTTTAACACTCACTCAAGAGGTCGTCAATTCAGCCGTAGGCGGATTCACCCGCGCGCTGCGCACCGCCAACAACATCGCAATCACCACCAGCAAGGCACTCGCCAAAAACGCCGCCCCCGGCAATTGCACTGGCGCATTCGGCGAAGTGAAATAGCCAAACAAACCGGTCGCCATCAGCGGCCCGATGATCGCCGCGACGCTTTGCACGCTGCCCAGCGCGCCTTGCAACGCGCCTTGTTCATTCGCGGGCACCAGCTTCGTGACCAGCGCCATGATCGCGGCGCCCGCGACACCGCCAATGCTGGTGGCCGCGATGATGGCGTAAAGCATCCAGCCGCGCGTCGCCAGCCCGTAAAGCAAATAGCCCGTCGCACTGATGCATAACCCAAAGATCAGCGCGCGCCGTTCGCCCAGCTTGCCGACTATCTTGCCCGTCAATCCGCCCGACACGATGGCGAACATCACGCCCACCAGCGTCAGCGACAGGCCGTTTTGCCAGGGCGTCCAGTTGAAGCGATAGGTCGTGAACAACACCCAGGTGCTCGGCAGCGAATCGTGCGCGATGCGGTCGAGCGCGATGGTCGCCGTCAGGCCCAGCACGACCGGAAAGCGCGCTAGCGCCCGCAATGACGCCAGCGGATTGATGCGGCTCCAATCGAAAGGCCGCCGGTTCGCGGGCGCGTGCGATTCTGGCAGCACGAAAAAGCCGTATAGCGTGTTGCACAAATTCAATAGCGCCGCCGCCAGAAACGGCGCGCGCAACCCGTATTCGCCCAGCAAGCCGCCCAGCGCCGGGCCGAAGATGAAGCCTACGCCAAAGCACGCGCCGAGCAGCCCGAAGCTCTTGGCGCGCTCTTCGGGCGGCGTGACATCCGCGATATAGGCGTTGGCGACCGCGATATTCGCGCCCGTCACGCCTGAAATCACGCGCCCCAAAAACAACCATTGCCAAGTCGGCGCAAAAGCCATCATCAAATAATCCAAGCTCGCGCCCAGCAGCGACACCAGCAACACAGGCCGCCGTCCGTAAGCATCGCTCAGATTGCCCAGCGCCGGCGCGCACAAAAACTGCATCAGCGCATAGGCCGCGACAAACCAGCCGAAGACGTGCGCGCCCGCGCTCAGATCGCCGCCGTATAGCGAGGTCACCAGTTTGGGCAACACCGGGATAATCAAGCCGATGCCCAGCATGTCGAGCAAGACGGTGACGAGGATGAAGCGGACGGCCGCCGGTTTATTTTGCATGCTTTGCTCCCTGCGTTGGTTGGTGCTTACGACGGCGGCTTCATCGCAGCCATGCGTTGCAGCATTTCTTCCGGCGATACATCTTCGACGCGCGTGCTGATCCACCAGGTGATGCCGAAGGGGTCTTCGACGCCGCCTTCGCGGTTGCCGTAAAACTTGGTGCTGACCGGATAGATTTCTTTCGCGCCCGCCGCCAGCGCCGCTGCCTGCAGCGCGTCGGAATCCGGCACGTAAAGATAGATGCTCAAGCGCGGCAGCTTGCCCGCTTCCGGCGCATCGCGTTCGTGTTCGCCCATCATCAGGTTCGAATCGCCGATGCGGAATTCGGCATTCAGGAATTTGCCATCCGGCATGGTGTCCAGATGGTTGATGGTTGCGCCGAAAGCCTGTTGATAAAAGGCCAGCGCGGCGTGGCCGTCGCTGACGATCAGATAGGGCGTCACCGTGTGAAAGCCCGCCGGGACAGGGTCAATTTTGTTTGCCATAGATTTCCTCCAGCTTAACGTTCCTCATCGGGTAATGGCTCATTGGAGTGAGTTTCAACAGAAGGCTTTTAACGCCAAGACGCCAAGCACGCCAAGCTGCTGCGTTGATGTTGCGTGTCTTCACTTGGCACTCTTGGCGTCTTGGCGTTTGAACTTTCTCTCCCCATTGACCCATTACCCCTCATCGTTTACAAAAGCAGCCAACGCCGCGCGCCAGTCACGCAAGGGCGGCAGGCCCAATTCTGCTGACAGCACGCAATGCAGCGGCGTATATCGCGGACGTTCGGCCAACCGTTTGGCCTGATCCTCGCTGACGGCTTCGATCAATTCATTTGGTTCAGCCCCAACCAGCCGCGCGCATTCCAACGCGTAGTCGTGATAAGAGCAAACGCCGCCGTTGACGACGTGATAAACACCGTAACGCCGCCGCGCCAGCACTTCGGCCACGCGCACAACCAAGTCATTCACATAAGTCGCGCTCGCCCACACATCGGTGATCGCCCGCACGCGTTTGCCCGCGCGCAGCTTGCGCGGCAGACTCGCCAGGAAACTTTCCTTACCCGGCCCGAACACCCACGACGTGCGCACGATATAACTGTGCGGATTGGCTGATTGCACCGCGTGTTCACCCGCCAGCTTCGTTCGTCCGTAATTATTGAGCGGCACGGCGACATCCGCCTGCGTATAAACACGCCCGTGCGTGCGCCCGTCAAACACGTAGTTCGTGCTGAAATGCAGCACCTCGGCGCCAATGGCGCTTGCGGCTTCGGCCAAGTTGCGCGGCCCGTCAACGTTGACGGCTTGAGCCAAGGCCGGTTCGCGCTCGCAACGGTCTACGTCAATGACGGCGCAATTGACGAGCAACGCAGGCCGTTCGCGTTCGCACCACGCGCGCACCGCCGCGCCGTCGGTGATGTCCAAATCGGCATGCAACAAGGCGCGCACTTCGCAATCGGTTGCAAAGGTGCGCGCCAAGTGTTGTCCCACCAATCCACCTGCGCCGGTGATGGCAACTTTCATAGCGTCACTGTTGTAAGCGGGCCACCAAACGATAGAGCCACGTGAGCGCGCCCGCCGTCCCCAGCACTACGCCCACGATCAGCAACCACGGCCCCGTGCCCAACCACGCATCCGCGTAATAGCCGAGCAGCGTCCCGCCAATCACGCTGCCCGCGACGGCGGTGCCGGCTGACATTGCCAGCCCCAGCTTGGTTTGATCGGAAACTTTGCGAGTCATTTATTTCTTTGGCGCGGGTGCGGGTGATCCGGCGGGCACCGGTTGACCGATGGCCTTCAGGATCATGTCGCGCGTTTCGGGCGGCAACTGCTTGATCTCTTCCAGCGTCAACGGACGGCGCAAACGTTCGGGAATGTCGTTGAGCGATTTCGGCATCTGCCCCGGCACAGCCACCGCCGGACTCGGATTGCCCGACGCGACGGGTTGCGGCGACACCGTCACCACGGGCGCGGCGGGCGTGGGCGCGGCGGTTGAACCGGTCGTCTGCGCTTTCTCGCGGCAGGCGCCGGCCAGCAAAACAGTTGAAACAATGAAGAGCAAAACAAAACGATTCATCTATGATTTTCCTCCGAATAAAAGCTTAGACAGGATGCACAGGATTTTCAGGATTGACAGGATGGCTTTGGAAATCCTGTGCATCCTGTCTATCAGTTCAGCGTTGA
>JAYUCP010000135.1:0-14206 GCA_043740245.1 Acidobacteriota bacterium | reverse complement strand
ACGGCGACGGATGGATTGCCGGCACGCACGAAGTCTACCGGTACAAGAACTACGTCTTCGTCGGCGATGAAGTCTTCCCGGAACGGTTCAACATCTCGGACAAATCGCGCATCCCGGCGCGGGGCATTCTGCACGTGGTTGACGTGTCCGACATTTCGAATCCGCGCAAGGTGGCCGAATACGCCGTGCCCGAAGGCGGCGCTCACAACGTCTGGGTCAAGGACGACGTGCTGGTGATGGGCTATTACGGCGGCGGCGGGCGCGTGCTGGATGTGTCGGGCGAATTGCGCGGCGACCTGTATCAATAGGGCCGCGAGATCGCGCGGCTGTGGACGGGCGACCCGCAAGGCTTCCGGCCCAACGTGCCCTTTGCCTGGGGGGCGCGCCAATTCGGCGAACACATCTTTTTCAACGACATCAACTCCGGCATTTGGATTATGAAGCTGGGCAAGCCGAAGCGGATCGGTTCGACGACCGCGCCGGGTGAGTGAGAGACTGGGGGACGGGGAGAGGGGGCGACAGGGAGAAATGCGTATGCCAAAGAAGGCCAACAAAGGGACCGCAGCCAACAAAGACGCGGTGTATCAAGTTTTCATCAGCCACTCTTCGGCGGATGCCTGGATTGCCCGGCAGATGGCGAAAGAGCTTGGTGCGCTGGAAGGCGTCCAGACCTGGCTGGATGAGAAGGATTTGGAAGGCGGCGACTGGTTGGAGGAAACCATTGTTGACGCGATTCGGCAGTCGCAGGAATTGCTCGTGTTGGTTTCAGCCGACTCCGTCAGGTCGCAGTGGGTACATCTGGAAATTGGGGTGGCGCTCGGCGCACGCATTCACGTGACCCCAATTTTGAACAAGGTTCCGCCGGATGCGCTCAGAATCTCCGCCAACCGGGTTAGCCTTGACCTGAACCGCTTCGAGCAGTTTTTGGTGCAGTTGCGGCAGCGCATTGCCGACTGGCGGCAGCGCCTGTGAGTAATCATTGGAAAGGCAAAGGAGTAACTATGTCGTACAAAGTTTTTATCAGTTCGACCCGCGAAGACCTGGCACTGGCGCAGGACCTGGCGCAGCGGCTCGAAGCTGTCGGCATTCGCGTCGCGCCGGTGAAGAAGACGTCCGCCGTCGGCGATGAGATTCCCGGCACGGTCAGCCGCGCCTTGCGCGAGGCTGATGAAGTCATCTTTATTATGACCAAAGCTTCGGGCGCCAGCCCCGGACTCTTAACCGAAATCGGGATGGCGTACGGGATGAAAAAACGCGTGACCCCCGTCGTTGTTAATCACGACCCCGAGAAATTACCGGCCATCGCCGGCTGGCAACCCGTCAAGTATGCGGATTTAACCAAGTACATCGCGCAATTGGCGAAGCGCGTGAAAGCGCAGAACGTCGGCTGACCCGCGCGGTACTATCAACCCTGGTTGCCAAATCAATTCACTCGCCCGCTGTTGCGCGCGGCGAGTTCGCAAGGAGATCGTTCACGATGACTAGACCAAACAAACTGCTGCTTTGCTTTGTGCTCGGCGTGTTGGCAATGCTACTGCCCAACTTGTTTTTGGGCACAGCCCGTGCTGACAAAGCCGCTGTCACGTTCACCAAACACGTCGCCCCAATCCTGCAAAAACGTTGCGAGGAATGCCACCGCGCGGGCGGCGTCGCGCCGATGGCGTTGGTGACTTACGAACAGACGCGCCCCTGGGCCAAGGCGATCAAGGAGAAAGTCGCCAGCCGCCAGATGCCGCCCTTTCACGCGACCGGCGCGGTGGGCCGCTATCTGGATGACCCGCGATTGAGCGAAGCTGAAATCGCCACCATCACGCAATGGGTGGATGGCGGCGCGGCCAAGGGCAATGCCAAAGACATTCCCGCGCCGCTCGCGTGGAAGAACGATTGGAAGCTGGGCCAGCCGGATTTGGTGTTGAAGGTCAAACAGGCTTACACGCTGCAGGCGAAGACGAAGGACAAGTACGTCTTCTTCGTCTTCGATCACGTCTTTGCCGAAGACACCTGGGTGAGTTCGATTGTCACGCGGCCCGGCAATCCCAAGGCCGTGCATCACGCCAACACGCACCTCGTGCCGCCCAGCGTCAGCGCGCCCGCCGAAGGTTATTTCGGCCCGGATTTTCAACCCGGCAAGAACGGCACCGTGATGATTTCGGGTTGGGTGCCCGGCACCAACGACGTGTTGCTGCCCGCCGGCACCGCCGTGAAGATTCCCAAAGGCATGCGCTTCGGCATCCAGATTCACTACGCGCCGACGGAGAAGGAATTGACTGACGCGACTTCGCTGGGGATTTATCTGGCCGACGGTACGATCAACAAAAACCTGCGGATGATGTTCGGCGACCGCAAGGATTTGGCGATTCCGCCGGGCGAGGCGAATTATTCGCTGACCTCCAAATCAACCTTTGCCACCGATGGCTTGATTCGCTTCTTCCACGTGCACATGCATCTGCGCGGCAAATCGTATGCGTTCCGCTTCACCTATCCCGACGGGCGTGTCGAGACGGTGTTCGATGTGCCGCACTACGATTTCAACTGGCAGCGCAGTTACATTTTGAAAGAGCCGTTGCGCGTGCCCAAAGGGACGCAGGTCGAATTCATCGGCACGTATGACAACAGCGCCAAGAACAAATTCAATCCCGACGCCACGCAGATGGTGCATTGGGGCGAATTCACCAACGACGAGATGATGCAGGGCCGCATCTTTTGGGAGTCGGTGGACGAGCAGTTGAATTTGAAGGTGAAGAAAGGGCGCGTTGTGACGAATGAATCGGCAGGGCAGGAATGAACAGAGAAGAACTGGGCCTCACCATCATCATTTACATTTCATTCATCGTCAGCATCGCGTTTGAATGGCTCTACTGGCGGCGCAAAGGCATTCGCACGAAGTACGAAGCGCGCGATTCGTTCGCCAATTACGTGCTGCTCGTGTTGACGGTCGCCATCACCGAGCCGGCCAAAGTGCTGTTCATCGTGGCCGGGCTGGGCTGGTTTTACCGGCACGGCTTGCAGTGGATGCCCAACACCGGCTGGTCGTTCGCGCTGGCGTTTCTGGGTGTTGATTTGGGCTATTACTGGTTTCATCGCGCCAGCCACCGCAGCCGCTTGCTCTGGGCGATTCACGTTTCGCATCATTCGTCGGAACTGCTGAATTTTTCGGTCGCGCTGCGCCAGCCGCCGCTGGAGCACTTGCTGGACTGGCTCTGGTTCGTCTGGCTGGCGCTGCTCGGTTTTTCGCCGAAGCTGATTCTGACCATCTACGGGTTGAACCTGACCTATCAGTTTTTCATCCACACCGAACTGATTGACAAGCTGCCGCGCTGGCTTGAATACGTGCTGAACACGCCTTCGCATCACCGCGTGCATCACGGCAAAAACGCGCAGTACATTGATATGAACTACGCGGGCGTGTTCATCATTTGGGATCGGCTCTTTGGCTCGTTTATCGAAGAGCAGGAGCCGGTGCGCTACGGCATCTTGAAACCGGTGCACTCCTACAATCCGTTTTATATCGGCTTTCATCTGTGGGCCGACATCTGGCGCGATTTGAAAACGCCGTCGTCGCTGTGGATCAAGTGCAAGCAGGTGTTTGCACCGCCCGGTTGGGCCGAAGAATATCGCGGGCGGCAGATACGGTAGAATACGCCGCCAAGGAGGTAAAGTTATGAACAACAGCAACGGACATGCCGACACGCCGATCATCGTCGAGACCCGGCGCGGCCCCGCAATCAACGGCTCGCGGCTGACCGTCTTCGACATTATGGACTGGCTCAAACACGGCCGTAGCCCCGATTTTGTGCAGGGCTGGTTTCATCTGCCCGACGACGAGATGGCGATCGTGATGCAATACCTGAGAGACCACGAAGCAGAATTGGAGCGCGAGTACGCGGAAATTTTGGTGCGCGCCGCCGCCGAAGAAAAATACTGGCGGGAACGCAACCAGGATGTCCTTAACCAGCCGCCCTTCCCGCCGCCGAATGAAGGCATCGCGCGGGCGCGCGAACGATTGGCCGCCATGAAACAAGCGCGTGAAGCGGAACAGAACGGACAATGAAAATTCTGGTGGACTGCAACATGGAAGGTCAGGCACGGCTGCTTTTCAGCACCCTCGGCCAGGACGGATGGATTGAGGTGTTTCAACTGGAGTTCGTCTATTTTTCCGGCACGCCGCTGACGGAAGACAGTGATGACACGACGCTCTGGCGCTACGCCCAGGCCAACGAACTCATCATCCTGACCAACAATCGCAACCGTGAAGACGAAACTTCGCTGACCGCCACCATCGCGCGCGAAAACACAGCCACTTCTTTGCCCGTCGTCACGGTTGGCAATGCCCGCCGCTTGCCTGAAGCCGGCTATCGTCAGGCAGCGGCAGATGGCTTGGTCAACATCCTCGCTTACCTGGAAAACTATCGCGGTACCGGGCGAGTGTTCATCCCTTGAGCTTGCTCATTGCCGCGGCGCAAAGGAGCCTATGTCCCAAATAATCCGTTCCGTTCTCCTGGTTGTTTTGCTCAACGCCTCACTAGCATTCGCCCAGACCGAAAAGAATCTCGCCGACGATAAACCCGCGCCGACCATTGCCCCGCGCCTCACCGAACATTCGCGCAAGATGGCGCAGCGTGTGTACAAAGTCGCCGACAATGTGTACTGCGCGGTCGGCTTCGGCATCGCCAACGTCACGATGATTGTAGGCCGCGACGGCGTCATCATCATTGACGTGATGGAATCGGTGGAGGCCGCCAAAGCCGCTTTCGCCGAGTTGCGCAAACTCACCGACAAGCCGGTCAAGGCGGTCATTTACACGCACAACCACACCGATCACACCATCGGCGTCAAAGCCTTCGTCAGCGAGGAAGACGTGCAAGCCGGGCGCGTAGACATTTACGCGCACGAATCACTGATGAACACGGTCATTAGCAACGCCAGCGTGATCGGCCCGGTGCTGGGGCTGCGTTCGGCTTACAGCTTCGGCGTGCTGCTCGAAACCGGCCCGCAAGGCAAGGTCAATGAAGGCATTGGCCCGCAACTGGTCGTCGGGCAACGCAGCTTCATCGCGCCGACGCGCACATTCAAAGACGCGCTCGACATTGAAGTCGCGGGCGTCAGGCTGCACCTGCAACACGCGCCCAGCGAGACCGATGACGAGATCGTGGTCTGGCTGCCCGAGAGCCGTGTGCTGCAAACCGCCGAGGTGATTCAGGGCGAGACCTTCCCCAACGTGCATACGATTCGCGGGACGAAATACCGCGATCCGGTGGCGTGGTTCAAAACGATTGACGTGCTGCGGCGCTTCGGTGCCGAGCACATGGTTCCCTCGCACGGGCGGCCCGTGTCGGGCAAGGCCGAGATCGAGACGTTGCTGACGGCTTACCGCGACGCGATTCAGTACGTGCACGACCAAACCGTGCGGCAGATGAACAAGGGCCTCACGCCGGATGAGATCGTCGAAGTCGTTGCGCATTTGCCCGCGCATCTGGCCGCGCATCCCTGGCTGGGCGAGTTTTATGGGACGGTCAAACATTCGGTGCGGCAGATTTACTTCGGCTATCTGGGCTGGTTCGAGGGCGACCCGACCGCGCTCGACCCGTTGCCGCGTGGCGAGCGGGCCAAACGTTACGTCGAATTGATGGGCGGGCGTGAGGCCGTGGTGAAGGCCGCGCAACAGGCCGCCGCGAAAGGCGAACACCAATGGGCGGCGGAGTTGTTGACCTACGTCATCCGCGTCAACACGAACGACGAAGAAGCGCGCAAGCTGAAGGCCGAGGCGCTGCGGCAGCTTGCTTACAAGACTGAGAATACGAACTGGCGCAACTGGTATCTCACGTCGGCGCGCGAGTTGGATGGCACGTTGAACAAGGCCTTCGCGGCCACCACGCTGGCTTCATTGGGCGCGCCGGAGATCATGCGCGCGCTGCCTTTTAGCAAATTTTTCGAGGCGCTGACCGTGCGGCTCGATCCGGTCAAAAGCGCCGACGCACAATTGACCGTGGCCTTTCGCATCACCGACGCCCGGCAGGATTACGCCGTCGAAGTGCGCCGTGGCGTGGCGCAAGTGCATGAAACGTTGCCGGCAAAAGTGGATGTGACGCTGAACCTGACGGCGGCGGTGATGCAGCGCGTCATCGCACGGCAGACGACGTTGGCGGCGGCGTTGCAGGCGGGCGAGATCAAAGCGGACGGCAACGTGGCGTTGCTGGCGCGGTTCAACAGCTTCTTTGATCCGCCCGCGAGTGAAGCGCCCGCTTTGACGGCGCGTTAGTCATGCCAAGAGAACAAGCCGATGGATCACGATCAACTCTTCAAAGAATTGCTGCGGGTTTGTTTTGCCGACTTCATCAAGCTGTTTCTCCCCGAAGTTTACGTTTATCTCGACACCGCTTCGCTGGAGTTCATCGAGCAGGAAAGCGCGGGTGAAACTACCGCGCACGAAAAGCGCAGCGTGGACATGCTGGTCAAAGCGCGCTTCAAGGGGCGGCTGACTTATTTCCTGATTCACGTCGAAGTGCAGGCCAGCAAGCAGGGCTGGTCGCCCCGCCGTATGTTTACCTATTTCGCCGCGCAGGAGCACAAGCACGAATTGCCGCTTTACCCGATTGCGCTGCTGACGTGGGAGCGTCCGTTGAAACGCGCTGCGGGGCAATACGTCGTTGATTTTCCCAACCGGCGCGTGCTTGAATTCAACTACGACGTGATTCAACTCAATCGTTACGATTGGCGCGCTTATCTGAACTCCGACAATCCGGCGGCGATTGCGCTGCTGGCGAAGATGGGCGTTGAGCCTAAAGATCGTCCCAAAGTTCGCGCGGCTTGTATGCGCCTGCTTACCCGGCATCCGCTCACGGACAGGCGTGTGCGACCGATTATGCGCTTCATTGACGCTTATTTGCCGCTGGAAACGCAGGCTGAAAAAGAAGCGTTTGAACGTGAACTCACTAAGCAAGAAAGGAAGAAAGCGATGGAATACTTAACGCCGACAGAACGAGTTGGTTTTGCTAAAGGCAAGCTCGAAGGCAAACTCGAAGGCAAACTCGAAGGCAAACTCGAAGGCAAGCTCGAAGGCAAACTCGAAGGCAAACTCGAAGGCAAACTCGAAGGCAAACTCGAAGGCAAACTCGAAGGCAAACTCGAAGGCAAACTCGAATTGACCTTAAAGCTCTTGATGAAACGGCTTGGCGAGTTGAGCCAGACTGTAGAAAAGCGCTTGCGCAAACTTTCGACTGAGCAGCTTGATGAATTGTCACTGGCGGTTTTCGACTTTCAGAGCAAGTCCGATCTGAGTCGTTGGCTGAAAGAGAAAAACACCAAGCACGTTTCACCCGCCTGAGTTCGCTGTCTTTGGGAAAGGAAAAGGCGATGGAATATCTGACGCCTACCGAAAGGCTCGGTTTCGACAATGGCTTTCGCGTCGGCAAGCTCGAAGGCAAACTCGAAGGCAAACTCGAAGGCAAGCTCGAAGGCAAACTCGAAGGCAAACTCGAAGGCAAACTCGAAGGCAAACTCGAACTGACCTTAAAGCTTTTGATGCAACGCCTCGGCGAGTTGAGCGCCAACATGCAAAAGCGCTTGCGCCGGCTCTCGAATGAGCAACTCGATGAATTGGCACTGGCGTTATTCGAATTTCAGAACAAGAGCGAATTGCAGCAGTGGCTGAAGCAAAAGGCTTCCGTTGCCGGTGGCTCACATTAAGCACGCGTTGACGTCCAATCTTCAAACACCAACTCAAAGGTAAAGGCTCACTCCAATGACGACTCCAACAGCTTCCGCAACCCCGATCAAAGGCGGCAGCTTCCTTTTTGAAGACCGCCCGCCCGCCGACATTTTCACCCGCGAAGAGATCAGCGAAGAGCAGCAAATGTTCGCTGGCGTCGCCGAAGAATTCATGCGCAAGGAAGTCCTCACGCGCGCCGAACAGATTTACGCCAAAGACTTCGCGGTCACGCGCGAACTGTTGCTTAAGGCCGGTGAACTCGACCTGCTGCGCATTGACATCCCTGAGGCCTACGGCGGCCTCGGATTGGACAAAGTCAGTTCGGCCTATGTCGGCGAATCCATCGCGTTGCTGCCGTCGTTCGGCGCGTCGTTGGGCGCGCACACGACCATCGGGACGCTGCCGATTGTCTATTTCGGCAATGCCGCGCAACGCGAAAAGTACCTGCCGAAACTGGCGACCGGCGAATTGATCGCGGCCTATTGTTTGACCGAACCCTCCGCCGGTTCCGACGCGCTCTCGGCCAAGACCAAAGCCACGTTGAGCGCGGACGGCACGCATTACGTTTTGAAAGGCCAAAAGATGTGGATCACGAACGGTGGTTTCGCCGACGTATTCATCGTCTTCGCCAAGGTAGACGGCGAGAAGTTCACGGCGTTCATCGTCGAGCGCGACCACGGCGTCATCAGCGGGCACGAAGAGAAGAAGCTAGGCCTGGATGGCAGTTCGACTACGGCGCTGATGCTGGAAGATTGCCGCGTGCCGGTCGAGAACGTGTTGGGCGAGATCGGCAAGGGCCACGTCGTCGCGTTCAACATTCTGAATCTAGGCCGGCTGAAATTGGGTGGACGCAATCTGGGCCAAGCGAAACAGGCGTTGAACAACGCCATCGCCTACAGCCAGGAGCGTCACCAATTCGGGCGCGCGATTGCCAGTTTCGGTTTGATCAAACGCAAGCTGGCCGAGATGGCCGTGCGCATTTACGTCGGCGACGCCCTTGTCTGGCGCACGCTGGGAATGATTGACGACGCGCTCGCCACGGTTGACCAGAGCGATCCGTTGCAGGCGCTGAAGGCCATCGAACAGTACGCGGTCGAATGTTCGATCAACAAAGTCTGGACGAGCGAGATGCTGGGTTACGTGGTGGACGAGACGGTGCAGGTTTACGGCGGCTACGGCTACTCGAAAGATTACCCGGCGGAGCGCGCTTACCGCGACGCGCGCATCACGCGCATTTACGAGGGCACCAACGAAATCAACCGCGTCATCATCGCCACGCGCTTGCTGAAAGCGGCGGCTGCGGGCGCGTGGCCGTTGCGCGAAACGGCGGCCCAACTGACCGAGCAGTTGGCCGACCGCACGGCGGCGGACGCTGTGCAGCCGGAAGGTTTGTTTTATGTGCGGCGCGTATTGCGGAACGTTAAGCACACGGCGGTGCTGGCGCTGGATGCGGTCGCGCGCGCTTACGGCGACAAAGCGGCCGAAGAGCAAGAGGTGCTCGGCCTCGTGGCCGACATCGTCGCCGAAGCCTTTGCGGTGGAAAGCGCCTGTCTGCGCACGCAAAAACTGATCGAACAGCGCGGCGCGACGGCGGCGGAAATCCCGCTGGAATTGGCGCGCGTCTTTGCCAGCGATGCGGCTGACCGCACGGCGGTCAATGCGCGCAATCTGGCCGCCGCGTTGGCTGAACGTTTGGATGGCGCGGCGTTGTGGCAGACGTTTGAACAAGTGATGCCGGGCCAGCCGCTCAACACCGTGGCGGCGCGGCGGCGCATTGCCGCCGACTTGCTCGAAGCCCGGCGTTATCGTTGGTGATTATGGGTGACTATGGGGTGATCGTATGAGTGCGACAGCAACAGCAATGAATATCGAAGACGTGCTGCAGCAGTGCGGCGTGACGGCGGAGACGCTCACGCCCGCCGAACGCGCCGCGCTGGATGAGCAAGGCTACGTCGTGTTGTCGAACGTGCTGGATGACGATTGGCTGGGCCGTTTGCGCGCGGCGTTTGAAGCGGCTGCCGAAACAAAAGGTTCCAGTCAGCCCGGACGAAAAGAAACCGGCACGCGGCACGTAGGCGACTTGCCGTGGCGCGACGCGGCGTTCGCGGAGGTTTGCACGCACCCGCGCGTGCTGGCGGCGATTTATCACGTCGTGCAGCGGCCTTTCAAAATCTCGCAACTGCATGGGCGCGATCCGTTGCCGGGTTTTGGGCAACAAGGGTTGCACACCGATTGGCCGCCGCGCGCGCCGCACGAGCCGTTTTACGCGGCGACGGCGCTCTGGCTGCTGGATGATTTTACGCCGCACAACGGCGCGACACGCTTGATCCCCGGCAGCCACCGCTGGCCGAAGCCGTTGCCGAAACCGCAACTCGCGCCGGAAGCGCATCACCCCGATGAACAGTTCGTGATTGCCAAAGCCGGTTCGGTGCTGGTTTTCAATGGCCACCTTTACCACAGCGGCACGCGCAATCAATCGGAACAACCGCGCCGTGTGTTGCAATGTCCGTTTGTGCCGCGCGCGTCGTGGCTGCCTGACAATGCGCGCGCGGACGTGCCAGCTTGGCTGACGCCGGCTGCGCGGTATTTGCTGGGCGTTTGATTGTTTGCCTGGCTCGCAGCAAAACGCTGCCGGTGGCAATGGCCGAATCGTTCGGCGGGCTGTTAGAATCGGCAATGAAGGAGCAACGAATTATGGCGCTACCCCAAGAAAAACTGCTTTACACAGTCGAGCAATACCTGGCGATGGAACGCGCGGCGGAAGAGCGGCACAATTACATTGATGGTTATGTGATCAAGCTGGCGGGCGAGAGCCTGGCGCATAGCACGATCAACGTCAATTTGCTCAGAATCATCAGCACGCAATTGCTTGGCAAGCCGTGCCGGGCGCTTTCGCCGAATATGAAAGTGAAAAGCGGTCCGGTTTTTGAGGCGCGGAAATCACGCCAAGGCATTTTCTCTTACGCCGATGTCTCGGTGGTTTGCGGGACGCCCGAATTCCACGACGAACTCCGTGACGTGCTCACCAATCCGACGGTCATCATTGAAATCCTGTCGGACTCCACGGCGGGCTATGACCTGGATCAGAAGTTTCGCCGCTACCGCGCGCAGTTGACCTCGTTGCAGGATTACGTGCTGGTGGAACAGAAGGTGCCCTGGATCAGGCTGTATTCACGGCAGGCCAACAACTGGATTTTCACCGATGCGGCGGGGCTGGAAGAAACGCTGTACCTGCCCTCGATTGAGTGCCGCCTGCCGTTGCGCGAAGTTTACGACCGTGTCGAGTTCGCCGAACTGGATGAAGACGACGCCGACGAGACCCCGGAATCATGAAAAGCCTATTGTCATTCGCTTTGCTTGTCGCGGCGTTTGCGGCTGAGCCAAAAGTCGCCCCGCCCAAACCGCTCGCCCCCACGCCCACGCCCGCACAACTGGCCTGGCAACAGCTTGAATACTACGCCTTCGCGCATTTCGGCATGAACACCTTCACCGATCACGAATGGGGCGAAGGGCGCGCGCAGCCGGACAATTTCAATCCCACGCAATTCGACGCCCGCCAGTGGGCGCGCGTAGTCAAAGCCGCCGGGATGCGCGGCATTATCATCACCGCCAAACATCACGACGGCTTTTGTCTGTGGCCTTCGGCGACGACCGAGTATTCGGTCAAGCAATCGAAATGGCGCGCGGGGCAGGGCGATGTGTTGAAAGAGTTGTCGGCGGCGTGTCAGGAATACGGCTTGAAATTCGGCGTCTACATTTCACCCTGGGATCGCAATCATCCACTGTATGGCACGCCGAAATACAACGCCGTTTACAAAGCGCAATGGCGTGAGTTGCTGACGAATTACGGCTCGGTGTTTGAATCCTGGCTGGATGGCGCGAACGATGGCAAGAAGCGGATGGTCTACGATTTCTGGGGCTTCTTCGCCACGATCAAAGGGCTGCAACCGCAAACGATCATCTTCAGCGACGCCGGGCCGGACATCCGCTGGGTCGGCAATGAGAAAGGCTTCGCGGGTGAAACCAATTGGTCGCCGCGCGATAACGAAGGCACGTTCCCCGGTTTTGCCGACGAGAAACAATTGAACGTGGGCGATGAAAACGGCACGAGCTGGCTGCCCGCGGAATGCGACGTGTCGTTGCGGCCCGGCTGGTTCTATCACGCCAACGAAGACGAGAAGCTGAAATCGGTCGAGCAGTTGCTGAACATCTATTACGGTTCGGTCGGGCGCAACGCGAATCTGCTGCTGAACATTGGCGTAGACCGGCGCGGCCTCGTCAACGAACACGACGAGCGGCGCTTGCTCGAATTCAAACAGGCGCTCGACGAGGAATTTGCGCACAAGCTGACGCCGGTCAGAGCCACGGCGACGAATGTGCGTGGCAATAGCATTGTGTTTGGTGCAGCAAAAGCGACAGATGCCGATGCGAATAGTTATTGGGCAACGGATGACGGTGTGGCAATAGCTTCGCTCGAATTGGATTTTGGCAAAGAGGTTGAGTTCAACCGCTTCCTCGCGCAGGAACAAATCGCATTGGGCCAGCGCGTCAAACGATTCTCGCTGCACGTCTGGCGCAACGGCGCGTATGAAACCCTGGCGCAACAGACGACGATTGGCTACAAACGGCTGCTGCGCTTTCCGGCGGTCAAGACCAGCAAGTTGCGGTTCAGCATTGAGGCTGCCAAGGCTTGCCCGGCGATCAATAATCTCGCGGTTTATCAGGCGCAACCATGAGGCGATCAGATGCCCGCCTTGGGCTGGAAAAGATCGCGATGCTGGGCTAGTTTCGATCTAATCGGCCTGCCACGTGGTGAGCGCGCCGAAGCGTTTGTTGCTGGCGCTGGAAACCGGCCACAACAACGTGCCGGAGCAGATGGAGTGGATCAATCAGTGGTTGGAGAATTTTTTGAAGACGGGCAAGGCGGAGTAAGGCACGGATAGCCGAGCAGTGGCACTGCCATTAATTTGTCGCCGCGCCACCGCTCACTGCTTGGGCAGTGCCGCTGAAGCGCGCTTGAACATCAGCGTGAAAGGCAGATTTGGCGAGGTATTCGTCAAGTTCCTGCTCCCCACGCCGCAACAATTCTAGCTGTGATGGTGTGAGCATCATCTCCGCTAATGAGGTAACGGGCTTCAGACTCAGTGAGTCGTTCAAAGCCATAGCCGAAGGCAGCAAGCCACCATTGTTCGAGTTCGGTTCCATGTTTCCTCCGTAAGGTTTGCAAGGTTTCATCCGCCAGGCACAGTTTGGCGGAATACTGCTTGCCGGTCAAAGTTGTGGCGCCCAGCACCATGCCGCCGTGACTTTCGATAAAGCCTTTGAGATTTGCCAGTGTGCCACCTTGCCCGATGAAGTCGTCCACCAAAAAGTATTCGCGCTCCTCGACCGTTCCCGCAAAGAGCGCCGGATAGGCCAAGCGGTGATAACCACTCGAACCCGTATGACTCACACGGTTTATTTGCACAATCCCGCTGGTCAAGGGCAACGCCAACTCACGTGCGAGGGCAGTGGCCAGGACGCGCGGGATCACATTCATCCCTTCGGTTTCAAAAGCCTGAACGGCCAGCAACACCGGTTTCCGTTGGTTCAACAGCGAGTTGATGTGTGCCAGTCCGTTCAGGGTCATCGTCTCAAGCACTAACTCGCGCGCGGCGCTTGGTTCCCCGCATTTGGCTGTCGCATAAACCGGATGCTTCTTTACTGCACTCTCTTCGGAATGGATGATGACGTCCGGCAAATACCGCCAAGCTGTGCGGCGAAGTTGCTGGAAGACTTGCGCTGACTGCGGTATGGGTTGCATTACAACTCGCCTTCATATCCCACCAACAAATTGCAAATCTGATCCATCACGCCCGTCACCTCGCGCCCGCCGTTGGTGTAGTTGTTGCCGTAAAAGCTGAAGATCACCACCTGTCCGCGCGCCGTCGTCAGATACCCCGACATCGCATTCACGTAGGTCAGCGTGCCCGTCTTCGCGCGCACATTGCCCTCGGCGGGCGTGCCTTTCATACGCCGTTCCAGCGTGCCATCAAAGCCGGCCACCGGCAGCGATTCGCGGAAGACGGCGAAATGCGGATGCGTGAGCATGAATTCCAGCAGGCGCGCCGTTGCGCGCGGTGTCACCAAATCCGTCCGCGCCAAACCCGAAGCGTCGCGCAAACTGAGCCATTGCACCTCAACTCCCGCTTTCGTCAGGAACTGTTTGCGCGCCTCGTTCGCGTGCTCGAACGTCGGTTTGGGCCTGCCGTAATCGTCCAATTCGCGCGCGCCTGCCGCGCCAAGCTGTTGCAACAGCAGTTCGGTATGCAGGTTCTGGCTGGGTTTGTTGACGACTTTCAGCAGCGTGGCGAGCGGTTGCGATTGCACACTTGCCAGTTCGGTCAGCTTGGTTTCGTCGAAAGGATTGGTTGTGCGCGCCAGCGCATCCCATTGCAACACGCGCCCGGTCACGCGTATGCCGCGCCGTTGCAGCGCCTCTTTCAGCAAGGTGGCCGC
>JAYUCP010000134.1:0-14238 GCA_043740245.1 Acidobacteriota bacterium | reverse complement strand
TCGCGCAGCATCTGGCGCAAAGCGTCATTGACGGCTTCGGTCGTCGGGAAGGCTTCGGACAACTCATCGGCTAAGCGCACAAAACGCGCCTCTGCCTGAGCGCGAAACTGGGCTTGTTGTTCAGCGGCGGCGAGCGTCTTACCGGCTCCGCCCCACTCATATTCCGGCTCGCCAAAATCGTCATCATTGCCTTCGTCAATCAAGTGAAAGTGATTCATAGTGCCTTCTTCCCACTGGCGCGTTACGCGGCCGTCTGCATCTCCTGCATCACGCGGCGCAGGGCTGCGTTGACCGCTTCCGGCGACTTGAAAAACTCTGCAACGTCGGGTGCCAGCGTGACCGTAACCGGCTTGGTTTTGGGGCCGCGCCTGACTACCCGCAAGCGAGCTAGATCAAGTTCCGCCGGCAGATCGTCATCCAAATCGTAATCGTCGTCTTCAAGTAAGGTCACTTTGTGATTCATATTTTCTCCCTTCGCGCCGCGTCGCCTTACGCGCGCTGATGATGTGGATCAAGTCTTCGCCCCGTTCAGTGTAAGAAATGGTCAGGATTCGCCCCTGCGCCGATGGCCCAATGCAGTAATACCGTTGTTCATCCAGCGAATGTGCGTTATCGCGCAAGACCAAATAGAACGGGTCATCGAAAACCGTAGCGGCTTCCTCGAAGGAAATACCTTCGTGCTTTTTCAGGTTGCTAGCAGCCTTTGCCGGATGCCATTCAAATTCCACGAATCAACCTCGCGTCTTCGCCGCCTGTTTCTTGGCGGGCTTCGTTGCCGCAGCGCCCTTCCCTGCCGCCTTCTTCGGCTGCGCTGCGGTGGCCGTCATGTCTTCGACTGGTTTCTTCGGACGGCCAGGCTTGCGGTCGGAGACAAGGGCGAGGTCGTTTTCGTTGATGACGTGATCTCGCCCGAATTGCTGTGAAGGCAATCGCCCCGCTTTGATTAGCTGTCTGACACGCTCAGCACTTACACCCAGCACTTGAGCCGCTTCTGGTGTGGTTAGCATCTTTTCGCTCATAAACAGCCTTATAGCGCAAAAGAAAATCTTTGGCAAACCAAGAATTATTCCGACTAACTTCTTGGCTTGCCATATAGTTTCTCTGTCAGTTGGACAGCACACACGGAGGCGGCGGCAATGATTCTTCTCAACTCGAAAATCTGGAATGCGCCGGTTGAAGAAGCGCAAGCGGCGCACAGCCCCGAATGACTATGCGCCATTGAACGCGCTGCGCGTGAGATTCAGCGCCAGCAAAACGCGCAGTTGATCGGCGCGTATGCCGATGCAATTGATAGCCAAGAGGTCAAACAAGCGGTGGCCAATCTGGTTCAGAAAGCTGCCCTGCAACGTGCGCCAGAGGGACTCCGGGCGCATCGCAACACCAAAACCTATCTCGGCTATGTTGGCAGGCGATTGTTGGCAGAGTGGGAAGCGTTGCCGAATGTCGAACGCCTGGCCACGGTCGCCCGGTGGGTAACGAGTCGGCGCGCGGAGAAGAGCGTTGAGCATCAACCCGGTTGAATTTCAATCACTGAAGGCCAGCGCTCGGCTGGTCTTTATTTTTTCCACTATATCTTTTGCAGTTGGCAAAGCCGTGTGGCTTTCGCTATCCTGCGCGCGAAGCCAATCAATTGTTTGCCCCGTCAGAAAGCTTCAACTCAAAGCCCCGCATTACTCACTGGAAAAAGTTTTTCTGTCTGCCTACATCGTGCACGGCAGGCAATAATAGCCAAGCTGGATCACGGCTCAGTTTGTACAGCGCAGCATTTTCACGTTAGCAGGTCCGTTTCAGCAGTTCGACCTGTAGACTTCCGTCCATTTCAACAGCCTGAATAAGGAGCACCCATGCGAAGATTTTTGACCATCACACTTTTACTCGCCATCAGCCTGCCCGCTGGCATTGGCCAAGCCCAGAACAAAAACGATAAGCAAGCCAAACAACCCACGCCGCCAACCGCACCACCTGCGGCCACGCCAGCGCTCAAACCGGCACTGGCGTTCGGGCTGCAAGATGGCACGCCGGTCAAATTGCGCAGCACCCGCAACCTGTCTTCCGCTGACGCCAAAGTCGGCGAGACGGTGGATTTTGAAGTGCTCGAAGATGTGAAGATCGGCGAGACCGTCATCATCCCGCGCGCGGGCATTGCCTGGGCTACCATCACCGAAGCGCAGCCCAAACGGCGGATGGGACGCGGCGGCAAATTGAACGTCAACATTGACACGGTGCGCCTGACCTCTGGTGAGAAAGCCGCTCTGCGCGCCGTCAAAGATACGCAAGGCGGCGGGCATGTCGGCGCGATGACAGGCGCAATCATTGCCACCAGCATTGTCTTCTTTCCCGCCGCGCCGCTCTTCCTATTTATCAAGGGCAAAGACATCACCATCCCGAAAGGCACCGAAATCACGGCTTACGTCAACGGCGACACCGAACTCAATCCGGCCAAGTTCGCTGCCAACGGTGCTGACAAGGTTGCGCTTGCTGGTTCTGCGCCCGCCGCTGCCAACAGCGAAGCGGAAACGGCGGGCGTGATCATCAAATCTACGCCCGAAGGGGCCGAGATTACTGTTGATGAAAAGTTCGTCGGCAACACGCCTTCGACGTTGCGGTTGAAGCCGGGCGATCACGTCATCGCGGTTAGCAAAGCCGGGTTTACGGTTTGGAAGCGCACCGTCACGTTGAATCAGGGTAGCAGCATCACGGTTGATGCCGCGCTGGAGAAAAACCAATAACAAGCGGTCTCAGTTTGCTGACCTGCGTCGAAATCAATTAGTGAGCCAGCCTTATGGAAGACAATTCCGTGATGATCTTTGTTGCGGCGCACGCGCCGCTGTCATCACACAAAGATCGGACGCGATGGCCTTACTGGTCAATCCGCACAAACCGGCGCGCTACTCTTACCGTCTGGAATCCGAACTTGCATTCGCCTGAAATCGCTGTAGGCTGAGCCGCGATCGCAGCTTAGTCACTGGCGACTATGCGCAAAACATGAAAGCCGCCAGGATTAAACAGACTCTGGTGAGCTTTTTGGCATTTACAACAAGGCACTGGATAGAGAAAAAGCTTCACCAACGGTCGCGCCCCTCTTTTACAACCGCCGACAGATTGCCCGGTAACAAAATACCCAATACGTCTTGGCGCGGTTGCCGACCCCCCACCATCTGACAGGACAATTGATGGCGATAGCAAAAACCAAGAACAACAACACTGCCGCGAATCTCGGCTTTGAAGCCATTCGCTTCATCGAGGCCGATTTCGGCCCCGAACACGCCGACACCTTTCGCCGCGATTTGCACAAAGACCTCAAGGCGCAATTCGTTATCACCAATCCGCCTTTGAACGATTCCGACTGGCACCGCGCCGACGATGACGTGCGCTGGCAATACGGCACGCCGCCCAAAGGCAACGCCAACTTCGCGTGGGTGCAGCATTTTTACAGCACGCAGACCCACGTCTGCCTCTGGTTCCTCGCGAAAAACAAAAACTCCGACGCCACCCGCGTGCATTCCGGTCTTGCCCGCAACCCCGATGGGCAGTTGCGTCGCTCGCGGTTGCAACGAGTGAATCCACTCGTTTTCATCACAGAAACACATTCAAGGAGAGCGTGTGTCCCGATTGACTGATCTGATTGCAAAGGCCAAGGCCAAAGACCCGCAGCTCGGTGCCGACTTTGAGCGCGAGTTCCGGGCGCTCTCTTCGCGGCTGTCCTTTGGCCTGAACTTCGAGCGGCACAGGCCAGAAGCCGTGGAATTGCCCCAACGTCCGTTGCGCCGAGGCGATAAGGTGCGCGTGCTGCCGCCGCGCGGTTCGACCGCCAAGGGCGACCAGCGGCTCTGGCTGGTGAAGAAAATCGTCAAGGGCGGCGACAAGAAGATGGCCGAACTGGAGCTGCTCGACGATCCCGCAGAGCAGAGTACAGCACCAGTGGACGACCTCGTCGTTGTCGCGGAATTCCTCGACACTATCTATCCCGGCCTTGTTTCCACGGGAAAAGTCTCGCGCGGCGGCGACAAGCTGTGGCACACGGTCATCAATGGCGAGAACTACCATGTGCTGAAAGCCCTGACCTGGACGCATCGGGGCAAGGTGGACGCCATTTACATTGATCCGCCCTACAACTCGGGCGCGAAGGATTGGAAATACAACAACGATTATGTCGAAGGCGACGATTTGTATCGTCACAGCAAGTGGCTGGCGATGATGGAGCGGCGCTTGCTGCTGGCGAAGGAGTTATTGAATCCGGCAGATTCAGTCCTGATTGTTACAATTGACGAGAAGGAATATCTGCGGCTGGGGTTGTTGGTGGAGCAGGTGTTTCCTGAAGCGCGGATTCAGATGATTTCCTCAATTATCAATCGAAAAGGCATAGTTAGGGCAAACGAATTTACGCGGACAAACGAGTTTATTTACTTCTTGATGTTCGGTTCCGCTCGGTTAATTCCGAATAGAGTGGAGTCAAATGATTCTGTCAGGTGGGCAAGTCTCCGAAGAACAGATATTACATCGCGGCGAGGCACAAAGAAGGGTGGCAAGTCACAGTTCTTCCCAATCTTTGTAAACAAAGAAACTGCTGTGATCGAAGCGGTTGGCGATCCAATCCCGCCGCACGTTGACCGGCACTCAATACCGGGAAGACCTGGTTGTTTCACTCTCTGGCCTGTGCGTCCAGATGGAACCGAAATGAACTGGGGACTGATTCCTAGTGCAGTCAAATCGCGGCTTGCGCTGGGATTTGTGAAAGCTGTTGATGGGCGAGTAGGCAAAGAGCCTACTCTTTATTATCTGACAAGTGGGCCGTTAGATGATATTCAAAAAGGTAGTCTCAAAGTAGTCGGTAAGGAATCTAATGGTGCAGCGATACTGGAGTTCGAGACGGGAAAGTCTACGATGCCGCCAACGCAGTGGGACAACGAATCTCATAACGCGCAGGAACATGGAAAGTCGATAATCAAGGCTCTTGTTCCAGGACACGCATTCGACTTTCCCAAGTCGCTGTATGCAGTTGAAGATGCACTTCGCTTCTTTATTGCAAACAAGCCAGAAGCGATTGTCCTCGATTTCTTCTCCGGCTCCGGCACCACCGCTCATGCTGTGATGCGGCTCAATAAACAGGACGGCGGCAGGCGTCAATGCATCAGCGTTACCAACAACGAAGTCGGTGCGGACGAACAGAAGGCGTTGCGCGAAAAAGGATTGCGCCCCGGCGACACCGAATGGGAGAAACACGGCATCTGCGATTACATCACCAAGCCACGCGTGCAGGCCGCGATGACCGGCAAAACCCCGGACGGACAGCCCATCAAGGGCGACTATAAATTCACTGACGAATTCCCGATGGCAAACGGCTTTGAGGAAAACGCCGAGTTTTTCACCCTGACCTACGAAACACCGGTGGCCGTCAGTTACCAAACCGCCTTCGCGCGCATCGCGCCGTTGCTGTGGCTGCGTGCGGGCAGCGTTGGCCGTCGCATCGAAAAACTGCCCGCAACGGGCTGGGAGGTGGCCGATGCCTACGGCTTGTTGGTGGAGTTGGACAAGGCCAGCGACTTCCTCAAAGCCGCACGCAAGGCCAAGGCTTTGCGAATCGCTTATATAGTCACTGACGACGAACGGCGCTTTCAGGCGCTGGCGCGTCGCCTGCCCGATGGTGTGGAGGCGATCCGGCTGTATGAGTCCTACCTGACCAATTTCGCATTCGCCAACGGAGACCACGCATGAAGTTCACGCTGAAAGATTACCAGGGTGAGGCCGTCATTGACGTACTCACCAACCTAAAGAAAGCGCGCAAACGCTGGCGCGAGGACGGCGACCGCCACGCCTTTTCGCTGACCGCCGCTACTGGTGCAGGCAAGACGGTGATGGCCGCCGCCGTGTTCGAGGCGCTGTTTCATGGCGACGATGGCTATAACTTCGACCGCGACCCCGGCGCGGTAGTGCTTTGGTTCAGCGACGATCCATCGTTGAATGAGCAGACGCGCTTTCGACTGATTGAATCGTCTGACCGGGTGCGGTACACGGATCTGGTGGTGGTGGAAAACACCTTTAACCGCCCCAAGTTTGAGGCCGGAAAGATTTACTTCCTGAACACGCAAAAGCTGGGCAAGAAAAGCCTGCTGGTGCGCGGCTTTGATGGCGATGAGGAGGACGGCGTATTCCCCGAAATGCGGCCCGACATGCGAAGCTACACGATCTGGGACACGATACAGAACACCATCGAAGACCCGGCGCTGACCCTCTATCTGGTACTAGACGAGGCGCATCGCGGTATGGGGAAGGAAAACGGCGAAAAATCCACCATCGTCAAACGGCTCATTAATGGAGAAAAAGGCGTGCCCGGCATCCCCGTGGTGTGGGGTATTTCGGCTACGGTGGAGCGTTTCAACAAGGCAATGGAAGGCGCGCAAGGGCGCAGCACCCTGCCGCCTGTGACCGTGGACTCTGCCCGCGTGCAAGATTCCGGGCTGTTAAAGGACACGATCGTGTTGGACATTCCCGACGAAGCGGGCGATTTCGATACCGTGCTGGTGCGCCGCGCCGCCGACAAACTGCGTGAATCCACGGAGGAATGGGCGGCTTATGCCACGCAACAGGAAAGCGGCGAAACCGTGCAGCCTCTGATGGTGTTGCAGGTGCCGAACACACCGAACCCTAACGACATCGGTCGCACACTGGACACGATTTTTCAGCAATGGCCGGAGTTACCCGAAACATCCGTGGCGCATGTGTTCGGCGAACACACGACGCAGACCTTCGGCAGGTATTCCGTTCCTTACATCCAGCCGCAACGTGTGCAGGACGAAACCTGGGTGCGTGTCCTGATTGCCAAGGACGCCATCAGCACAGGCTGGGACTGCCCGCGCGCCGAGGTGATGGTGTCTTTCCGCCCGGCGAACGACCAGACCTACATCGCGCAGTTGCTGGGCCGCATGGTGCGCACGCCGCTGGCGCGACGCATTCCCGGTAACGACAAGCTCAACGCCGTGGATTGCCTGCTGCCGAAGTTCGACAAGGAGACGGTGGAAAAAGTCGTCAAGGCATTGCGCGAAGGCGGCGGCGACACGCCACCAACCGGTCGCATTCTCATCAATCCGAAGGAGATGAAGCCCAACCCCGATGTGCCGGAAGCGGTGTGGGAGAAATTCGTCTCGCTGCCCTCGCAAACCCGCCCCCAGCGCGGCACGAAACCGGCCATCCGCCTGACTGCGCTAGCGCATGAACTGGCATCTGATGGGCTGCTGCCTGGCGCTGGCGGCAAAGCACACGCGGCGATGCACAAGATGCTGGATGATTTCATTGCGGAGCGGGCGCAGGCGTTTGCCGAAAAACGCGCATCGGTAATGACCGTCGAGGGCCGCACTATCATTGCCGACCTCAAAACTGGCGAGACGAAGGACGGTCAGTTCCAAGCCGACGCAGATGATGCCGTCGTCGGCGATGCCTACCGCCGCACGGCAAGAATCATCAGCCCGGACATTGCGCGCACTTACACAATGGAACGGGCAAAACGCAAGCCGGAAGCGGAGGACGATTTCGACGATGCGTTGATCGAAGCCCGCGAGGATGTAGCGGCATTGCACCTGCTGGAAAACCTGCAAATCCACTTCGACGCCGAAGCCAAGAAGCTGTCCGATGCGTGGTTTGCGGAATACCGCGACAGCATCAAGGAACTGCCGCATGACCGGCAGGATGCTTACCGGCAAATCGTCGCACTCAGCACCGAGCCCCAGGATATAGATTTGGCTCAGCCCGTGTCGCGCTTCGAGCCAACGAAGGCGCGCGAGAATGATGGTACAGAAATGAATATTCCGGCGTACAAGCAGCATTTGCTGTGCGACGAACAAGGCTCATATCCAGCCGAGTTGAAAAGTTGGGAGAAGGCGGTTCTGACGGCTGAAATGGAACGGGACGGCTTCGAGTTCTGGTATCGCAATCCCGACCGCCCCAGCCAGGATTCGCTAGGCATCTCTTATGCCGAGAGTGACGACACGAAAATCCTCAGGCCGGATTTCATTTTCTTCGCGAAGCAGGCTGGCAAAGTTGTGGTGGACATCATTGATCCCCACGGCTTCCACTTGGCCGATGCTTTGCCCAAGTTGCAAGGCTTGGCTCACTACGCTGAAACCCATTCGCAGTTTTACCGCCGCATCGAAGCTGTTGCAGAAACGGGCGGCAAACTGCGCGTGCTGGATTTGACCCGCGCCAATGTTCGACAGGCGGTTGGGGAGGCCACGAGCGCGGAAGGTCTCTACAAGGGCGCGATGGCGGGTGATTACCCGTAACTGTTGCTTCGTTACCTTGTTGGCGAACCTGCCGCCTCTCTGCGGGTTCGCCCTGCGGGCAGCCTGTGGCTGTCCGTCTCGCCTCCCGCCAGTCGGCTCGGCTCAAGGACGCCAAAGACCCCATCAAGATCGTCATCGTGCGTGACATGTGGCTGACCGGTTTCGACGCGCCTTGTTTGCACACGATGTACGCCGACAAACCGATGCGCGGCCACGGCCTGATGCAAGCCATCGCCCGCGTCAATCGTGTCTTTCGCGACAAACCCGGCGGGCTGGTGGTGGATTACCTGGGTCTGGCGGATCAATTGAAATACGCGCTGGCTGCTTACACCGAAAGCGGCGGCCAGGGCAGCCCCCAAATTGATACCGCCCAGGCCATCGCGGCAATGCAGGAAAAGCACGAAACCGTTTGCGCGATCATGCACGGTTTCATCTGGGAAAACTGGATGACCGGCACGCCCGCCGAACGGCTCGGTTTGATCCCGGCGGGACAAGAACACGTCTTGCAGCAGGAAAACGGCAAGCAACGCTTTGTGCAATTGGTGACCGATCTTTCCCGCGCCTTTGCCCTGTGCGCCGCGACGGATGAAGCCATCGAATTGCGCGACGACATCGCCTTCTTCCAAGCCATCAAATCCCAACTCGCCAAAACCTCCGGCTCCGCGCGCCCGCCGGAAAGCTTCGACGCCGCCATTCGCCAGCTTGTCTCCAAAGCGATTATGGCCGGCGAAGGCATCATTGATGTCTTCGCCGCCGCCGGTTTGAAGAAGCCGGACATCAGCATTCTTTCCGATCAATTCCTGGCCGAAGTGCGCGGACTGAAGCACAAAAACGTCGCCGCCGAATTGCTGGCAAAACTGCTAAATGACGAAATCAAGCTGCGCGCAAAACGAAACCTGGTCCAAAGCCGCGAATTCAGCGAGATGCTGAAGAAGACGCTGAACGCCTACCACAACCGCGCCATCGCTACGCAGGAAGTAATCGAAGAGCTAATCACGCTGGCCAAAGATATGGACGCCGCCACAAAGCGCGGCGAAGAGTTAGGCTTGAACGAAGACGAGATCGCTTTTTATGACGCGCTGGCCGCCAACGAAAGCGCGGATGACGAAGAAAACATTTACGCGCTTTTCCAAACCCGGCCTGACTCCGTTTTTGGCAAGCAGCAGTGGGATGGCGATGAGATCATGAATCTCATCGAGGCTTTCGAGACAAATGCCCGAAATAAGCTGGTTGAGAATGTGAGGCGGAAATCGCCGTATCCGCGCATCCTTCCATTAAGGGGCTTATTGAAAGCAAAGAAGTGAATCGAAATGGCGGACACCTTTAGCAAACAAAAACGTTCGCAGGTAATGGCGCTCATTCGGTCCCACGGAAACAAGGCCACTGAATTGAGGTTGATCGTCATCTTCCGCGAGGCGGGCATCGTTGGCTGGAGGCGGAAGCAAGCCCTTGCTGGCAAACCGGATTTTGTTTTCCGAAAGCAGCGACTCGCTGTGTTTGTGGATGGCTGTTTCTGGCACGGTTGCCCGAAGTGTTACCGGCGTCCGGCATCAAACCAGGAGTATTGGGACGATAAGATTCAACGAAATCGAAAACGCGACAAGCTGGTAACGCGAGAACTGCGCAAGACTGGTTGGCGAGTGTTGCGCATTTGGGGGCATCAACTCTCGGAAAAGGGCAAGGGGCGTTTGATCCAGCGTTTGCGCCAAGCTTTACAGCGGTTTTCGTTCGAATGAGAAGGCGACCTCAAGGTATGGCGGTAATCGCGTGTTGGAGATAGTTCGCTGGCAGGCGGTGGCGGATTCGACGGCGGCCGCCCCGGCGGTCCCGGCAGGAACTAAGCCCCCGATAAGCTGCCTATATTCTGCCTTACCGAAAAGTTCGCGGCTCCATCTGCACACAGAAGATCGAGAGGGGATTTCTGTTTGCGGGGTGGGGCTGCGAACTTTAGTTATATCGGGTCAAGGAATCTAAGCGGCTTGTTTTACGCCAACCTGTTAAGATTCATGGGGGGCTCAAAATACGAAGGCCACCAGTATGGGCACTGATGGCCTTCGGCTCAGAAGCTTCATAATTCAAGTAACCCAGCCAGGCTATGGGGTGACCACTTTCTTAACGCCCTTCTTAACACCCTTGCCGACGTGTTTGCCGCCACGCCCGATGTGTTGGCCAAACTCCTTGCCACCGCGCACGATGCGCCCGTGTTTGACGTTATGCCCCATGCTCTTCCCGGCCTTTTTGACTTCACTGCCGGACTTTTTCATCTCGCCTCCAGGCGTGGTCTGCGCATTTACAGCAGCGTACCCAGTTGCCAGCATAGTGGCCAGTGCCAAAGTTGCAATTGCTTTTTTCATTCACTTCCTCCCTTAAATATGGATTGTTTGATGGATGACCCTGGGAAAATCCCAGTCTCATCCGACTAGAAGAACGAACAACGTTCAGCAACTGGCACGCCAATCAAAAGGCCTGTAATAGGCCGGAAGGCTGGCTTTTGTTCTTAGCGAATGTTCGATCTTCACTTACTATCAGCCGTCGTAAAACGGCAACATACCTTGCAATTATTTGCCAAGCTGGCCGCGCAAAGCGCCGTTTGGAAATTCAGCATTGTGTACGTTGACGTAGTAGTTGGCGGGATTCTTCATCATGTCTTCGATCATACCCTTATCCGCGCTGACACAACCTTTCGCCGGTGGAGCAAACGTGACCTTGGGTGGGCCTGACTGGCCAGCAGCGCCGCTATGGATGTGCGCCGCCGTTACCGTCTGAATCTTTTTCGTGGTCAGCGTGTAGCAGACTTCGCCCTTGTCGTGTTTGAACGTGAGTCTGGCCATGCCGCTTCCGTCAGTATCACCCGGCCCCGGCACTTCCGCCCCGCCCGTTATCTTGATTGTCATCGTATGGCTCGCCTGACTCTTCTTCTTATTGTCCTGCGCCAATGTAGCATTGCTGAAGGTCAAAAGCGCCAATGCCATGACAAAACCGATGAGACTTAATTTTCGCATTTCAATTCCTCCGATGGTTAGTGTGTTGGCGATCTAAAGCACTGCACTAGGGATTACCTGGCAAACGCTTCGTGCTTTTTATGGGGGTTAAAGAGCAGCAATGATGTCTATTTTCAATATGTCCCCGTTTGAATCATTACTCGCTCGGTATTCCGGTTGTGACTGCATCCATGGGTCACAAACCAAAACACATCCAGTACGATTTAGAAACTAACACGGCGCAGGTCTCAAGAATGTTCAATGTTGAACATCTAAGTTCATCGGCAAAAACAATCAGGCATAGACAGGATTAACACGATTACTCAGGATTGTCCGCACAGCCTGTCATTATTAGGGTTTGAGTTATCCTGAAAAATCCTGTCAATCCTGTCTATATACGTTTTATTTTGCTGACCAACTTACTCTACGCGCCTGCTTGGGCAGCGGTCGAGCGAGCGGATAATTTGCCTCTTTCTGCCTGTTGAGAGGGTAGCCAGGCAAGTCAGTTTTCGGATTCTGACGGGCTTCGATGATTTGCAGAATCGGGCGGGCGAGGTAAAGCTTTCCCCAACTTTTCCCGGTTACTTCTTCCAACACTCCTTCTGATTCCAACAGCCCGACCGTTTGGCGCGCGGTCGGATTCGACACCTGCACGATCTGCGCCACACGGCGGCAAGCTGGTTGCGGATGAGCGGTGCCGACATTCACACCGTCGCCCAGGTGCTGGGGCACAAAGATTTGCGGATGACTGCGCGCTACTCGCACCTGAGTCCGGCGTTTTTGGCTGAGGCCGTGGGCAAGCTGGACGCTGTTTTCGGCGACATTCGTCACCACAGCGTCACCAAAGAAAAAGGACTTACCGGCGATGTGCCAGTAAGCCCTTTGCTTGCAAAATAACGCGTACGGGATTTGAACCCGTGTTACCGCCGTGAAAGGGCGGTGTCCTGGACCGGGCTAGACGAACGCGTCAGAAAGGTATGAAAGAACTGTGCACGGCTTAAAAACGAAGGCGTGATACTACTGACCGAACCCGCTATCGTCAAGCGACCGGCCAGGAATTTTTCGGCTAGGCTTTCAGCCCCAAGCCAAGCACTTCGCGGCAATACTTGAGGCTCTTTTCCAACTCGGCCTTTTGGTATTCCTGCTCGGCCAGGCGGCGCTCCTGCCCCGCCGGAGCTTTGTACGGCGCGCGCGCTTGGCCGCGTTTGGCGAGTTTGGTGAAGCCTAAAAACTCCTGCGCGCGAATGTCGCGGTAAGGTGTCCAGAATTCCGGTTGCTGATAGGGGAACGGTCGAATGCCGCCGGAGATGATTTCCAATTGCACGGCGACACCGGGGCACAGTTGCGCAAAGCGGTCGAAGTATTTCGGCCAATCCACCAGCCCTTCGCCCATGGCCGTCCACATCACCGCCGCGCCTTCGGGCGTTTCCCAAATCATGGAATCACGAATGCCTGTCGTCGCCGCATACGGCCCCAGGATTTCCAGGTTGTGCAGCGGGTCTTCCAGCGTCCACGCCGCATTGCCTGAATCGAGCGTAGCGCCGACGTAATCGCGGCCGCAGGCTTCGATCAGGTTGACCAACTGCCAGGCTTGCATATCGCCCGCGTGATTTTCGATGGCGAGCTTTACGCCTGCGTCCAACGCGCGCGTGCGCACGGACTGGCAAACCTTGATCGTATCCTGCCAACGCGCCTCCAATCCGCCCGGCAACAGGCGGTCGTCAAAGGTGCCTTGATAGCAACGCGCCACCCGTGAACCCAGCGTTTGCGCGACGCGAATCAGCAATGCCAGATGTTCTTCGGCAGTGCCGTATTTTTTGTTGAAGCTTTTGGCCGAGGGGCAAATGCTGCCCGTCCCGGCTTGCACTTCGATGCCCAGGTCAGCGGCCTTCTGCCTGATGTCTTTCAAGTAGGCTTCGCTGTGATTCTCATACACGTCGAGATCGGAAAACAGCACGGTGTCCACTTTCAAGGTGGCCGCGTAATCGAGCAGTTGCGGCGCCTTCCAGCCAAAGGCGCGGATGGCGAAATTGTCAAAGCCCAGTTTCAAATTACGTTTCTTGGTGGTTTGCATGGGATTGTTCAGCGCCGTAATTGAAGCGGCGGTCATGGATTGGATGAATTGGCGGCGTTGCATTGAGTCGTTCAAGCGTTTTGTCGTCTTTGCGTATTGTTTTGCGCAGCGCCTTCAATTGATTCCGTACGAAGTGGAGCGCAGTGCCGGGCGAGTATAGTTGATTGGCAAAAGCCTGTGCGAGTGCCGGGCGCGAATTTTTGTATCATTCTGCTTGGCCCTAACGTCTTTCGTAGTGCTTGAGGGTAAGACCCTCGTCACCAATAACCCAACTTCCAACAAGGAGAACACTGAATGAAAACTCGAATTGCATATCTGTCTGCCTGCTTCGCCCTCGCGTTGATCACGGCGGCGTGGGCCGCCGATGTCAGCGGCAAATGGACGGCTGAAATCCCCGGACGCCAAGGCGCCATGCAGACCACGACCTTCACTTTCAAAGCTGAAGGCGGCAAGTTGACCGGCAGTGTGTCGGGCCAGCAAGGCGACACAGCGATCTCTGACGGCAAAGTCGAAGGAGACGACATTTCGTTCAACGTCGTCCGCGAGATCCAAGGCAACAGCATCAAAATGATGTACAAAGGCAAAGTCGCCGGTGATGAAATCAAATTCACCCGCTCATTCGAAGGCGCGCCGGGTGGCCAAGCACGTCCGCCGGTTGAATTCACCGCCAAGCGCGCCAAATAAGCGCCGGTAAAACACCGCATACTTTTCCACCACGAAGTAGCGAAGAACACGAAGACGCGGCGAGGGCCGATCTTCGTATTCTTCGTTGCTTCGTGGTTTGTTTTTTCGGTAGTGGCTAAGTTAAGTGGGATGTGTCAGTAGCCCGCGCGTGAGCAAGGGCTTTACTGGCAGCAAACGGCCCTTGCTCACGCGCGGGCTACTGACACGCCGTCCCACTCGATTT
>JAYUCP010000133.1:0-5766 GCA_043740245.1 Acidobacteriota bacterium | reverse complement strand
ACTGCGCACCCAGGCTGTGGCGATCTTCGCAACGAGAACGAAGTGGTGAGGTTTTGGAGTGCGCCAGAGCTTTAATGCTCGACGCCGCTTTTGCTTTCGCTCTTGACCAATTCGAGGTGAACCGGAAACTTTGAGCAGCGAACGAAAAGCGGCGTCGAGCATTAAAGCTCTGGCGCACTCCATAGGTTGGTCACGACGCGCGTGTCGTTCATCGTCGAAAATGGACGACCTGGGGCACAGCGTCAGTAACAAGGAAGAGAACCAATGCAGGAACGATTGCAGAAATTGATTGCGGCGGCGGGCGTGGCTTCGCGGCGCAAGGCGGAAGAGTTGATGCTGGCCGGGCAAGTGACGGTCAACGGCCAGACCGTCAGGGAACTCGGCACCAAGGCCGATCCGGCGCTGGATCACATCAAAGTCAACGGCAAGCTGATCAACCGCAAGCTTGAACACCAAGAGAAGTTTTATTTACTGCTCTACAAACCGGTCGGCTATTTGACCAGCAAGTCCGACCCGCAGGGCCGCCAATTGGTGGTTGATCTGGTCGGCAAATACCGCGACAAGGTGAATCCGGTCGGACGGCTGGATGTGAATACGGAAGGGCTGATTTTGCTGACCAACGACGGCGAGTTCACGCAATTGATCGCGCACGCCAAAAACAAGGTGCCGAAGGTCTATGAGGTCAAGGTCAAAGGACAGCCGAGTGAAGTGCAGATTCGCAAGCTGGAACGCGGCATTGTGTTGGGCCACGCGAAGACTGCGCCGGTCGAGATCGAGCAGATCGAGTTGAGCGATACGAATGCCTGGTACAAGGTGACGCTGTTCGAGGGGCGCAATCAGCAGATTCGCAAGATGTTCGATTCCATCGGCCATTCGGTGCTCAAGCTGCGGCGCGTGGCGATTGGCTTTTTGCGGAATGAGAAGCTGCGGCCCGGCGAGTTCAGAATGTTGAGCGAGGCAGAGGTTAAACGCTTTTCCACGTTGCCGGCAGAGCGTGGCAAGGCACCGGTGAAGCAGGCGAAGCTGAAGACGCGCGCGCGAAAAAACAAATCGTGAAGACACGCCGGAGCCGTAGCTTGACAAGCCTCAGAGCCAGCCCTTAGAGTCCCGGCGTCTTGAATTTCAACGCTTAGGATGTTGTCTTGATGCTCGTTCCCATCAGCTCCCGCGCCTGCCCGTGATTTACCGAAACAGTTTGGCTAGCGAGGCCGTTTGCGGCGCGGAGTGCGCGGGGCGCAGAGTAATTGCGAAGTTGGGTAGAGCAAAAACGAAATATGGAAATCGTGTTAGCGGAAAGTCTGGGCTTTTGCATGGGCGTCAAGCGCGCCGTTGATCTGGCTTACCGCGCGCTTGATAAGGCCGAAGGGCAGCCCGTGGTGACGCTGGGGCCGCTGATTCACAATGCGCAGGAGATTGACCGGTTGCAGCGCGACGGCATCGGGATGGCTGAGGTAGACGCGATCCCGGCCAGCGGCACGGTAGTGATTCGCGCGCACGGCGTCGCGCCGCAGGCTTACGAAGAATTGAAGGCGCGCGGCTTGCGCGTGATGGATGGCACTTGCCCTTACGTGCATTATTCGCAACGCCGGGCGTTGGAGCTTTACCGCGAAGGTTACACCGTCGTCATCGCGGGCGACCGCAAGCATCCTGAAATCGTCGGCATCCTGGGGCATATCAACGATGATGCTTACGCGGTGAAGACCGTCGAAGAGGCCGAAGCCTTGCCGCCGTTGGCACGCATCGGCACGATTGCGCAAACGACGATCAGCCCGCAGAAATACCAAGCGATCATTGACGTGTTGAAGACCAAGGCAAAAGAAGTGAAGGTCTGCGAAACGATCTGCGACGCGACGACCGAGAATCAGGGCGCGATTCGCGCGCTCGCGGGCGAGGTCGAATTGCTTTACGTCATCGGCGGACGCCACAGCGCCAACAGCAACAAACTGGTGGATGTCGCGCGCGAGCAATGTCCGCGCGCCACGCTGATTGAAACGCCCGATGAGATCAACCCGTTGGATTTGCGCGGCGTCCGCACTGTCGGGGTCAGCGCCGGCGCGTCTACGCCCGATTGGATGATTCAGCGCGTCGTTGAACGGCTGCGCGCACTAGACTGTCAAATCAATGAGGGGCGGGGCCGTGGCGGCTTAGCGCCCGCAGCGTTGGCAAATAATGGCTTGACGGTTTATGATCCCGATTCTTTAAGTTCAAATCAAATGCCCGATCAGCACAACGATCCTGGAGTGACAGGCGTCATTCCCGCAGTTCTCTCAGGAGGAAGTCCAGCTTAACCATGTCAACCGAAACCACTAACCAAACCGCTGAAGCTACGGCAGCCGCCGCGACGGCCGTAGCCGAAAGCGCCCAACCAGCCGCCGCGAGCGCTCCGGCTGAAGCATCTGTTGTCGTCGAGGCAGAAAACAATGGCGACAATCCCGAGGCCGAAGGCGAAATGGATTTCGCCTCGATCCTGGCCGGTTACGAGAAAGACCACAATACCGAGATCGGTGAAAACGAAGTCGTCAAAGGCACGGTCATCAAGATCACCGACCAGGCCGTTATCATTGACGTCGGCTTCAAATCCGAAGGCATCGTCAACGTCGCCGAGTTCAAAGAGGGCGACGTCGTCACCATCAAGCCCGGCGATCAAGTTGACGTTTACGTCAAACAGCTCGAAAACAGCGAGGGCTACGTCGAACTGTCGCGCGCCGATGCCGTGCGCATGCAAACGTGGGATTTGATCGAGAACGCCTACAAGAGCGGCGAGATCATCAAGGCGCGCGTGCTCGACCGCATCAAAGGCGGCTTGCGCGTGGACATCGGCGGCGTACAGGCCTTCCTGCCCGGCAGCCAGGTGGATGTGCGGCCCGTGCGCAACCTCGATTCGTTCCGCAACAAAGACATTGACGTGCGCGTGCTGAAGGTCAACAAGAAGCGCGGCAACATCGTGCTCTCGCGCAAAGTGCTGCTCGAAGAAGAGATCAATAACAAGAAGGGCGAGACGCTCAAAACGCTCGAAGAGGGCATCATCGTCGAGGGCCAAGTCAAGAACATCACCGAATACGGCGCGTTCATTGACCTCGGCGGGATTGACGGCCTGCTGCACATCACAGACATGTCGTGGGGCCGCATCCAGAATCCGACCGAAGTCCTCAAGGTCGGCGAGAACATTCAGGTCAAGGTGCTCAAGTTCGACCGCGACAAAGAGCGCGTCAGTCTGGGCTTCAAACAACTGATCCCCGATCCTTGGGCGACCACGTTTGAGCGCTTCCCATCCGGTTCGCGTGTGAAAGGCAAAGTCGTTTCGGTCACTGATTACGGCGCCTTTGTCGAATTGGAAGACGGCATCGAGGGCCTGATCCACGTTTCGGAAATGAGCTGGTCGAAGCGCGTCAAGCATCCGTCCAAGCTGGTCAACGTCGGCAACGAAGTCGAAGCGCAGGTGCTGGCGGTGGACCAAAACAACCGCCGCATCAGCCTGGGCATGAAACAGATCGAGACCAATCCCTGGGACACGATCATGGCGCGTTACACCGTGGGCACGCGCGTCAAAGGCCGCGTGCGCAACCTGACCGATTTCGGCGCGTTTGTCGAAGTCGAGGACGGCATTGACGGCCTCGTGCACGTGTCTGACATCTCGTGGACAAAGCGCATCAAGCATCCGAATGAGGCGTTGAAGAAAAACCAGGAAGTCGAAGCGATCATCACCGCGATTGATGTCGAAAATCGCCGCCTGTCGCTTTCGATCAAGGACCTCGAACCGAATGCCTGGGAACGTTTCTTCGCCGAGCACAAGCCGGGCGATGTCGTGTCGGGCAAGGTCACACGCTTTGCCAACTTCGGCGCGTTCGTCGAATTGGATGACGGCATCGAAGGTCTCTGCCACGTTTCGGAACTCGCGGAGCAACACGTGGAGCGTCCCGAAGACGCCGTCAAACAAGGCCAGAAGCTTCAATTCAAGATTCTGAAGATGGATCGCGAAGCGAAGAAGATCGGCCTGTCGGCGCGCGCGGTCGGCAAAGACGAACCGATTTACGATACGGGCGGCGGCTTTAGCTCTGGTGGCTCTGGCATGGCCAGTCTGGGCGAGGTCGCGGGCCTGAATCGCACTAACGAATAACCGAAAGCAACCACTGGGGACACGGGGGAAAAACAAAAGAGAAGATGGCTTTTTCCTATCTCCCCTGTTCCTTGTGGTTAATTCTCGCCGCAAGTCAGCGCCATGAAACGTAACAGTCTGATTGTGATCGCGGTCATTGGCATCATTCTGCTGGGTATGTTCGGCATCACGATTTTTGCTTTGATGTCCGGCTTGTCGGGTAGCGGTGGCAGTGGTTTCGGCAGCGGCGACCGTATTGCGGTGATTCCAGTTGAAGGCGTGATCGGCGGCAGCATGGCCAAGACCGTCAATCAACACTTGAAGCAATACGGCGAAGACGACCGCATCAAAGCCATCATCTTGCGCATTGACAGTCCGGGCGGCGGCGTTTCTGATTCGCAGGAAATTTACCGCGAAGTCAAACGCGTCAAAGAAGAGAAAAAGAAGAAAGTGATCGTTTCGATGGGCAGCGTGGCCGCTTCGGGTGGCTATTACGTGGCCTGCCCGGCGGATCGCATCTTTGCCAATCCGGGCACGATCACGGGCAGCATCGGCGTGATCGCCGAGTGGTTGAATTACAAGGAACTGGCCGATTGGGCGAAGGTCAAACCGGTGGTTTTCAAAACCGGCGAATTCAAAGACACCGGTTCGGCCACGCGCGAAATCTCTGAGGGCGAACGCAAATACTTTCAGGGTTTGATCAACGAGATGTTTGCGCAATTCATCGGCGCGATTGCCGAGGGACGCAAGGGCCGCGGCGCCGAAGGCCAACAATTGACCGATGCCGAAAAGGTCAAGCGTCTGGCCGATGGCCGCGTCTTTACCGGCGAAACGGCCAAGGCCAACGGCCTGATTGACGAGCTAGGCAATTTCCAGGACGCCGTGAAATACACGGCCAAGCTGGTCGGCATCAAAGGCGAACCGTCCCTCGTCACACCACCCAAGGAGCGCGAAGGATTTACGCTGCTGGATTTGTTGTTGGGCGCCACGAAACTTAAAAATATCTTTCCGGCTGAGTTGCCGAAGCAGTTGAGCGAGCTGGACACTGCGGTGCGGTTCCGGTATCAAATGCGGTAGTCAGTGCTGTCGTCACCCTAGCAGTTAAGTGCGCTACGCACAGCCATTCGACTGGCTCACCAAAGCAAAGAACTACGGAGGAGCAATGACCAAAGCAGAATTGGTGGAAGAAGTCGCACGGGCCGCCGAGTTGACCAAAAAAGACTCGGAAGTGATCGTGGACGAAGTCTTCAAGAACATCATTCAGGCGCTCAATCGCGGCGAGAAAATCGAGTTGCGCGGCTTCGGCTCGTTTCGCGTGCGCCAGCGTGACGCCCGGCGCGGCCGCAACCCCAAAACCGGCGAACCGGTGGACATCCCGGCCAAGAGCGTGCCCTATTTCAAACCCGGCAAGGAATTGAAAGAGTTGATTAACAACGGCGCGCCAAGTGCGCCCGGTACAGTGGACGACGTTGATGATGCGGATGACGATGCCGCTGAAGCGAGCGGCTCGACGGCGGCCGGTTAAGCCGCCGCCGGTATGCCCGGCATTGAACCCGGATTGAAATTGATGATTTTCAGCCACGCGCCGCTGCGGATGATTGCCCACACATAACAGCGCGGCGCAATAAGCTAGCGGTAGTGGTTAAATCAGGTGGGGCGTGTCAGTAGCC
>JAYUCP010000132.1:0-5767 GCA_043740245.1 Acidobacteriota bacterium | reverse complement strand
TCCCTCACGGTCGGGCTACTGACACCGGGCTAGAACTGGAGTCCCGCTTCGCGCGCAGCCTCGGCCAGCGATTTGACGCGCCCGTGATAAATGTAACCGCCGCGATCAAAGACGACCTGGTTAATGCCCTTCTCTTTTGCGCGCTCGGCCAGCAATTTGCCGATGCTCTTGGCCGCGTCCAGATTGCCGCCGTTGCCGAGCCCCGCGCTCTTTTCGACCGATGAAGCCGAACACAGCGTCACGCCCTGTTCGTCGTCAATCACCTGTGCGTAAATATGATTCAAGCTGCGAAAGACCGCCAAACGCGGCCGCGCCGCCGTGCCTTTGACGCGCTTGCGAATGCGCGAATGTATCGCGCGCCGGACTTCCTGTTTTGGTTTCTGTGCCATAACCTTATCGTAAGGATGAAGGATGAAGGATGAAGGCGGAAGGATGAACAGGACGAATGTTTCATCCTTCATCCTTCATCCTTCCGCCTTCATCCTTATTTACCAGTCTTGCCCGGCTTCAATTTCATCGGGCGGTCGGCGTAACGGACGCCTTTGCCTTTGTAAGCATCGGGCTTGCGCAGCTTGTTCATGTTGGCCGCGACCTGGCCTAGCAGATGTTTGTCAATCGCCGAGATCGTGATGGTCGTCTGGTACTGCGTGATCTGCTTTTGCACTTTCTCGACCTTGGCGGTCACGCCGTCCGGCAATACGAATTCGATCGGGTGCGAATAGCCCAGCGCGAAGTGAATCGCCTTGCCCTTCAGTTCAGCTTTGTAACCCACGCCGACCACATCCATATTTTGCGAGAAGCCTTCGGACACGCCCTTGATCGCATTGGCGACCAACGCGCGCGCGGTGCCGTGGATGGCGGTGTGATCTTCGTTCGCACGCTCAGCCGTCAGCTTGCCGTCTTCCAATTTGAAGCTCACGCCCGCCGGTACCGGCGTCGTCAATTTGCCTTTCGGGCCTTGCACCTCGATAAGGCTGTCCGTGACCTTGACCGTCACACCCTTGGGAATCTCAATGATTTTCTTTCCTACACGCGACATATGCTTCTCGTTTGTAGCGCCACTTTTTCAGCAGCCGCTTGCCATTCCAAGCATTCCGCTCAATGGCGGGATTGCGAATTTAGTAAACCAGACACAGCACTTCGCCGCCGACATGGGCTCTGCGCGCGGCCTTGCCGGTCATCAAGCCTTTGGAAGTGCTCAGCACGTTGATGCCCAAGCCGCCCAGGACTTTCGGGATCTCGTCGCTCGGCAGATAAACGCGGCGGCTCGGTTTCGAGATGCGTTGCAAATGCGAAATCACGCTCTCGCCCTTCGGCCCGTAGCGCAAAAAGATGCGCAGCGTGCGGATGACGCTGTCATCCGCCGTCTTGATGCTGTAATTCGTGATGTAGCCTTCTTCTTTCAAAATGCGCGCCAATTCAATCTTCAGGCGCGAAGCCGGCACATCCACTTTGGTCTGCTTGGCGCCAATCGCGTTGCGAATGCGCGTCAACATATCGGAGATCGGATCAGTAATCATAGTCCTTCAAAACCTCAAGCCTGGCAGTTGCGGCTGCGAAAAGGCCGCCTTACCAACTCGATTTAGTCACGCCCGGAATTTGCCCGTCGAGCGCCAATTGCCGGAAGCAGATGCGGCACACGCCGTATTTGCGCAGGTAGGCGCGCGGTCGGCCGCAACGCTTGCAGCGGTTGTGCTGGCGCACCGCGAACTTGGGTTTCCGGTTGTCCTTAACGATCTTGGAAATCTTCGCCATAAATCCTCAAGCTTCTACTATTGACGGAACGGCATCCCTAAGAAGCGCAGCAAGGCGCGCGCCTCTTCGTCGGTCTTCGCCGTGGTGACGATGCTCACGTTCAGACCGCGCGCGCGGTCAATCTTGCCAAAGTCAATCTCAGGAAAGATCAACTGATCTTTCAGCCCGATGGTGTAATTGCCGCGGCCATCGAACGATTTCGGCGAAATGCCGCGGAAGTCGCGCACACGCGGCAGCGTCAAACTAACGAAACGATCCAGGAACTCATACATCTGATCGCCGCGCAACGTGACCATCGCGCCGATGCTCATCCCTTCGCGCAGCTTAAACGCCGCGATGGATTTCTTGGCTTTGGTCACCACGGGCTTTTGACCGCTGATGATTTGCAGGTCGTTGATGGCGGCGTCCATCGCCTTGGCATTGGCGATTGCTTCGCCCATCCCGATGTTGATGACGATCTTTTGCACTTTCGGCACGCTCATCGGGTTCGTGTAACTGAACTCCTTCTTGAGCGCCGGGACGACTTCCTGATTGTATTTGTCTTTGAGTCTTGCCATGTTTTTTAGCGAATTACAGCGAGCCTGACACCCGCTGGCCCATCACTGTTGTTATTCGAGCGCCGTGCCTGTTTTCTTCGACACGCGCACTTTGCGGCCGTCAGCCAGCAATTGGTAACCGATGCGCGTCGCTTGCCCATCCACAATCACCATCACATTCGACGCGTCCATAGCGGCAAAGCGCTCGACGATACCGCCCTGAATGCCGCGCTGGCGGTTCGGGCGCACAGCCTTCTTGACGATGTTGATGCCTTCGACGATCACTTTGCCTTCTTTGCCCAGCACCTCTATGACGCGGCCTTTTTTGCCTTTGTCTTTGCCGGTGATGACCAGCACCTGGTCATTCTTTTTGATCTTCATTCTTGCCATTGCGTCTTCTCACTGTACGGCAAACTGTTAGTTTGCCATGGTCTCGGCAGTTCGCCCCTTCAGCTCCGGTAGCTCTTTGAATCAGTTCTCCGGCAAACTAACAGTTTGCCGTACATTTCAGATTACTTCGGGCGCCAGGCTCACGATCTTCATAAAGCCTTTGTCGCGCAACTCGCGCGCGACCGGGCCGAAAACGCGCGTGCCCACGGGCTCGCCATCGGGTTTGATAATCACCGCCGCATTCTGATCGAAGCGGATATAGGTGCCGTCCTTGCGGCGCACTTCCTTGCGGCAGCGCACGATGACGGCTTTGACCACCTGTTTTTTCTTGACCGTGCCGTCCGGGCTGGCCTCTTTGACCGAAGCCGTGATGACATCGCCCAGGCTGGCCCGGCCGCCGACGTTACCGCCCACCGGCATAATCATGGCGATCCGCTTTGCGCCGGAATTATCGGCGACCTCCAACATCGAGCGCATCTGTAATGCCATTGCTTTGCTAGCCTCCTCTTAATCCTGCGCCGCTGTTACTTCGACGCCTTGCGCAACACTTCGACCACGCGCCAACGCTTGCGCGCCGAGAGCGGACGGGTTTCGACAATGCGCACCTGATCGCCGATGCTCACGCCGTCAATTTCGTTGTGCGCCATGAACTTGGTGCGCTTGCGCACGTAGCGCTTGTAAACCGGATGCTTGACCAGCCGGTCAACGCGCACGACGACCGACTTTTGCATTTTGTCGCTCAGCACGATGCCGATCTTTTCGGTGCGGCGGCCCCGCGCCACCTCTGCAACAGCGGCAGGCAAAGGCGCGGTCGGCACTGCGTCGGCAACAGCTTCCGCGGCAGCTTCCGCGACGGCTTCCGGCACAACCGGCTCGACTGCTGGCTCCGCGACTGCCTCTTGCAATATCTCGTTGTTCTCTTCACTCATAGTCGTTTCAATTGCGAGCCAAGCTGTCAGCTTGTCCCACTACGCAACCTTTATTGCTCAATCCCGAGTTGACGGGCACGCAACAGCGTCTTGAGTCGCGCCAACTCTTTTCCCTCGGCGCGAATCTGTTTGACCGTATCGGTGTTGCCGAGCGACTTTTTGAAGTTCAAGCGGAAGAGCGACTCTTTGATTTCGAGCACGCGTCTGACCAAATCTTCGCTCGACTGTTGACGGACTTTATCGAGTTTAGCCTTCACAGCCCACCTCCCTCTTGCTCGAGACGTGTGATGAACTTGGTCTTGATCGGCAATTTCGCCGCCGCCAGTTCAAACGCACGCCGCGCCGTGGCTTCATCCACGCCTTCCATCTCGAACAGAATGCGGCCCGGCTTGATGACCGCGACCCAGCCTTCGGGCGCGCCCTTGCCTTTGCCCATACGGGTTTCAGCCGGCTTCTTGGTGATCGGCTTGTCGGGGAAGACGCGAATCCAGAGTTTGCCGCCGCGTTTGACGTGGCGGTTGATGGCGACGCGGCCCGCTTCGATCTGGCGGCCCGTGATCCAGGCGACCTCGACCGCTTTCAGCGCGTATTCGCCAAAGGAAATCTCTGTCCCGCGCTTCGCCGCGCCCGCCCGGCGGCCGCGTTGCTGCTTGCGATATTTGACCTTTTTGGGAGTTTTATACTCAGCCATTGTTAGCTCTCAGCGTTTCGCTGCCAGCCTTCAGTCGTCAGCCGCCAGCCAAACTACTGACTACTGACTACTGACTACTGACTACCTTTTCATCATTGCTTCGCGCGGATCCATGATCTCGCCGCGATAGACCCAAACCTTGACGCCGATGATGCCGAACGTCGTGTTCGCTTCGGCAAAACCATAATCCACATCGGCGCGCAGCGTGTGCAGCGGCAGCCGCCCTTGCAGCGTCCATTCCGAGCGCGCGATTTCAGCGCCGTTCAAGCGGCCGGACACGCGCACCTTGATGCCTTGCGCGCCGAAGCGCGTGGCTTCCTCGACCGCCTTGCGCATGGCGCGGCGGAAGGCGATGCGCTTTTCCAATTGCTGCGCGATCTTTTCGGCCTGCAACTGCGCGTTGAGTTCCGGCTTTTGAATCTCGCGGATGTCAATCAGCACGTCGCGCTTGGTCTTGCGGCTCAGTTCCTGTTTGAGCTTGTCAATCTCAGCGCCTTTGCGCCCGATGATGATGCCGGGCCGCGAGGTAAAGATGATGATTTTGACGCGATTGGCCGCGCGGTCAATCTCGACCTGCGAAACGCCCGCTTGGGCGAAACGCTTTTTGAGTTCCTTCTTCAGCTTCAGGTCTTCCATCAACAGATCGGCGAAACCGTGCTTGGCGAACCAGCGCGAATGCCAGCTTCTGTTGTACCCGAGCCTGAACCCGTAAGGATGAACTTTTTGACCCATACTCTCTCCGAATCTCTTCCGCTAGGCGGCGGCTTCCTTCTCATTGGAAACCATCACCGTGATGTGGCAATAGTGGCGCTGTTGACGAAAGGCCCGGCCCATCGGGGCGGGACGCACACGACGCCGGTATTTGGTGGTGCCTTTGCCGACGTAGCATTCTTTGATCCAAAGATCGTCCTCATCCACGATCACATTTTCGGCTTCCGCATGCTGCGTGGCATTGTCCATCGCCGAGCGCACGACCTTTTCGACTGGCAGCGCCAGCCGCTTGCCGCTGAACTGCAACATGGCGAGCGCCTCGCTGACCTTGCGTCCGCGAATCAAATCCACGATGAGCTTCGCTTTCTGCGAGGAGCCCTTGACGTTTGTTGCTTTTGCGATTGCTTCCATCTTCTTATGCCTCTGCGGCCCAGCTTCTTAACCGGCGCGGTTATTTCTTAGCTGACGATTTCTCGGCCTTCTCAGCGTGTCCCTTGAAAGTGCGCGTGGGCGAGAACTCGCCCAGTTTATGCCCAACCATGTTCTCGGTGATGTAAACCGGGATGAACTTCCTGCCGTTGTGCACCGCCAGCGTGTGGCCCACCATATCGGGCGTGATCGTCGAGCGGCGCGACCAGGTCTTGTGCACCTTCTTTTCGTTCGCCGCATTCATCCGCTCAATGACCTTCATCAGATGACCGTCAATGAACGGGCCTTTTTTGATTGAACGTGCCATAGCTTTGCTTTCAAATCTC
>JAYUCP010000131.1:0-2355 GCA_043740245.1 Acidobacteriota bacterium | reverse complement strand
CCGGCGTAGGCCAGCGCGTAATCGGGCGCGAGCCGCAACGCCTCCTGAAAATAGGCGATGGCCTTGTCCAGCCCCTCCGCCGTGCGTTTGTTCCAATGGTAACGGCCTTGCAGATAGGCTTCGTAAGCCGCCGGGTTGACCGGGCGCGCGTCGGCCAGGTGGCGCTGCTCTGCGGGCGTCAGCTTGAGGCTGATGTTGGTGGCGATGTCGCGCGCCACTTCGCGTTGCAGGGCGAGCACGTCGTGCACGTCGCGTTCGTAGCTGTGTGCCCAGAGCGGCGTTTCGCTCGGCGCGTGAATCAGTTGCGCGGTGATGCGCACGCGGTCGCCGACGCGCGTGACCGAGCCTTCGAGCACGGCTTCGACGTTCAGTTCGCGCGCGACTTCGGGCAAGGCTTTGCGCGCGCCTTTGTATTGCATGGCCGAGGTGCGCGAGATGACGCGCAACGCGCCCAAGCCCGCAGGTCGGTAATCAGTGCCTCGGTCAGGCCGTCGCTGAAATACTCCTGCTCCGGCGCGCCCGACACGTTGACGAGCGGCAAGACGGCCAGCGCTTTGATCGCAGTTGGCGTGGTCGCGCGTGAGGTGCGTGCGACGTACAGGTAAGCCGGTGCGCCGAGCACCAACACGAACAACACGGCGGCGGCGAGCTTATGCCGTTTGATTTCGTTGACGACGTATTCGGCGCTGGATTGCGTGCGCGCGGCGGTGATCTGTCCGGTGGCGGCAACCGGGCCGGGTAATTGAGCCGCGGCGTCGTGTTCCGTTTGCCAATCCAAATCGTGTTGCAGCGCGCGCAGGTCGCCCAGCAATTCATCCGCCGTCTGGTAACGTTCGTCCCGCGCTTTGCGCAAGGCCCGCGCGACGACGTGCTGAAACGCTACCGGCACAGCGGGCAGGAATTCGGTCAACGCGGGCGGTTCGCTTTTCAAAATCGCGGCCAGCACGTCGCTCGGCGTCTCGCCGTCGAAGGGCAACCGCCCCGTCGCCAGTTCATAAAGCACGATGCCCAGGCTGAACAGATCGGTGCGCGCGTCCACCGCTTGGCCGCGCGCCTGTTCGGGCGACATATAACTCACCGTGCCCAGGACCGTGCCCGGCGTGGTGCTGGAATGCGCGGCGCGGCCCGCGCTGGCACGCGTCTCGGTCAATTTCGCCAGGCCGAAATCCAGCACCTTCAGATAACCGTCGGGCCGCAGCATCAGGTTTTCGGGTTTGATGTCGCGGTGAATGACGCCGGCCTGATGCGCGGCGGCGAGGGCTTCGGCGAGTTGCAGCGCGAGTTCCAGCGCGGTCTTGAGCGGCAGCCGGCCCGCGCGCAAACGGGCGCGCAGCGTTTGCCCCGCGACATATTCCATCGCGATGAAATGGCCGCGCGCGCTTTCGCCCAGGTCGAAGATCATCGCAATGTTCGGATGATTGAGCGCCGAGGCCGCGCGCGCTTCCTGTTCAAACCGGCGCACGCGCGCGGGGTCGTGGGTGAAGTCCGCGCGCAACACCTTGAGCGCCACCTGCCGTTGCAGGCGTTGATCGCGGGCCAAATAGACTTCGCCCATGCCGCCGCGCCCCAGCAAGGCTTCGATTTCGAAATGACCCAGCACTTCGCCCACGCGCATGGTTCCCGGTTGCTTGGACGCCACGGCGGCGGTTTCGTTGGCCGCAAACAATGCCTCGACCTCGCGGCGCAATTCGTCATCCGCGCCGCAGGCATTGTTGAGAAAGGCCAGCCGCGCTGCTGACGGCTGCTCCAGCGCGTCTTCAAAAATTCGGCGGACTTGTTGCCAGCGTTGTGGGGTCATCGTGGAGTGGGGATTCTCAAGCGCCTTCCGTTATGCGCCGCTTGAGCCAGCTTTTCGCCGTCTGCCAATGGCGTTTGACGGTGGCGGGCGAGAGCGCGAGGAACTCGGCAGTCTCTTCGATGGACAGGCCGCCGAAGTAACGCAGTTCGACCAGCCGCGCCAGCGGCGGATCGAGCGCCGCCAATTCAGTCAACGCCTGATCGAGCAGGATTACGTCAAGATCGGGTTCGTTGCCGGTGACGACGGCGACTGCGCTGAGCGAGACCTTGACCGCGCCCGCGCCGCGCTTTTCGGCCAGATGGCGGCGCGCGTGGTCTACCAGCAGGCGGCGCATGATCTCGGCCACCGCGCCGAAAAAGTGCGCGCGGTTTTGCCAACTGACTTGCCGCTGATCTACCAGTTGCAGATAAACCTCGTTGACCAGCGCCGTGGGTTGCAACGTGTGATCGGCCCGCTCCTGTTTCAAACGGCCCGCCGCCAGCCGCCGCAATTCGTCATAGACGACGGCCATCAATTCATCCAGCGCCGCCGCTTCGCCGTGCTGCCAGGCGAGCAGG
>JAYUCP010000130.1:0-14306 GCA_043740245.1 Acidobacteriota bacterium | reverse complement strand
ACAACGATTGTAAATTATCTACAAACTGCGGCGCTCGCATCGCCCCTGGCTGCCAGCGAGGCACAAGCTTTGGCGGGAGAAGTCAGCAGCTTTGCGGGGTTAGACGTGTACGCCACTTCGCTCGCGGCGATTGAGAACACGCTGTTTTTCCTCGGTCGCCGCGACGGGCAAAAACTGTTGGGACTGCTCGCCGATGAATCGGTGCTGCGCGATCAGTTCAGCGGCACGACCCGCACGGTCAATCTCGGCGACAAAACGCTAACGCTCGCGCTTTGCGAAACATCGCCCGCGAATGCGCAGGCGCTGCGCAACGTGTTTGCCTTCCTCAATCCGCAAACGCTGGGCTTGCGCAAATCCGCCGGGTGCGGAGACCGTCTGGGCTTGGCAACGCCGGGGCATATTCGCGCCATTCGGCATTCGACGATGGCACCGATTCTGCCGCAACAATCCATCCGCGAAAACGCGCGCACCGGGCGCACGCCGCAAGAGGTGATGGATGACGCGCTCTGGGGTGTGTTGCAGGAAGGCTGGCGCGCCGGCTTTGGCGCGGATGCCGATCATCTGAAAAACACCGCCGACATTGATTCGTGCGCCGCCGCCGGCTTTGTCTTTTATACGATTGACCCCAGCGAGCACGTAGACAACGAAGCCAACACTGCGCCCATCGCTGTCTTGCACACCAAAACCGAGGCGTTGCCGTGGGCCGAACTCGAAACGACCTGGGCCGACACGCAAGCCCGCCTGCAACGCACAATTGATCTCGGCACGTTCAAATTTGTCATCGAAGAAGAAGACCTGTTGCGCGCGACCGCCAAGTATGGCCGCGTCGTGACGCATACGGTCAGGATGTACCGCTACCTTGAATCCGTGATGAAGGGCAAACCCTTCGAGTTGGAAATGAGCGTGGACGAATCGGAGACGGTCACGACGCTGGCCGAGCACATCTACATCGCCAACGAACTGAGGCGGCTGGGCGTGCAATGGGTCAGCCTGGCGCCGCGTTACATCGGCGATTTTGAGAAGGGCGTAGATTACAAAGGCGATTTGCAGGCGTTTGAAAAATCCTTTGCTCAGCATCTGGCCGTCGCGCAAACTTACGGGCCGTACAAGCTCAGCCTGCATTCCGGCTCGGACAAATTCAGCATCTATCCGATTGCCTCACTCGTGGCGGGCGAGTTGGTGCATTTGAAAACCGCCGGCACCAGCTACCTCGAAGCCCTGCGCGCCATCGGCAAGACCAACCCGCCGCTCTTCCGCGCCATCGCCGCCTTTGCTGCGGGCCGCTATCCAACCGACCGCGCGAGCTATCACGTCTCCGCCGAAGTCGAAAAGATGCCGGCTGTCGCGGCGCTGGCCGATGAACAATTGACGAGCTTGCTTGACGACTTTCACGCGCGCGAGATTCTGCACGTGACCTTTGGCTCGGTGCTGCATCACGCCGATTTTCGCGCGCCGTTCTTCGCCACCTTGCGTGAAAATGAAGAGACCTATTACGACGTACTCGAAACGCATTTCGGCAAACACTTCGCGCCGTTTGATGTAGTGGCAAGTGCCGCAGGGGATTAACGATGAACTACAAAGACATCATTACCATCGAACCGGGAAAACGCAGCGGCAAACCGTGCATTCGTGGTATGCGCATCACGGTGTATGAGGTGTTGGAGTATTTGGCCGCAGGCATGTCGTACGAAGAAATCCTGTCTGACTTTCCCTATTTGACCGAAGAAGATATTCGCGCGTGTTTGAGTTATGCGGCAGATAGAGAAAAGAGCCTGATGGTTGTTCCGGCATGAAGCTTCTCTTTGACCACAGCTTGTCCCAGCAATTTTGATATGAACCTAACTGAACTTACCAAGCTATACGATTTCACCGGCCGCACCATCGTCATCACCGGCGGCACAGGCGTGTTGTGCGGCGCGATGGGCAAGGCGCTGATTGGCTGCGGCGCCAATGTCGCCGTGCTGGCGCGCGACAAAGAAAAGGGCGAGGCCGCCATCGCGCAGATGGATGGCCCTGGTCAGGCTGCCGTGGTCGTTGGCGATGTCTTGCACACCGCTACGCTCGAAGCGGCGACGCGCGAAATCCTGGAACGCTTCGGGCGCATTGATGGCCTCATCAACGGCGCGGGCGGCAACACGCCGCAAGCGACGACGCGGCCCGATCTGACCTTTTTCAATTTGCCCGAAGAGGCGCTGCGCTATGTCTTCGACTTGAACATGCTCGGCACGATTTTGCCGTGTCAGGTGTTCGGGCGGCAGATGGCCGAGCAGGGCGAAGGCGTGATTTTGAATCTCTCTTCGATGAGCGCCATGCGGCCGATGACGCGTGTGATCGGTTATTCGGCGGCCAAAGCGGGGATCAACAACTTCACGCAATGGCTGGCCGTGCATCTGGCGCAACAGTATTCGCCGCGCTTGCGCGTCAACGCCATCGCGCCCGGTTTCTTTTTGGGCGAACAGAACCGCGCCTTTCTGGTGGACGAAAAGACGGGCGAGTTGACCGCGCGCGGCCAGAGCATCATTTCGCATACGCCGATGGGCCGCTTCGGCAATCCCGAAGATTTGCTGGGGGCCGTCTTGTGGTTGCTATCGCCCGCATCGGCCTTTGTCACGGGCGTCGTGGTGCCCGTGGATGGCGGATTCTCGGCGTACAGCGGGGTGTAGACAATTGCCGCAAAAAGGCGCACAAGTCGCAAAAGAAAGTCAGACTTTTTGCGTTCTATGTGCTTTTTTGTGGCTTGAACGGAGCGATCAATGCTTATCGGCCAAGGCCTCACCGATCAATTATTGAATGAAGCGCAAATCCGCGAGTTGGTCACGAAAACCCTCGCGCAACATTCGCTCGCGGGCCAGCGCGTCATCATCATCATTCCCGACAGCACGCGCACCGCGCCGATGCCGCTGCTGTTCCGCCTCTTTCACGAAGCGCTCGGCGGCCAAGTCGCCAAGCTGGATTACCTCATCGCGCTCGGCACGCACCAACCAATGAGCGAAGCGGCGATCAACCGCCACCTGGGCGTGACTGCCGAAGAGCGCGCGGGCCGCTATGCCAGCGTCAACATCTTCAATCACGATTGGGCCGCGCCCGATGTATTGACGACGTTGGGCGAAATCTCCGGCGCCGAAATTGCCAAAATCTCCGGCGGCATTTTGAAGGATGCGGTGCCAGTGCGCCTGAATCGGCTGGTGCTCGATTACGATCAGATCATCATTTGCGGCCCCGTTTTTCCGCACGAAGTCGCGGGCTTTTCCGGCGGCAATAAATACTTTTTCCCCGGCATCAGCGGCGCCGAAGTCATCAACTTCTCGCACTGGCTGGGCGCGGTCGTGACTAACTTCGACACGATTGGAATCAAAGAGACCGCCGTGCGCCGCGTGATTGATCGCGCGGCTTCATTCATCAACAAACCCAAACTCTGTTTCTGCATGGTCGTCAAAGGCGACGGGCTGGCGGGCCTTTACACCGGCGCGCCGGAAGAGGCTTGGGAGGCGGCGGCGGACTTGTCCGCGCAACTGCACATCATCCTGGCGCAGCGCCCCTACAAACGAGTGCTCTCGGTGATGCCCAAGCTTTATGACGATCTGTGGACGGCAGGGAAGGGGATGTACAAGCTCGAGCCCGTCGTGGCGGATGGCGGCGAAGTCGTGATTTACGCGCCGCACATTGACGAAGTCAGTTACACCCACGGCCAGGTGCTGGACGAAATCGGCTACCATGTGCGCGATTATTTTGTGCAGCAATGGGAGCGCTTCAAACACTACCCGCTCGGCGTCATCGCGCACAGTACGCACGTGCGCGGGCTGGGCGCTTACGACGCCGCGACGAGCGTCGAAACGCCGCGCATCAAGGTTACGCTCGCCACCGGCATCAGCGCGGAGCGTTGCCGCCGCATCAATCTGGGCTATCTAGACCCCGCTTCGATCAAGCTGGATGAATGGCAAAGCCGCGAGGAAGAAGGCATTTTGTATGTGCCGAAAGCGGGCGAGATGTTGTATAGGTTGCGCCCGCGCGGCGCACACGTTTAGGCAAACCGTCTGATTTAGCGGGCAAAATACTGGTTTGGCGCTGATTCGATTCAGCCGCCGTTTACGCAAGGGGTACTAGAAATTGGTTTTTCAGATTCGGGCAAGAGGTGTCACCTTTTGCCCGTTTTATACGTGAGGTCTTGTGAATGATGGTTCGCAATCATGAGAATGAGGTGAGGTCGAAATGATCGAATTACGCGCAGTGTCGCGTTCATACGGTGACGGCAAAATCGTCAATGCCTTGCTTGAAGTGAATCTGAATATCCCGCGCGGCGAACGCGTGGCGGTGATGGGGCCGTCGGGTTCGGGCAAATCCACCCTGTTGAATATGGTCTGCGGCCTGGATGATCCATCGGGCGGGCAGGTGCTGGTGGATGGCGTGGATATCGCGGCGCTCAGCGACGACGCGCGCACGCGCTTGCGCCGCGAAAAAATCGGCATGATCTTTCAGACCTTCAACCTGCTCTCGACGCTGACGGCGCTCGAAAACGTCGCGCTGCCGCTGCGCTTGCAGAGCGCGCCTAAACGCGAGGCCGAGCAGCAGGCGCGCGAGATGCTGGCGCGCGTGGGTTTGAGCGACCGCAGCACGCACAAACCCGATCAGTTGTCGGGCGGCGAACGGCAACGCATCGCCATCGCGCGCGCTTTGATTTTCAAACCGCCGATCTTGCTGGCCGATGAACCGACCGGGAACCTCGATTCAAAAACGGGCGAAGAGATTTTGAGTTTGCTCGACGATCTGCACCGCGAATTCAACACGACGATATTGCTGGTGACGCACAACCAAGAAGCGGCCTGGCATTGCGACAAGATTCTGCGGTTGCGCGATGGCCGCATCGTCAAAGAGGAATTGGTTGATGCCAAAGCCAAAGCGGCAGCCCGCGTGGAGGCGTACTGATGTTTGCAATGCTGGCGCAAATCACCTGGCAGCAATGGCGGCAGCATCGGCTGCGCACGGCGCTGACCATCCTGGGCATCGCGCTCGGCGTGGCGGTGTTCTTTGCCGTGCGCACGGCCAACGTGACGCTGCTGTCTTCGCTGACGACGACGATTGAGAAGGTTGCGGGCAAGACGACGTTGCAAGTGACGGGCGGCGAGGCGGGTTTCCCTGAAGCCATCTGGGACATTGCCCGCGATACGCCGGGCGTGAAGATCGCCGAACCGGCGATTGAAGTAATCGCGCATACGGCCTTTGAAGATGAAGGCAATCTGCTGATCATCGGCGTGGACATGGTCGGCGACCGCGAGTTGCGCGAGTACCAATTCGATGAAGAGCACAGCGAGATCGGTGATCCACTCATTGCCCTGGCGCAACCCGATTCGATCCTGATCGCGCGGCCTTTTGCCGAAAAGCATGCGTTGAAAGAGGGCGACAAACTGCCGTTGTTCACTTCGCAGGGCAAAAAGGAATTCACCGTGCGCGGCATCTTCCAACCCAAAGGCATGGGCGAAGTCTTTGGCGGCCAGATCGCGGTGATGGATGTCTTCAACGCGCAGTTCGTCTTCGGGCGCGGCAAAAACTTCGACCGCATTGATTTGTTGAACGAACCGGGCGTGACGGTGGCCGAGTTGCAGCAACGGCTGCGAGAGCGCTTGCCTGCCGGCATTGATGTAGACCGTCCGGCCTCGCGCGGGCAAGGGCTGGAGAACACGATCTCCGGGTTAAACATCGGGATGACCGTGAGCAGCTTTATCGCGCTGCTGGTCGGCACCTTCATCATCTTCAACACGTTCAGCATCGCGGTGAACCAACGTTGGAAAGAGATCGGCATCCTGCGCGCGCTGGGCGTCGAGCGGCCCAACGTGCAGCGCATGTTTTTGGGCGAGGCGGTGGTGATGGGCTTGTTCGGTTCGGCCTGCGGCATCGGCTTGGGTTTCGGGTTGGCGGTGGTGGTCGAACGCGTGATGAGCACGATTGCCGACCAAATCTTCGGCCTGGTTTCGACGCGCCAGCCGATGGTGTTTAACTGGAAGTATGCGGCGTTGTCGTTTGTGCTGGGCTTGGTGGCTTCGTTGCTGGCGGCCTGGGCACCGGCGCGCGCGGCTTCAATGCTCAATCCGGCGGCGGCCTTGCATAACATCGAGACGCGGCAGCGCGAGGCGGTGTTGGGACGGGCGCGGCTGGTGTTGGGCGTGGCGCTGGTGGTGACGGGCTTATTGCTGGTGCGCTTTTCGCCGTTGCGCGCGGGGCTGTACGTGCAATTCAGCTACGCCATTTTGATCATCCTGGGCATGATCGCGCTATTGCCGAAGCTGTCGGAGTGGACGGCGCGCGCGTTGCGCCCGGTGATGGACAGGCTGTTTGGCTCGGAGGGTGTGCTGGCGGTGGATGCGATGATTCAGTCGCCGCGCCGGACTTCGACGACGGTGGGCGCGCTGATGATCGGCTTGATGTTCGTCTTTGCGACGGGCGCGTATGTGCAAAGCTACAAGCAGGTGGTGGATCGCTGGATGCGGCAATCCATCAACTCCGATTTGTTTGTGACGACGACCGAAGGCGCGCGCTCAAAGACCTGGCATTTCAACGAAGCCTTGAGCGAGAAGATCGGCGCGATGCCGGGCGTGAAGCGCTTGGAGAATATCCGTTTCACTTTTGTACCCTACGCACAGGATTCGGTGGCTATCATCGCGCTGGAATTCGACGGCTGGTTTGCGCGTTCGACGTTGGAGATTGAAGACGCGGACGCGCGCACCGCGCAACGGCTGGTCACGAGCGGCGCGGGCGTGATCGCGGCGCGCAATTTCTGCACGCGCTATGGGCTGAAAGTCGGCGACACGATCAAGCTGGCGACCCCGGCCGAACCGTTTGAGCGCCCGATTGTCGGCATTATCGAGGATTACTCGTCCGAGAAGGGCACGCTGTTTATGGAGCGTTCGCTTTATAAACGTTATTGGAACGACGCGGCGATTGACATCGTTGACATCAACCTGTTGCCGGGCGTTGATCGCACAGCGTTCAAACAACAACTGACGCGGGCAATAAAGGGCGAACAGCGCGCCTTCATTTACACGCAGGAAGAGTGGCGCGCGAACATCATGAAATTGCTCGACGGCTTTTTCGTGATGACCTATATGCAGATGCTGGTGGCGATTTTCACGGCGGCGGTGGGCATCGTCAACGCGCTGGTGATCTCGACCGCCGAGCGCAAACGCGAACTCGGCGTGTTGCGCGCGCTGGGCGGTGAACGCCGCCAGATTCGCAAGCTGATCCTGCTGGAAGCCGTCGTGATCGCGTTGATCGGGTTGGTGATGGGCGTGCTAGCGGGGATGGCGAACACCTATTTCATCGTGCGCACCGCCTCGGCGATGATCGGCGGCTACATCGTGCCCTTCATCGTGCCGGTGAAATTGATCCTGCTGTCGCTGCCGATCATTTTGGTGATTGCGCTGGCGGCAGCGTGGTGGCCGGCGCGGCGCACGATGCAATTGAAAGTGATCGAAGCGATTGGTTATGAATAGGGGGCCGAAACTGGAAGTGGGGATGACCTGGCGTTGCGGATCAAAGCGGCGGGCGTAAAATGACCCGGTGTTTTCTGAAAGGAGTAAACCGATGGAAATTGATGATTCGTTGGGTAGCCAATTGCACGACCGTTCCACACGCGGGCTGGCGTTGACGGAGGAGGAACAGGCGCAACTGCAAGCGTGGTACGACAAATGGGATCGCATCGAAATGGCGCAATGGGGGTTGACGCCTGAGCAAGAGGCTGAAGATGAGCGGCAATTGGCCGTCTTGCACGCACAGGTGGCGGAAGCGGAAGCCAGCCTGGCTGAAGTGCGGGCGCGCAATCGAACAGTGGCGGCGCAGAACGAAACCTTACGCGCCGAAATCCGCGCCTTGCGGCAACCTGTGGCGGAAGCGCAACGGGCGGCATGACCGATCAGGTGAGCGATGCCAATCCCGGAAGAATTGCGGCAGCAGGTGCGTGAGCGGGCGCGCTTTGCTTGCGAGTATTGCGGCGTCAGCGAAATGGATGCGGGCGGTGAATTGACGCTTGACCATTTTCAGCCGCAGGGCAAAGGCGGCGGCGACGAGCTTGAAAATCTGGTCTATTGCTGCGCGCGCTGCAATTGGCACAAAAGCGATTACTGGCCGGTTCAACCGGCAGAGTCGTGGTTGTGGAATCCACGCCGGGAGCCATTCGCCCGGCATTTCCTGGTGCGTTCGAGCGGCGTGCTGCAAGCCCTGACTCCGGTTGGAGTTTTCACCCTGCAACGCTTGCAACTCAACCGTGCGCAGTTGGTAGCCCGCCGCCGCCGTGCCGTGCGGCTGGCCGCGTGGCGGCAACTGCTGGCGCAACGCCGTGATTTCATTGTCGAATGTGTCCGTGAGTTGCGCGAGAGCACGACACTCGACGACACACAACAACGCCTGTTGCAAGAATTGCTGGAACTCATCGAAGCACCAATCAATGGAGAGGAAAATGCGGAGTAAGAACCAGACTTTGATCGCGTCAATTTTGCTGCTGGCCTTTGGCTGGCTGCACCTTGAAACAAATAGGGCCTGCGCGGTCGCGCCCGATGCGCGCCAGTTGATGGACACGGTCTACAAACAAGACAACAGCCGCGATAGTTATTGGCGCGCACGGCTGGACGTTTATGACAAAAAAGGCACGTTGCGCAGCAAGAAATTCTCGCTGCGCAAACTCGGCACGCTCGGCAACAGCAAGACGCTCGCGCGCTTCACCGACCCCGCCGAAGTGCGTGGCGTAGGTTTGCTGACTCACAACCAAACCGGCATCGGCGACCGCCAATGGTTGTATACGCCTGCCATCCAGCGCACGCGCCGCATCGCGCCGCAAGAACGCGGGCGCAAATTCCTCGGCACCGATTTCACCAACGAAGACATGGCCGAGCGCGTGCTCGACGATTACAACTACAAAATCATCGGCGAGGGCGAGGTGATCGAAGGCCGCAAGTGCTACAAGATCGAAGCGCGCCCGGTGGCGGCGGATCGTTCGCAAAACAGCTACGTTTATCTGTGGGTACCGGTGGACGTGCCGTACACCGTGCTAGCGGAGATGTATGACAAGGCCGGGCAGCGCGTGCGCGTTCTGAAAGCCAGCCAACTGGAAAAGATCAGCGGCATCTGGGTCGCCAAACAAGTCGAAGTCGGCACGCCCGCCGATGGCACGCGCTCCGTGATGGTGATCGAAGAGATCAAATTCAACAGTGGGCTGAAAGAAGAAATGTTCACGCAACAGGCGCTGGAAAAGGCGGACGTGTTCTGATGCCGATGCGTAGTAAATCAAAAGGCAAAAGGCAAAAATCAAAAATCAAAAATGCGGGGCTTGTTTCTTCCACCAAGAGAAAGAAAGAAGTGCCGACCTTTTGCTTTTTGATTTTTGCCTTTTGCCTTTTGATTTTTCCGGCCATTGCGCAAGAGCCAACGCCAGAGCCAATACCAAAACCTTCCAACTGGAATTGGTCGCTGACGCTGCGCAATCGCACGGGCTTCAAGCTGAACGCGCCGCATCAACTGCAAATGTCGCGCACGCAATTGGACGCGCAGGGCGTTTACAAAATCAGCGACGCCTGGCGGCTGACGCTGGCGGCGCGCGCGCATTACGACCCGGTCAAGCGCCTGGGCTATCCGAACAAACTGTGGCTTGATCCGCGCCAAGCGGTGATCGAGGGCAAGGCGGGCAAGGTTGATCTCAAGTTCGGTTTGCAACAAGTCGTCTGGGGGCAGGCCGACGGGTTGCGCGTGCTCGACGTGATCAACCCGCTCGATTACCGCGAATTCATTCTGGAAGACTTTCTGGAGTCGCGCCGTCCTTTGTGGTTGGCGCGCGCGGATGTGCCTGTTGCGAAAGGCTCGTTGCAATTGCTCTGGGTTCCTTACTTCGCGCCGGGCCGTTTGCCGGTCGAGGGCAACGAGTTCGGTGCGGGGCAGAGTTTTGGGCTGGGGCTGATCAAAGCGGCGTTGCAGGATTCGCCGCTCGCGCAACTGGCGATACGTGCTGAAAAGACTGCGCGGCCCGCGTATCAGTTGCGCGCCTCGCAATTCGGCGCGCGTTTCAGCCGTGCGATCAAAACCTGGGATTGGACGGCCAACTATTTTTACGGCTGGGAAGACGCGCCGACCAATTACATCGGTGGTCTCGAACCGAAACCTGGTGCAGAGTTGCCAACGGTCGTTTTCAAACCGCGCTATGACCGCAAAGAAGTGTTTGGCGTGACGGGCGCGAACAACTTTGGGCCGGTAGTGTTGCGTTTGGAAGCGGGCTGGAATCGCCAGCGCCCCGTTGCTGTGAACGAGCAGCCGTTGCGCGATGGCTTTGGCAAGGCCGGGCAATTTTCCAGCGTCGTGGGCGTGGACTATTCGCCGCGCGAATGGGTGTGGTTGAGCGGGCAATACTTCCTCTCCTTCGTCTCGGCGCCCCAGCAACGCTTGCTCTTTCCGCGCTACAACCATCTGGCGTCGTTTTTTGTGCGCACGAATTTCTTTCACGAAAAATTCAAGCCGGAGTTGTTTGTGCTGACGGGTTTGAATCAACGGCAGTATCTGATCCGTCCGCGCGGCACGCGCAGCTTTGGCGATCATTGGAGCGTGGGCTTGGGCGCGGATTTTTTCGGCGGCAAGCGCAATAACATCTTCGGGTTTTTCAACACACGCGATCGGGCTGTGCTGGAAGTGAAGTGGCAGAAGTAATCAAACCTCTAAACCAACCGCTCGCATCAACTCCAACGCATTGCTGCGTTCGACCACGCCCGGGTGAATGCGGTAATCAAAATACATCTGGCCGTCTTTCAACTCGTCCTGAAAATGCACGTTGCGGGCGTGGCCGTTCAATTCATCGGCTATGCGCGTCAACGCCAGATCGTGCGTCGTCACCAACCCCAGCGCGCCGCGCGCCACCAGGCCCTTGACCACGGCGCTCGCGCCAATCGCGCGGTCGTGCGAATTGGTGCCGCTCAGAATTTCATCCAGCAAAAACAGCAGCGGCAATTCGTCCTTGGTCAGCTCGACGATTTGCCGCAAGCGTGTGATCTCGGCGTAAAAGCGCGATGCCCCGGCTTGCAGCGAATCCAGAATATGAATCGAAGCGCCCACGTTCAGCCGCGCCAGCCGCAAGCGTTGAGCGCGCACCGGCGCACCGGCGAGCGCCAGCACGACGTTGACGCCCACCGTGCGCATCAGCGTGCTTTTGCCGGACATATTCGAACCGCTGATGAGCAGCAATTGATGCTCGGCATCCAACCGCACATCGTTGCGAATGCAGCGCGCTGCCGGAATCAACGGATGCCCAAGCTGTTCACCTTCATAACAATGCTCGCTCTCAACCAACTCGGGAAACGGATCGCCGGGATGTTCATAAGCGTAGCCAGCCAATGAATTCAACGCCTCCAACTCGGCCAGCGCATCCAGCCAGCGCGCGATCTGCCGTCCGTAGCGGGCGCGCCAGCGCTCAATGCCCAACGCAATATGCACCGGAATCAGCAGCACAAACGCGACGGGCGCGACGAACTGATTCTTCGTCCAATCCAAACGCTCGCACAGCCGATGCAGCCGCGCGATCTGTTGCGAAGGCGGCAAGCCCTCGGCGTCCAACTCGGCGCGCAATTGCACCAGCCGTGGCGAAACAAAACTCTCTTGCTCAAACCGCGCGAGCAAGTGCACCAGCAATTTCAAATCGCGGCTGGGCCGTTCGACGGCGCTGATGGCGTGGGCTACGTCAGCCCGCACGCGAATCAGGAAGAGCGTTTCAAGCAGCAACGCCGCAAACGCCAGATTTCCCCAGCCATAAACCAGCCACAGCACGACCGCTGGCAAGGTAATGACGCCGAGCAGGATTGCTATCAACTGCACGCCGCGTGATGTGAACGTCGGCGTGCCATTGCCCCACGCAGCCAATTCATCGTGATGAATGCCGGTGCGCATGTCATCGCCAAGTAGGGCCAGGTCTTCGCGCAAATCCAGCTTGGTGCGTAATTCGTCAACGGCCTGTTGGCGTTGCTTGATCTCCGGGCTGGGCGCGGGAGCGAGCAGCCAACCGGCCAGCCGCTCTTCGCCCGCGCGGGTGCGTGCTGTGCAGAGCAATTCAAACAGCGAAGCGTGGCCGAACAAATCCAGGTCTTCGGCGTAAGGGTGCTGCGGGTTGGCGAAGCGCACGCCCGCATTGCCGCGCCCAGCCCAACTGAGTTGCTCTTCATCCAGGCGCGCCAGGCAGTATTCGTAAAAATGCACCGCGCGTTCGGCCTCGGCTTTGGCCTCGCGCACTTGCTGATGCTTGACCATCAGCCCGATGAAGACGACGACCGGCAACGCCAGCCACCAACTCGACAGGTATCCGGCGAACCCAATCGCCAGGATGGCAAGACCGCTGGCGAAGACGATGCGCCGCCATTTCCAAAGGTTTTGACTGCGGGCGTCTTCGGCGGCGACGCGGGCGCGGCGTGCGGCGCGGCGGTTGGTGTATTCGGCCAGCGGAGCGGTTGCGGAGACCGGTGACTTTTCACTGTTCATCTAAAATCGGTTGCACCTTTCGTAAGCGGCGCAGCAAGGTCCTTTCTTGGAGTGAATCGCTGCAAGTAATCAGCAAACCCTTCAGCCACGCTTTGACTGTTTTGCGCTTGTTATTCACTAACCGGGCAAGCTGCGGGTAATTGTAGCGTAGCAGGCCATCGTTTGAGGTTCTTTCAACTGCCGCTTGCCGCTTTGCGCTCAAATACATCCTGCTGGCACAGCCACCGCACCTGCCGGGACTCGTTCCCACGCGAACGCTTTGATCAAATCAGCCGCCTGACACGCCGTTGGTTGCGCCAAACAGCCCAGGCTCCAACCCCAGCCAGCCGATGATTTCCTGCAAGCTCACGCCGCGCTTTTGCAACGCGGTCAAACTCGGCGCGCCAGCGCGGTTGCCGAGCCGCGTGCCATGTCTTCGATGCGCACCAGCCAGCGCCCGCCTTGCGCTTTGGCCGACAGCCACGAAGGCAGCGCCGTGCGCAGATTGCCCAAATGCAACGCACCGGTTGGAGACGGCGCGAACCGTCCGACTGTCATTGCTTGTTTTTGAGGTTGGTGTTGGGTGTGAGTAACAACTGCCATACCGCCATCACGATTGCACCCGCGCCTGTGCCCAGCAACACCGAAGGGATGTTGTGCCAGCCCGTGCCGCCCGTCCAGCGTTCGAGCACGAAGGTCAGCGCCACCGAAACCAGAATCGCCGCCAGCGCCGCGTTCGCGTTGACGCGTTTTGTATACAGCCCCGCCAGCAAGGGCAACAACAGCGCCGCCGACAGCAAGGTATAAAAAATCGTCAGCGCCGAAATCACGCCCGGCAACAGCATGCCCAGCAGCGCTCCCAACGCTCCGCATAGCACCGCCGTCCGGCGCACCACGCGCAATAACTGCCGGTCATCCGCCGCCGGATTGATGAAGGTTTTATAGAGGTCTTTGCTCAACGAAGTGCTCAGCATAAACAACACCGCATCCGCCGAACTGACTTCCGCCGAAAAGATTGCGCCCAGCAACAGACCGCCCAGCCAGAGCGGCAACGCTTGCACCAACAAGGTCGGCAACGCCAATTCACGATTGGCTAACGCGGGGAAGTGCGCGCGCGCGATCATCCCCAGCAGTGCGGGCACAGCGGCAAACGCCAGCAGCCCAATTGCATTCAATGCCACGCCGCGCCGCACCGCGCGTTCATCGCGCGCCCCGAAGACCTTTTGCAACAGCCCCGGCGAAATCACGAACGAGGGCGCGAGCAACGCCAGATACCGCAACACGCCCGGCGCGCCAATGCCGGTCAAACTCAGATAGGCCTTGGAATCTTTAACCGAGTCGCCCAGGTCGAGCGACATCTGCAAGGCGTAAAACCCGCCGCTCTGCCTGAGCAGAAACCACAGCGCCAGCCCAAAGCCGAAAAGCTTCACGAACAATTGCAGCGCATTCACCTTCGCCGTGCCGAGCAAGCCGCCCGCCGTGAAATAAAGCGTCGCCACAGTCGCGCCGATCAAACAACCGACCGGTTTGCTCACACCCGCCGTGACATTCAAGATCCACGCCACCGCAATCAACTGCCCCGCCAGAATCGCCAGCGCGCCGATCCACAACAGCAACGCGATGACGCCACGCACACGCCGGTCATAGCGGAATTCCAAGTAATCGCCGACCGTGAACAGGTTTTGTTCGCGCGCCACGCGCCAGATGCGCGGCCCCACCGTGAAGGCCAGAATCATTGAGCCGATGCCCGCCGAGCCGACCCACCACCACGCCGACAGCCCATCGCGATAGCCCAAGCCCGTCGCGCCCACCGTCGAACCCGCGCCGATATTGGC
>JAYUCP010000129.1:0-5786 GCA_043740245.1 Acidobacteriota bacterium | reverse complement strand
GGATGGCCCGTGTTGCCCAGCGCGGCGGTGTAGTTGCTGTCGTTGCTGCTGAAGTTAAAGGCTCCGGACCATTGCCCGCCGGGCGCTTCGCCGTTGCGGATGCGTTCGAGATAAAAGCCCGCTTTGTAATTGTGATTGCGGCGATTGAAGCTGAAGTTGTCGGTGATCGAGGGCAGGATGTAATCGTCGCCGACTTCGCCCCAACGATCCAGCCAGTTGATATTCGCCACCGTCGTTTGCGACAGGCCGCCCCAACTGGTCGCGCGCGGAATCGTGCCGAGCTTGTTGTTGCCGGGGAAAAGCTGCGGCGCGGTGTATTTCAACGCCGTGCGCGTCAGCCGGTCAATCTCGCCCGTCGAAGGGATGAAGCCTTCGGAATCGTGCCGGATGCCGACTGAGACTTCGTTGACCATCGCCGGGTTAATCAGCCGCACCCAATTGATGGACATGCCGTTGTCGCGGTAGAGGTAATGCGAACTGATGCCCCAGCGGTTGTTGTCGCCGCTCGGCCAGCCCGACGTGTCGAAGCCTTCGTTATCCGCCGTCCACCATTGCGCATTGACGAAGAAGGTGTCTTTCTCGGTCGGCTTGAAATCCATGCTGATGACCTGGCTCTGCTTCGGCACGTCCACGCTTTTTTGAATGACGTAATTGAACGCATTGCCGGCCAGCGTGCGTCCGCCCAACTGGTTGGGCACGGGGAAATAATTCAGGATCGCCGCGCCGCTCGCATTGAAGCGGTTGCGCGGAATGATGTTCAGCCCCAGCGGATTGTCCGCCGTCGCGCGCGTCGGATCGCGGAAGCAGGCCGACTGATCGGTCGCGCTGCAAGCGCCCGTCGCAATCAGCGGGTCGCGAATATAAGCCTTGATCGGCAGCCCGGCAGAAAGCCCCGTGAAGGATTGCGAGAAATCGCCATTGCGTTCGAGCGCCGTCGGCACTGTCACGAACTTCGCCGCAGTTGGGGTGATGGTGCGCGGCTTTTCGAGCGAGTAAAAGAAAAAGAGTTTCTTCTTGTCCCGGTTCGGATAGAGCCACGGAATCTGCACTGGCCCGCCGCCGTTGAAGCCCCATATATTGTGCCGGTAGCGGGCTTTTTCCAGCGCCTGTTTGTTGTTGAAAAAGCTGTTGGCGTTGAAGGCTTCGTTGCGCAGGAAGTAATAAGCGCTGCCGAAGTATTGTTTTTTGCCGCTCTTGGTGACGATGTTGATTTGCGCGCCGCCGTTGTTGCCGAATTCCGGCGCGTAGTTGTTGCGCAGCACCTTGACCTCGGCGATGGCGTCCTGATTGGTCGTCATGCTGACTTTGTTCGACCCGCTCGGCTCGCTGGCGTTGAGGCCATTGACCGTTGCAATGCTCGAACGTCCGCGCTGCCCCGATACATTGGGCAGGTCGGTGCCAAAGCCGTCGCCCACACTCTCTACGTCATCCAGATAAGACACACCCGGTAGTAACCGCAGCAACGACGTGATGTCGCGCCCCTTGGTCGAAATCAGGTCAATCTGGTCGGAGGTCAGGCGACCCGTCAAATCGCTGCTCTCGGTCTCGACGGTTGCGCCTTCGGCAATGGTAGTGACGGTTTCGCTCACTTGGCCGACCTGTAGCACCATGCGTCCGAGCGCCAGATTTTCGTTCGCGCTCAGCACGTTGTTTTGCCGTTCGAGTACGCGAAAGCCTTTCATCTCGACCCTGACGGTGTAAACGTCCGGCTGCAACGCCGGAATGCTAAAGCCGCCCGATTCATTGGTCGTGACGGTGCGCGTCGTGCCGGTCTTGGGGCTGACGACGGTGATGGTCGCGCCGGCGATGGCGTTGTCGGATGCGTCCAGCACGAGGCCGGAAATTGTGCCCGTGACGGTCTGGGCCGTAACCAGGCCGCTTGCGCCCAACACAGCGAGCAAAGCACAAAGTAACGTTGACCAGTGTGATTTGTTGGTGAACATGGTGAAACCTCTTGAGAAAATGTGTAAGGCAGGTTCTCAACCTGCCTTACACATTGCTATCAGAAAACGAACCGCAAGCCGAACTGCAACTGCCGCGGCGTCGTCCCCTGCGCCAGTGACGTAATGCGCCCCACATTGGCCGCGATCTGCGTCGCGTTGGAATTGACGGTGACCGCCGATGGCACATCGTAGTTTTGCACGTTGAAGATGTTGAACGCCTCGAAGCGCAATTGCAGATTCATGCCTTCGCGCACCTGGACGCTCTTGAACATCGAGTAATCCATGTTGAACACGTGCGGCCCCCGGTAAACATTGCGCCCCAGGCTGCCGAACGAACCGGACGGGATGCCGAAGGCGCAGGAGTTGAACCAGCTAAAGGTCGTGTGCGTCGCATCAGCCGCGCGTCCGCCCTGCGAGACGGTCCGCTGGCACAGCGGGTCGGGATTCGCCGCGACTGGGCCGGCCACAAAGGGATCGGCGATCAGGTTCGGACGAAGATAGTTGCCGGGGGCGCTCGATGCGCTCCCGCGCAGGTTGGCAAAGTCGCCGGTGACTTGCAGGTTGTAGGGTGCGCCCGAGCGCGCCTGCATAATGTAGTTCGCCTGCCAGTTGCCCAGCACCCAGGCGGCCGGGCCGCTCTGGAAGTGCTTCTTCCCTTTCCCGAACGGCAACTCATAGAGCGTCGCCCACGAAAGGAAATGCGTGATATCGTAAGACGACACGCCGCGCGCGGTGCTGGGGTCGCCATAGTTTTGAATCGTCGAGCCGCCGCCCGCGCCGTTCTCGACGTTGAAATAGCCGCTGCTCACGTCAATGGATTTGCTCCAGGTGTAAGAGACCAGCGTACTCAGGCCGTTGGTAAAACGCCTCTGTAACTTGGTCTGCAGCGCGTTGTAGTTCGAATAGCCGGTGCTCAGCGTGTAGTTGAGACCCGCGCCCACCCAGGGCATCGGACGCAGCGCGTCAATCACCGCGTTCGCCGTGCCATTCGGCGAAGCCTGCCGCGCGGCGTTGCCCAGGCCCGAATAAGGCAGCCGGCCATTCTTGCTCCCCACATACGCGGCGGTGAGCGCCAGCGCCGGCGTCAGTTCGCGTTGCAGTTCCAAGTGCCATTGCTGCGAGTAAGGGTCTTTGTAGTGCGGGTCATCGTTGAAGCCGCCCACCGTCCAGGGGCTGGCAGTCGGCAGCGGAACGGCGAAGCCTTGTCCCTGCTGCTGAATGATGCTGAGCTGCGTCGCGTTGACGAAGTTGGCGCTGGCATTGATCGGCCCGCCGGAGAAGGCCGTGGCATCGGGCCAGACGGCGGCTTCGAGATCGTTTTGCGCATACTGGCTGCGGGCGGTGATGGCGTCCCAATAAAGCCCGTAGCCCGCGCGCAACACCGTCTTCCGATTGATGGCCCAGGCCACACCCACGCGCGGCCCCCAATTGTCTTTCACCGGCGCGGGCGCGAAGAAATCCTTGCCGGCCAGGATCACGTCACCGAAGTGCGCGTCCGTCTGAAAGGCGTCCGGGATGCAGGGCGCGGCTTTGACCACGCTGCAAAAGCCGGGCATGACGCTCGCGCCAATGATCCACTTTTTATTGGGCAGATCGAGCGAGTTCCAGAGCCGGCCATCCAGCGTCTTCGGCTGGTTCAGGTAGTCGTAACGCAAGCCCAAACTCAAGGTCACATTCGGCGACACTTTCCATTCATCCTGCACATAACCCGCCAACGCGCCATATTTGAAGCGCACCGGGCCGCCATGCAGGATCGGCAGTTGAGCGGTAAACGTATTGGGCAACCCAAGCAGCGCCGACGCCAGCGATAGGCCGGTCGCGCCCGTCGCCGCCGACGGGTTGCGCGTCTGTTCGTCGTTGAAGCTGTAGGTTTGAAAGGTGTTCAACTGGATGCGCTTGGCTTCGATATACCAGAAGCCCGTCTTGATGTTGTGATGGCCTTTCAGCCAGATCAGATTCGGCGTCAAGCTCCAATTCGGATTCTCGCGCGGAGCCGCGCCACGAATGCCGAAATTGTTGTTGCCGCCATTGGTCCAGTTCTGTAAGGCGACGAGCAGGCCGCCGTACTTTTCAACGTCGCCAAACCCCGCCTGCTTGAGCGGCTCAAGCCCGGCCTCGTGCTGGTTCTGCTGGCCCGCATCCACACCGGGCCGGCCCGCATAGCCGATGCGCACATCCAGGATCAGACTCGGGCGAAAGACGTGCGTCCAGCCGCCGCCGTAGTTGCGGCCTTGCGAACCGCCGCCCGTCGAGCCGACGTTGCCAATCGGCGTCAGGATCGTATTCCGCTGTTCGGTGTAGCGGAAGAAAATGCTGTCGGCGTCGCGGAAGCGGTGATCCACGCGCCCTTGAAAACTATTCGAGTTGTTGATGGTGGGCCGCGTCTGTATGAAGTTGGTGGTCAGGTCGCGCGCGTCCGAGAAGTTGGGCGTCGCCGAATAGGTCTGAAAGAACTTCTGCATCGGCCCAAAGATCAAGGCCTGCGGCAGCTTGTTGCAGGCCGCGCCGATGGTTTGATCCTGCTGCTTTTGGGCATTCACCGGCAGCGGATTGCCCGTCGCGTCGCAACGGAAAGCATCACGCACAAACGTAGTGCCCGAGGCGCGCGTCGAATACGGGTTATAGATTTGACGGCGGAAGCCTGAACTCGTATTGCTGAAATCGCCCGCGATTTCGGCAGCCGTCGGGACGTAAGACAAACCCAAACCGGCCTGGCTGTAGCGCCAACCGTCGTAGCTGGCCGAGAAGAAGGTTTTGTTCTTGATGATGGGGCCGCTGACCACCGCGCCGAATTGATTCTGATGAAACGGCGTCGGCCCGCTGGGCACAAACTGGCCCGGCTGACAACGGGCCAGCGTGCAGGTGGCGTCGGTGAAGGCATTGCGCGCGTCGAAGAAATTGTTGCGCACGTATTCAAACGCCGAGCCGTGCAGGCTGTTGCCGCCGGACTTCGAGACCATATTGACGATGCCGCCCGTCGCGCCGCCGAATTCGGATTTGGCATCGTGCCCGACGACCTTGAATTCCTGCACCGCGTCAATGTTCGGGATCACGATATACGTCGGCCCGCGCACGTTGGTGTTGATGATGCCGTCGTAGAAGTAAAGCTTCGAGCGGTTCAACTGCCCGTGAAACGAAGCGTCGGAAAAGCCCGATCCCGGCAGACCCACGTTGCCTTCGCAGCAGCCGACGTTCCGGTTTTGCGAAGTCGAAACCGGCGTCACACCCGGCGTCAGCGTCAGCAACTGCGTGAAGTTGCGCCCGTTCAGCGGCAAGTCCTGCACGGCGCGCTCCTGAATCACGGTGCCCAACTCGGAGGTCGAACGTTGCACGAGTTCCGCGCCCGCGCTCACTTCGACCGTTTGGCTGACCTCGCCGACCGTGAGCGCCACATCGTTCGTCACCGCCTGACTGACGCCCACGGTGAAGACCGAGGTTTGCGCCGTCTTGAAGCCGTTCGCCTCGATCCGCAGCACGTAAGCGCCGGGCCTGACGTTGACGAAAATGAACGAGCCATCCTGCCGGGGCGCGGCTTGCGACTCGATCTTGGTGGCCTGATTGATGAGCTTGACGCGCGCGTTGGCGACCGCCGCGCCGTTGGGATCGGTGAGCGTGCCGTTGACTTCACCAGTGGACGTTTGGCCGTACAGCGAGGTGCAGAGCGCCAGCACGGTCAAGAGCAGCAAGTCGCTTTTGAGTTTGAGTGAAAGCATATTTAACCTCCGGGTTTGGTTGTCCGGGTAGTGAGGCAATGGAGTTGGAAAACGTAGGGGGCAGACCTGCGTGTCTGCCCCAGTGGCAACAGACGACATCGAAGGTGTCAAAGGCGACCGGGGCAGACAC